>JAPJNA010000027.1 GCA_026461395.1 Chthoniobacterales bacterium | reverse complement strand
GAGCAGAAGCGGCCACTGCAGGAGGAGGAACTCCCACGCTCAGTCCAGCAACCATAATATTGTCTGCATTAAGAATTTTCTCAGCAGCCACGAGCAGATTGCCACTTGATCGAATGCCAGCATCACCCGCGTCGACGAGGGGCGCGACAAGGGTTACGTCCGCAATCGGCACCCCCTTGATGACTTGAAGAGTTCCAATACCGCCACCGGTGGACAAACTGGCGAGATCACTCAATACACTAGCACTCTGGGGATCGATCAAGACACGAGTGGGAGGAGCAGATGCCACCGTCTTGGCTGAGGCTCCGGCCGCAATCGAGACATCTGACCAGATCGTAATGTCGCCACCACGAAGTGTGAAGATTCGGCCGATGCCTATTCCTACGCTTTCCTTGGCAAGGATATTAATCCCTCCCCCGTACGCGGTGATGATTCCGAAGGGAGGGTCTTTAGAATAGGGATCGACGCTATCGAGAGTCACACCTCCGCCCGGGGCCAGAATACTGATATTGCCACCGTTCTTTGTGCGAATATCTCGTGTTCTTGTGAGCACATCACCCGGCCCTGTTGACGCAAAGAATTTCGTAATGGCATCTTTTCCCTCTCGGTAGGTTTTGTAGTTAGGAGATGTTTCATCATAATAGTCTTTTGCCGAATTCTTAATCGCTAGGAAAAGCAGATTCAGATTCAATTCTAAACGCTCCTCCTCATTGAAAAGGCCCGTACTCGTCAGCACATCATCCTTGGTGATCCTGATTTCTTCCACTCCGTCTTTGGAGTAAGTGAAGAAATCGCTAATTCTCGATCCCGAATACCTGAATGATTTGGCAAGGTCGACAAGGTACTCTTGCCCTCTAGGGCCATTTAGCAAAGTCCTGGCAAATTCAAGGAAGCCACTGGTTCCTCCAGATGCCGATTCCGCAGCAAGAGTGGCACCAGCAGTAACAGTAATATCAGCACCCTCAAAAGGCAGAGACGGATTGCGGGCATTTCCTATGCTCGTGATGCCATTCCAGATGGTGGAATCATAGGGATCGGTGGACCAAGCACGATCCGGTGCTGTACCCAGATCGATATTCCCACCAGCCAAGAGCATAAGCGCACCAGGACCAGCGATCTGGATATCACCGCTTTGCACGATCCTGGCCTTCGGCTTTTCGTCATTGATCGTAGCCCTGGCCTTTTGTTGAGATTCGGTGGTGACATCATAAGGAATGATATTTCCAGACGCCCGAACCACGCTGATATCGTCTGCGGAGTTGTGTTGCAGATAGAAGGAGACGTCGCGGATGTCCCCGTGACTCGTGACCCGGGTAAGTTTAGGGCTGAAAAGCTGAATTCCCGATACATCCTGACCCGAAGAAATCACTAATGGGCTACTATCCCCACGATGGAGATCTTTGGCATGCCTTGCCAACTGGAGGCTCTGGGAGGAATTTTGACCGGAATAACTCCCGCTTTCCACAAGCCCCAGGAGTGCAGAGAGAAGATACTCTGCCCTTGTCGAGGTATAGGCTCCTCCCTCTGCGGCTTGACCTACGGGAGCCAGTTGAGTCGGCAACTTCGATGCATCGGCATCAGAGAGGTTAATCGTAGCAAAGGTCCAATCGGTCGCAGTCGATCCATTAGGATCGCCCTGACGACTGAGGCCGACGACATTTCCACCAGCCGCTACGATCAAATTTCCATAGGCAGCCGGATAGAGCGTCAGATCACCCGCAAAATTCACATCGCCCGCAGGAGCAATGATTTCCAGTTTTGGGGAGGTCAATCCCATCAACCCCCCCAGTTCCGGGGTTCCGGGCGATGACTCCACGACTCGGATCCAGGGTTGATAGGCACCAGCGTAGGGGGAAGACTCCTTTTTCCCAAGCGAGGCGGCACGCGCCATGGCCTGGTAGGTCGGAAGGCCGTCAATCTTAGTGGTCAGCGTGATATCGCCCCCCAATGCAGTCACACGGAACGAGGGACTGGCAACCTGGGAAATCGCAGCATCAAACGTTGTGAAATAATTCCTGTACTCCATATCATTGGAGTATCCCTGCGGCAGTGAGAAGACACTCCCCGGCATCCCCAGCGAGTCGATCCTGCCACCTGCTTGAAGATCTATTGCCCCGACTCCCTGAAAGAACGCAGTCGGCGCCCAATATCGTGATGGGGAACTTGCATAAGGGGTTCGGCTTGCCGTTGGGTTACTCAGGAAGTAAAGCAGCTCAGACCAGACATTGCGGGTTTCGTTGCTTACCACGTCCCCATTCACTCGGATCGAGGCATCTCCGCGTTCCAAATAGATGCTTCCCGCATCGAGGTTCTTGCCAGTTCGGAGAATCAGGTTTCCTCCACCCGTCTGATAGACAACGCTTTCCGAGGATAGAGCCTCAACAAGCATCTCGTTCCCATCTCTACCTATCATCTTGCGAGACGTCGCACGCATCTGGGTAGGCAGGGAAATAGCGACATTTGCAACAGTCCCACCGGCCTCGACCGACACATTACCTCCTCCGAGCGTGGCAATTCCTCCCAAGTAGTTGGCGAAATTCACCCACCAAGCCGTACTCATGATTTCGGATTGGATGTCCTCTGAATACGATCCATCGGCCTTGAGGAAGAATCCCTCTCGGCTATTCCATTGTCCTTTCGATGAGCCACCACGTCGCATCAGCCAACTGGTCGGCAATTGCCATGAACTGTCAGCTGTCAATTCTTCATCATATTCGTAGGGTTGTAGAGGCGAAACCTTCTTGCCGGAGTCCGTGTAGAAAAGTCGTTTCTGGAGTTGCGCGATATTCCTCCCTGCCTGCAGCGAGACATTGCCGCCTGAAGCGGAGAACTGGGCCATATATTGCAGGGATTCCTGGGGCTTTCCCAAGGCATCTTCCGGTATTGTTCCTGCGGTGAGGGATTTCACATTAGGCAGGTCGAAGCGGCCGCCAAGACTCTGGTCATCCAGTTTTGTGCCGGCTGTGTAGATGGAGGCAAATTGATTCAGGAACCGCACGTCACCCGCAGCATTCACCGTGATGTTCCCGCTGCCGGTCCGAATGACCTGATAATTTCCCTCCTCTGCCGATAATGCCGACGTGGTCAGATTATCCGCCCCGAACGACCCGAGGCCAGTCGTTGAATTTCCAACGGGGAGAATGTTCGACTTTGAAGTCACCTTGCCGAGTTTGACGTCACCCCTACCCTGCTGAGGACTGGTCATGACGGTAGAGGCGGAAGCGAGATCAGCCCCTGCCGTGAGATCATAGCTCCAAGACTGGAAATTCAATGGCAAATCAGGATTCCGATCGAGCAGGATCGCCATATTATCCGACCCCGAGCGCGCCCCACTCTCTTTCGGAACAGGATTTGCAGTGAATCCATCTGATAAGGTCGCCTCAAGGACGAGATCGCTGGCGGCCCGTAGAGTCAGGAATCCAGGGGCCTTGCGGCTTCCGTAACGGTATTGCGGCACACCCAATGCCACGCCATCGGCAAGATCCCAGTCGGAGGAGAGCTTGATGGAGCCCTCACGGTTGATGATTTCAATCCCAGCCGTGAGGTTGAGGATAGGGATTCCCGTGAATGGCTTCCATAATTCCGTGTTCGGCGTCTCCTCGGGAATGAGACGCTCCAGAATGGCATCCATTTGACTACCGAACCGAAGGGCATCCTGCTTGGCTAACTCAAGAACTGTCTGATCCCCATCGTAGTCCCCTCCGTCGACCTTGAGCGGTTTAGCACTATTCAGGTCGGCCACTGTGCCGCCCAACTCATAGAGACGGTATCCCTCCACTGCAACGCTTGATGCCCCCACGATAGCGGAGTCCAGCATCGAGATCTGGATCCCCAGGCCATCAACGGATTCGATGACCGGGGCTCTGAGATGGAGTGTGCCACCGAATTGATCAACCCCATTGCTAATCTGATCTACCCCCAGATCGATCTCCGAACCGAGAGTGAGACCCAGCATCGCTGATTGATCGATCTGCCCGTCAACAGCTGCTCCGGCGGAGAGGAGGATACTTCCGCCTTTCCCTGAAGTGTCATACTTTTCACCTTGAACGCTAAGAAAGGCGCCGGGCTCTAGGGAGAG
Source organism: Chthoniobacterales bacterium (assembly GCA_026461395.1). Taxonomy (GTDB): domain Bacteria; phylum Verrucomicrobiota; class Verrucomicrobiia; order Chthoniobacterales; family UBA6821; genus UBA6821. Next base: position 41,050 of record JAPJNA010000027.1, on the reverse strand, counting down.
ACTCCCGGAGGCCACGATGCTGATCGTCCCTCCGGTTTGGCCAGAGGCATTCACTCCTGCGTAGGGTGCCACGGTGATGGATCCACGATCTGCGGAGAGACTGAACTGACGTGCCTGAACGAGGTCATCCAGCACGACATCCCCACCGCACACCCTGACTGTCACCCGCCCCGTGAAGCCAGCCTCGGAAAAGCTTGCCGGATTCCCTTCCCGGTTCAGGCCGAATCGCAGACTGGAAAACGATTCCAAGGATCCAAGATCCAGATTTAGCGAAGCACCTCCTGTTCCCCCAGTTATGAACTTCGCTCCCGGCATGATGGCCACTCCGCCGGGGAGAATTTCGTTGTCCGAATCGCCCAAGCCCGGAGCACTTAACGAAAAGGTTCCGAGTGATTTGCCGGAGGGCGCACTCAGATCAATAGCTGATCCAGCGGCGATCTCAATTTTTCCAAGGGACGAAGCGAGGGAAACCTTCCCTGCATCCGTGGTGACACGCGTGTCCTGAACCTTGATGTCACCGCCACGTACCGAGATGAAAGCTCCCGAGCCTACCAGGATATCGCCGGATCTTGCCGTTGCAGAGAGTGAGCCAGCAGTCAGGTCGAAGCGCGTGTTGAGAATTTCCACGGAAGAGCCCTGTAATGCCAAGGCTACTCCAAGGCCGGAGTCACTCGGTGTAGCGGAGTAACCCGATCCGTCAAACACAAGCCCACCGGACGCACGTATCCCGGAGGATACTCCAGAGGCACCGGAGACAAAAGGTGTCGAGATGCTCAGTTGCGTTAGTTGTGGGATCAGGACACTGCTACCGGCAGGCAGATCCAGCAGAACATCTCCCGAGAGCGTGGCCCCATCACGATCCTTCACGACAAGATCAGACGGAGTGACTCCCGAGACAAGGGTAATGATGTCGGCATTTTCACCCTCCGAGGGGTGATACAGATTGCTAGCCGTTCCAGCATCCAAACCACCCGAGGCGGAGAGCTGGATCCCTTTTGCGGCCGTGATATTCACCTGAGTGAAGTTGTCGAGTCGGAGATTGTTTTTTCCAAGAACGAACTGGGATGCTTCAAATTCAAGCACCTTAAAACCTGACCAGCCACTTAGGCTTCCGGAAGGTAAATCCATGGCAGTCTTAGAAGCGGCCTCTCCCGCACTATTCCCAAGAAGGATCGTCTCCGCCCTGAAGCCGAAGATTCCATCCTCGGGGAGGAAGCCCCGGATGGCGGAGGCATTGAGTTTCAGCGTGCGGAGCGAGTCTCCTGCGATGGAATCGGATCCATAGAGAGAGAGGGTCGAGTAACTCGTAATTGCCAGCGCTGTAGCCTTCTCCAAGGAATCAAGTAGTCGTCCGCCGATGATCAAGCTGACGTCATCGGACTGATCCCTGGGAATGGGATCCGAGGCCCTTCCGACTATCGCCACCGAACCAGCCGCCATGCTCACGGATCCTGCGGTGAAGGTTGCCGTGTCGGCCAGATTCATGAGTGAACTCGAATCCAGAAGGATCGAACCACCACGCAGTGAGCTATTATTCCCGATAAGTAGACTGGCCGGGTCGGCAATACTTCCAACTCTTCCTCTGGAAATGCTGATTTCGGGATCTCCGCTAACCCTGAGCAATGCTCCATTCCCAGAGAGGAAAAGACTTTGGTCATTCAGGGGGCTGGTCGTTGCCGTGCTGACAATCGAGGCACCGGATTCCAATTCAACCTTACCGGTAGCCGCAAAGATCAAATCCTGCACCATCAGATCCGCATCCTCCATAATAACTGATGCAGAAGTGACGGAAAGTTTCACGGGTCCTTCGTTATCAGGATTAGATCGGACTCCACCGATTAAGAGACCCCCGGCATTCCAGGAATTGAGGACGCCCGCATCTAGCAGGATTTCTCCGGATCCCGGAGTACGCCCCGAGCTACTCGCAACGATCCTGAAATCTAGAGGTGAGGAGATGCCGATCCGGGCATCGAGGCCTTCGGTTCTACCCGATGACCTGATGTTGGAACGGAGATCCATTGACCTGGCAGCTACCAAGGTCAGATCGGCGGCATGTGCCGGATCACTGGCTCCTTGATTATTGAAAAATTCACCGGCAGAAAGATTTTTGAATTCGACCCTTTTTGACAGTGCCGCCGGAGGAGTGACTGTGAAGTAGTTGCCAAGTTGGGCAATGCTTGAGGAGGAACCATAGGCATCAAACCTAACCCCGTAATTCAGGAAAGTTCCATCAGGCATCGACATGGGAGTGGGTGATGAAGGCAGTGACTCCGGTACCGAGAGGAGATAAGCGCCGGGCTGGGACGCATAACTGGCTGGAAGGAGTGTGTAATCACCGGCTGAGAGTCCCGGGATTCCGGAGGAGAGACGGATCATTTGACCTGTCTCTGGCAATCCTCCGTAGCCCGTGGGATCAGGCGATCCTGAATATCCCGGAATGATCGCATAGCGTTCCGGAATCCTTGTCCAATAGATGCCCTCTGAGGGAGAGGGTGCATTTTTTTTCGGATCGATCCTGACATTGGCGGACCAGAGCCTGCCCTCGTAGCGAACGATCTCTCCCGGCAGATAGGAACTCCCGGACACGTAGGATGGCGATGCCTCGGAAAGAAGATTGTTCTTTCCTCCAATCCCGGGAATCCACTGGTAGGCGGTAGCCTGACCACCTCCCCGGAGATCAATCATCGAACCTGAATCCATGACTATCGATCCGCGGGAGGCCAGCGACACAGACTTGCCCGGAAGACCGGAGGAGGTGATATCGATTCCTCCCGGAGCGATCCAACTTCCACCATCCGCAGAGGTACCGTAGGGGATGATCCATTCGCGGCCCGAGACGGGATCCCTGCCCGCAACGGAAGTGACAGAAACGGCCCGCAGGCGGATGGAGTCCGTTTCGGGAACCGCTTGAGCACGTAAAGAGAAGCCAGCACCGCTGAGAGGATCCTTCGGCATCGCTCCAGCGCCATCCCAACCGAGCGTAATCTTACCAAAAGGGGCAAGGAGAGTCCCTCCCTGATCGATGCTTGACGCATAGAGCGCGAGGGATCCTGCTGCTGAAAGAGGCGAAACGCTGACCCCTCCCGTCTGACTGATCTTGATTGATCCCGGCGATCCTCCCACTCCCGAGTCATAGGCGAATATCTGGAATGTGGTCCCGGAAGCGGGATAAACCGCTCCCGCCTCGATCAGGAGATCGCCGGCAAGATCCAGCGTACCATCCCCACGGACAGAACCATTCTGTGCGAGAAGACGCAGTTTGGAGGCGTTCTGGAGTGAGAGATTGCCGATATCGATTTGATCCGCCTTAACCGTCACAGAGCCTGGGCCAGCAGTCAGTGCGATATATTGATCTGCTGTCAATCCATAGCTTGTAGAAATGATGGTCGTGTTTGCGCGGTCAATACCAATCAGAGGAACACTCAGAGGCTGTCCCAGGGAGACCGAATCGGCTTCCAGGGTAATTCCCCCGTCCGACCTCAGGAGACCTCCAGATGCTACTTTCAGGATTCCGGGAATCCGGAGGGTGGCATCCACCACCCCGAGTCCCTCGAACGCCACATTCCCGTCGAGGGCAACCCGGTCAAAACCACCCAACTGAATCGCGGCAAGCGAAAGATAAGCGCCGCCATCAGTGACTTTTTTCCGTGGATTACTCGCCACCTTTGAAACACCAAGTTGATCAATACTCGAGAAGAGATCCGCTTCTGATCCCTGGATTCTCACGCTATAGCGGTCGAATCCCGCCGTTCCCCCGCTTCCCTCATCAATACGGTCTCTGAAGTAAAAGGAAGAATCAATCTGGAGTTTTCCACCATTCGCCGAACTCCCCCCTGACTTGGCGTTTAGCATTGCGGCGGAATAAAGCATCTGGCCTCCATGCAACGAGATACTTCCCCCCGCTGAGTCGACACGGATCGTGCGAACGCCTCCCTTGCTGGCTCCGAGCTGGTTGGGGAAATAACGTAAATCGGCGCTCGCTCCCGATGCAGAGATCGAGGAACCGGGGAGTGCCAGGATATTTCCGCTTAATTCTACCTCTCCGCCGGGAAGAACCACACCCACTGTTCCACGGATACCCAAGGGGTCCGGCGTCAGGAGGGGAATCCCGGAAGCCGAAATCGAGGAGCGGTCTCCTAAAATCAGTGTAAACTGGGCATCCGCGTAGTTATCCAAACTAGTGCGTGCATACCTATCGGTGTTTTTTGACGCAGAAATAACGATTGATCCACCCGGTGCCGAGAGCGTTCCTTCAAGGGATACGGTTTGAGCATCCAGCACGATCGATCCGGCCTCATGCTCAAGGGATGAGGAAACCAGCATTGGTTTTGCCTCTAGCATCGCATCCTTGCCAATCATGATGTCGGAACGAACAACCATGTCATTGCCATTATCCATAGCTCGTTGGGTCTTGACTTCACGGACGGGAGCGCCTCGAAAAGTCAGCGAGACATTAGGAGCCAGGCTTGCCGGCATGGAAAAAGGCACCAGCGTTCGCCTCCCGCCCGAGGAGGAAAGAATCAGAGAGATCGGCTTGGGAGAGAGGATTGTGCCTGGAGCCACGGCCACGGCAGGAATCCAGTTATCGGGAGATGCAGTGGGAAGGCCCTGCCCCTGAATCGTGAAGGAGGAGAAGCCTCCTTGGTTGAAGAAGGAAGGACTCAGGCCGATGACGCCGGTTGGAGCGATCCCGCCGATCTGAAAGGCCCTACCCGCAAGGGAGAGGCTTCCTCCTGACTGACCTATACCGGAGAACCCCTTCAATGCACCGTTGAAGCGAAGCTCTCCGGTGGAGAAAACCGAGTCTTTGTCGGGATCATACCCTCCGCTGATCGAGATGGATCCAGCCTTCCCATAACTCGTTTTTCCCGGAAGTAGGGAGGCCCCGCCCGAGACATTGATTACACTACCTGGACGGAGATCTGTCCGATAGGCATTTAACATGACACCTCCCCCGTTCATGATCACGGGAGCGGATCCTCGGGATAAATAAAAGTCAGTCAGAAGGCCGGACGTGTCCAAGACTGCACTTTCTCCGAGTATAATCCTGCCGGTATTCCGAGCCGTTAACTGATCTTGAGTGACGGGCGCTTGTCCCTGAAGAAGGATCATGCCGTCCGGAGTCCTGCCCACTTCCATGACCGTTTCACCAGTCTGTTTCAGCGTCCAGAGATCGGTAACAGGCCCGTCCAGCAACGTGGTGGAATCCAACAACAGCAGGTCAGCATACGTCAGGGAAGAGGACTTCAGTTTCATCAATCCACCTGGGGCGTAAATCCCCCCGCCGATATCGATCGTACCAGCACTCACATCGAGCCTGCCTCCACCACCTAGGTACATCGAAACACCTCGATCCAGCAAAAAACTCCCGTTTTTATTATCAACGGACAACTCCCCGAATCCAGACTCTCCAAAAAGCCCCCGATCCAGAGTGATCCCGGAAGTGCGCTCGGTTGGAAGGGATGAGAGGAACTCAGGGCGTGGCGCGGCGTAGTCAGGCGCAGCCGCGATACGGATTACGGGTTGGTAGAGTGATTGGCGAACCACCGCATTGAGGTCGCTGAGGAACTTCTCCGAGAATATTGCAAGAGATAATGAAGAAGCAGCCGGAAGTGTGCTCTCCATGGAGGAGAGCGGACTCAACTGCCGGAAACCAACCACCGTGGCTCCCTGCGCTCTGCCATCGAGCGCCATGGCTGCAGACTGAATGGCCAATGTCCCTCCGTCACCTCCACGGTAGTAGGCGGGATCGTAAAACTTCGGCGAATCCTTGATAATCCCACTGTAAATAAGATCGGGTGTGGCTTGGGAGATATCGATGATCTCACCTCTTGAAGTCGTGAGCTTGGAGGTGCTGAAGCTACCGCCCATATATCTCATCCATCCTCCGGAGACATTCACTTGAGATCCGTTTCTCATGACAACGGAGTCACCCGCTGTCAGGGAAACGCTTCCACCTGCAATGGTGAGAGGCCCGACCGTCTTCTCGATCAGACCAACGTAGCCCGTTGCATCTCCCAGCGGGGTCCCTGCCCAGTAGCGCCCTTCGTAGGTGCCATTCCTGCGGATATCGATCGTGATGTTTTTGCCCCTGATGACGCTTTCCCGTTGCAGGGGACTGCTCGCCAGTTCGGAGCCACGAAGTTGGAGTGTGATGAAATTCACTGAACTGCTGACCTCCACACCCGTCGAACCGGCAACATCGATGACGGAATTCTCATCCAGAAAGATTTGCCCTCCATCGTGGACTAATCGCACCGTGGTGGCCGATGTCTTGACCCAGTTGCCCGCATCGACGGTCACCCCGTCACTCAGGAACGAACGACTTCCGTCTAACGATGAAAACTGTGAGAGGGCACCGGAGGTTTTCACGGCGCCGGGAGCAAGAAGAAGAGCTCCCTGACCAAAGCGGACATTTTGTCCCAAAATGGAAACCGCGGAGTTAAGGGCAAGGGTATCTCCGATCACTTTTTCCGCACTCCCCCACTCTGGCAGAATCCGGATGACACTTCCCGGCCCACTCTCAACAAGACCCGTCTTGGTGAAGAACACGGGCGGTCCCTGAGAGTTATTCGGCAAATACGCTGTGTTGATCTCTGAATCATAGTTGGCCAGGAGATCCACGCGTCCGTTTAATGACACGGACGTCGTCCCATCGATGGCCCCTTTCTGGAGAATGGTCTTTCCAGCCATGGTGACACTTCCTTGGGGCACATCAATCACGCCTGAATTAACCGCTGTGCCCGCGCCCTTGCCGCCTGACAAGTCCTCGGTACTGATCGATTTGTCATCAACCTTTCCAATGTAGACATCCAGACCGCGAAGACTTGGATCCGAAGAAGCGTGAGGGAACAAGCCTACCTGAAGGCCTGCCGCAAGGATTGTCTGTCCGTTAGCCGTGCTGATCGTTCCCTCGTTACTCACCCCCGGACCGACGAGAGCTACAAGACCTCCTGAGTTATTGTCATCCTTCGGGGAGGTGATGGTGGCACCCCTTTCAACAACAACATTTCCAACCTTTCCCGAGTTAAATACCTGCGGTGTGAATTTCTCGGTAGGGCCATTCTTGCCTGCAGGAACCTCCAGAGCCGAAAAGAGGAACTGATAGTCGGGGTTATTGGCTATACCCCGTCCCGCCTTAGTCGCGGAGCCTGCAAGGTTTTCATTGATCGGAAGGGTGGAGGCGACGAGGGATCGGGTGTTCACGGCAGAGCCGTTGTGGAAGAGGATCCCGTTCTGGTTGAGGATGTAGACCTGACCATCGGCTTTGATCTTGCCGAAAATGTGGGAGGCGGATGAGGGGCTCATCACCTTGTTAAAGGCGATATTCTGACCGGGATTCGCTTTGAGGTTCTCGGCGAGATGGAAGTTGAGGGTCGTCTGAGGGCCGACATTGAACTTATTCCAGTAGAGATAGGCACTCTGCTGCCCCTGGGTGACGTTCACCGTCGCCGCTGCGGAGTCGGAGGCAGCGGCTCTTATCTCAGCCAAGGAGGAAACACCGCTCCAAGTGATCGGCACATTGCCGCTGGCAGTGACTTGTCCGCTGGGATTGTAAACCTCCAACCCACCGGGCTTCAGTCCATTAGGAATGGATAATCCGTTTGGAAGTTTGCCCGTTGCTGCGTTTCTGGCTTCAGCCTGCACCTGACGCATCGCCGTGATAATGTCGTTGGCCTTCTTCAGGTTCCCCTGAGCCATCGCGGCTGTTAGGGCCGCCGAGGCGGCACCGGCGTTCTGGAGATTGGAGTAGGATCCTTGTCCGCCGGATCCGGGAGTCGCTGTACCGGCCCTGATCCCCGACATCGTGATGGCAAGGAGAGGAGGGCTTCCCGAGAAAACAACCAGAACCGCCTGCATCAGAGCCAGGAATCTGACCAGGGGGGGAGGGCATCTCAGGCGAGACTTGGCGCTTATGTGATACGATACGTTTTCAACAGCATAAGGCCCTCTTCGCAACAAGCGAAGAAGCCCTTCGGTGAACTGGTGAAGAATCCTCATTCTGGTCTGAAAGACTACCCTAAAAAGATGGCTTCAAGTGTTACAATTCCGACATAAAAGAAAAGGAGATCTGCAGGCTGCATTTTCTACCACCAAGTGCCGGCGAAGGGAGCGCCTGGGGCGCGGAATATAGAAGTATGAATATGGAAGTTTGGGGAGAGACCGGAGAAGTCGAGGGACGAAGGTCGAGCGTCGAGAGCAAAAAGTAGCGGGCAGTATAAAGTGGGAAGGTGCGAAGGTGAGAAAGTGGGTGCCCAGTAGCTAGTAGGTAGCTACGCTAAAGGGGCATGGAAGGAATTTACCACCAAGGAAACAGCCAAGGACCGGCAAAGTTTTCCCGAAAAGGAACTGAGTAGGGAAGTCGCGCGTCGAGGGCTTGGCATGGACGCAGTGCCGAAGGTACTGCGGTGAGGTTTGTCGAGATGATGTGCTCTCGCAAGCTCGCTTGCAGAGGCACTCATTCGACAAGCCAGCTCCGATACTCGGAGCCCATGCCACTTGCTCCCCCTAATCCCCCACTTGGATTCTCTAACTTGGATCCCACTTGGATCCCCCTTAGTGGTGAATAATCGGATTCCCTTGGATATCTCTTGGTGGTTTAAATCTTCTTCCGGTTTTTGGCCTTTATTGCGAAAAGCAGAGCCACCGATCCAATAATCATCAGGGCCCAGGTTCCCGGTTCCGGGACGGTCTGCGTGGTCACTGAGGATGCTCCCATATCCAGAGGCGCAAGGCCGGGATCCGTGTCGATTCCTGGCTGGGAATCGAAGAGGCTGTTGTGGTTGATGACAGCCCATGCCGTCTTGGTGGCGCTGTCGTAACCGTACGCCCCCATGATTTTATTGAGCAACCCGGCGATGCTGTCAGTCCCCAGATCATTCAGTTCGACAAGGGTGTCGCTTGGGTCACTCGTAATCCCAGCCGTCTTGAGACTCGTCTGGAGAAGGAAGCTATTGAAGCTCCCAGCAAAAGAGAGTCCATTCATCCCGCTGATCGCTGCAGTCTTGTTACTTCCTTGGATATTACCCGCAATGGTGTTCGTCCAATACGGAGTGGCACTGTTTGTGTAGAGCCACTGGATCTGGTTCCTTGTGGCTGTGAAGCTCGCATCGGTCATCGCCATGACGAAGGGATTGCTGCCCGTTCCGTGGAGATCCAACCTTCCATTGGCATCCGACAGGGCCGTGAGTGTCGAGGCGCCCGCGACGGCACCGGAGAGAATCTGGAAGGATTTACCCGATCCATATCCCGCGCCGAAACCCGCCACATTCCTTGTCACATCGTTGGTGGCGGTGTAGCTCTTCTCAAGCGTACCTCCTGTGGCAAGCAAGATTCCGGGGCGTAGCGCTCCATTGGTAACGATTCTGGAGGAGCGGATCGAGTTGGTAAACGCCAGGCCCGAATTGTCAATCAGCTTGCCCCCAACGGCATGCAGGGCATTGGTGCTTGAGAGGCTGGCTCCCTGCTGGAGCGTGAGTGTGCTTTTCTTACCAGAAACGAGTGCCACACCCCCGTTGAGGGTGTTGGCGCCGATCACCATCCCTCCGGAGGTGAGGTAGTTGGTTCCGGCAAATCCGGAGTTATTCCCGGCGAGGGTCAGGGTTCCCATGCCGGAGACCGTGACCATCCCTTTGCCGGAGAGTGCCTGGGAGAGGGTGGAGGAGGATGACTTCTTGTAATCGATCTTCCCCGCACCGGCGCCGAAGGTGATCGTTCCCGAACCGACCTCGATCGTGGTTCCACCATTGGTTCCCGTTCCGGTGAGAAGGAGCGTTCCCTGCGAAGATTTCGCTGCGGCGAGGGTGAGATCACCGGTTCGGAGTGTGGCGGCATCCCTCAACTCCAAGATCGTCTTTCCGTTTGTAGCCAGCGTCAGATTCCCTTCGTTCGTCCAGAGAGCAGGACTGGATGTGCCTCCCAGGATGATTTTACCGAGAGCATTGCTGGCGACTCCCATCACTGATCCGGATGTTTTGAGGGCGCCAGACATCACGATATTCGTTCCGGTTGGCATCGCTGAAAGGAGGTTCAGGGTTCCCGCTCCCAACTTCCAGAATCCCCTATTCCCCGCCAGCGTGGCGGAGATCGTGGCCTGCTGGCCCGATGCCACGCAAGCCATGAGATTGGCAGTGATGGATCCGTTGGAGATCTCACCCGCTGTGAGGGTCACCGAGCCCATTGTCCGGGTTCCCCCCCCCAGATCGAGTGTGCCACCTCTCACAGATACCGGGGAGAGATTGGCACCCAAGGCATTGCTGGATCCCGCGACGAGAGTCCCTGCGAAGACAATGGTTCCTCCCGTATAGCTGTTGGAACCGGTGAGGGTGGTGGTACCGGATCCGTTCTGCACGACGGCTTTCTGCCCCCCGATTGTTCCGGCATAGGAGATGGCATTCGATGGGGCGAACGTGATCGAACCGCTTCCACCCGTGATGGTCCCCGATCCTGAGAGCGCCACGAAGCGTTGGCTATTGGTGCCGAGGTCCACGACTGCATCACTCGACACCGAGAGCCTCCCGTTGGATGAGAGCCTGTCATCCCCTCCTGAGAGGATCGCCCGACCTGACTCGACAGCAAGACCGCCGGCATTGGAAGAGACCCCTGATAGAACCAGAGTGCCGGCTCCCTGCTTGATGAGAGTCCCTGATCCCGCGATGTCGCCTGCGAGCGTGGTCTGTCGGTCACCGGAGATCGTCAGGTTATTGGAGTCCAGCGCTACGGCCCCTGCCAGTTGCATAGCCCCGTTCTGGGCCGTGATGGCTGCGTTGGTGGCCAAGTTAATCCTAGAGGAGATGTTCTGCTGGGATGAAGAGGCATTCGTCACATTACCGGAGAGGGTGATATTCGTTCCGGAGAGGGTGTAACCTCCCGCCAAGGATCCGTAAGAGATCCCGGTCAGATCGGTGACGGACTGATTGGTGACCGATCCCCCTACTCCAGTGAACTGAAGCAGGGAACCATTGGTGATCCCGGTCAGGTTTCCCGAGCCAGCTGACCAGATTCCTGATGTCTCCGTGGCGGCCCGCGTCTTGTATTGCAGGAATAAGGCATCTACCGAGGAGGAGAGGGAGAATGTCCCGTTCGTGGCGTTCGGGAAACCTCCCGTACCATTGGTGGCCCCAAGGTTAACCGAGAAGAGGTTGGTAGAGAAACTACCGTTGAGCGAAGAGAAAGAGGCGATCTTCCAAGCCCCGTCGATATCCTGATTAAAGTTGGCGGCATTGCCCCCCAAGGACCAGAGATTGATCTGGAACTTGTTGAGTGAAGTCACTCCCGAGAGATCCAGCGCTCCTCCGATCGAGATCAAGTCGTAACCGACGCCCTCATTCTCTGAGGCATCGGAGATCTTCCAGTTGTAAATGCCCCCCCCACTCCAGATCCCATTGCCTGTCACAGTCAGGGTTCCGATCGCCGTATCGCTTCCAGCCATGACTGCGCCGCCGGAGGCCACTGTGATACCACCGACTCTTCCCGATCCGGAGAGAGAGGCCCCATTGCTCACCGTCACGGTTCCTGTTCCAAGATTCCCAGTAACCTGCATCGCACCGGCATTGATGGTCGAGGCTCCAGAATAACTCGCACTCGTCCCACTAAGAGTCAAAGTCGCCGACCCAGTCTTGGTCAGCGATCCCAATCCCGAGAGCGTGCCAGCATTGGTCCAGCGGTTTGCCTCCGTATTGATGGTTGTTGCAGCGTTGAGCACCATGTCATTCGTTGTGGAGAGATTGGCCACGCCCGCGATCAGGGATGAGGCACCCGTGACAGTCACCGCGCCAGAGCCGAGAGCGTTGTTATTACCGATCACCACCGCTCCATTGTTCAGGGTCGTACCACCGACGTAGGAGTTGCTCTTGACCAGCACGGTGGTGCCTGAGCCTGATTGGGTGACACCTCCTGCTCCGGCTATCGAGAGATCGATCGTCTGGGTATTACTCGAGTTGTTATTGATGCCGCTTGAGATTGTCAGGGTCTGGCCGGGATTGGTGCCGGTCAATGTGAAGGATCCTGCACCATTGCTGAAGGTGAGGCTAGAGAGGCTTGAGACACCATTGTTCGTGATCGTCCCTCCGCCCGCAACACCTGTGATCCAGGCGGCGTAGCCGTTAGAGGCTACCTGATTGCTCGTCCAGTTGTTCGTAGCGTCCCAGTTGCCCGAGCCCGCCGTCCAGTTCCAAGGTCCAGAGTAAGCACCGCCAGAACCTCCTCCACCCGAGATGGCAGTGGCAGAGAGAATTCCATTGGTGAATCGTATCGAGAGCAGATCGGCAGAAATGGCAACATTGCCGAAATCGACAAGATCAGGCGTGTACTGTGAGAGAATCAGATCGCGGCTTATCGTAATCTGATGATCCGAATTGCCAGTGTAAGAAATGGACCCGCTGAAGGCCCCGGAGGAGTTCTCCTGCATGCCACTCCAAGCGCTCTCACCTTTCGTAAACACCGTATAGGATAAGTCAGCACCGGAAACATTCGCAGTACCACCACTACCATAGATCATTTCATTTATAAGAGCAGGCCACGGTTGCGCCAGATTATACAATGAGACTCCAGTTATCTGACCCAACACTGTGGATGATGATTCCCGCGAAATGAACAGCTTCATTTTGGCGAGACCTTCGTCGGTCTCTTCAGGGTAAGGAACAAATCCCATAATGCCCCAGAACAATGTTTCCCGCTGGAACCAATCATTTCCATACGTCCGCGAAATAATTGAGTTGCCAGAGAAATCGTATCGAAAACCCGTTTGATTTGCCGGGAAAGATCCGAGATCGATAGCCATGTTATCATTGGCACCAATTGGTGCTGTGGAATCCGTTTCACGGAAGAACAACAAAAGGTTTCCGGGAGTATCTCCCGCCACAGCCAAGAGAGCAGGAGAAGAACACAAGGTTACCAAAATAAGAAAGCCACTGAAAAACCTCCGTAGATTCAGGAGAGGTATGAAAAAGCAGCGCAAGAGCGACTTGTAGGGCATGGTAGATTCTTATTATAGCACCTTGAACGCTGAAATCCCGTTACAGATTCGTCACATCACTCCCCTTGCATCAAATCATGGACCGCAATAGGACCGATCTCGGCAGCAAGCTGTTCCTTGAGTTTTTCAGATGATTCCTTGAGCACGCGCAAATCGGTATTTCCCCCGCCTGCTTGTTGGAATGCCAGGTAAGACTCAAAGGCCTTCTGAACAGCAAGCTGTTGATCCTGATCAAGCAGAGCCATTTTAGAGGGTTTGATCTCATAAAGAAAAGGAGGTGCAATATCAGGCGCATCCTCGGAGGCCTCGACCACAGGATCTGATGCGCTCACTTCAAGGGATGCCTCGCTACCCACCTTGGGGGACGCCTGTGAGGCATAACCCTGTATCCCATTTATTTCAGCATAGACATTTTGAGAAACTGAAGTCTTGGTTGTGAGGTGAGTCTTTTCAGGAAGCCCCTGCGCATTTGAAGAAGATGAGTGGTCAGCCATTACGGACACGTCACGTATTTCTTGACAGATGAGATATGCAAGAACGCAAGTCAGCAGCAGCATTATCGTGAGTAACAATCTCACCAGCCAATGATTGATAAAGGAGGATTTCATAGGGAATAATACCGATAGAATATCAGACCCGCCTATGAGCTTTTGGAGTAAAAATAAAGAAGGCCCCCGTGACGGGGGCCTTCCAGTTGAATGTACTATTAATTACTCAGAGTAGCTTTCAGGCCTTCTTTCGACGAGCAATGTAGAGAAGAGCAACTCCAGACAAAGCAAGAAGCATGTAGGTCGAAGGTTCGGGAACGACCACGAGATAACCGCTCTGAATATAAACAGCGGCTGGAATCGTCTGATTGAAGTCATTCAAACCACCAGCAGCCGTATAAATTCCCAGAGCACTCGTTGATGATGTGTAGGAAGTGACCAGATTATCCTGCGATTCAGTGAAAAGCCCTCCCCAACCCGCAGCGCTGAGAGTAGACCATGATGCTGAGTCGGCGCTATCGAGAACAAGGTAATCGCTGGTGAGGAAGCCCCCACCACGAGTGGCCCCACTGATCGTACCACTTGAAAGCGCTGTTGAAGAATTATTCAACGCAAACTGCTGGAACGTAGGCTGAGCTGTATAAACGGAAATAGCATCAAGCGTGACAGAACCACTGTTGGCGAGACGAGTGGAAGCGAATGACTGGTAGTAATCATCTCCACCATTGATCTCGTAGGCATCATTAGCAATTACGCCATAATAAAGATCCGTACGATTGAACCAGTTAGTTCCATACGTTGTGCTGAGAATGGAGCTAGCGCCGCTGAGATTGTATGTATTGCGTGTGTCAGTAATGATGCTGGAAAGAGCTCCAAGATCGATAACAACGTTGTTGCTTTCTCCCGTCGTCCCAGTTTCAGCACGGAAACCAAGAACGAGATTTCCTGGAGTCGAGACAGCCGCAGAGGCGGCTACGCTACCAGCAAGAATGATAAATGCCGCGAGTGAGTTTTTCATGGTTTGCGATGATTTGTTGGAGGTAAATTGATCCCCCCTGAGTATTGTTTAATACTCAGGGGTGTCAATTAATTTTTTACTGATTAGCGGTACAGAGCTGCGTTGGTGCTGTACTTGATTTCACCTGCATCACTCAGACGATAAACCTTCATGTCACCCAGGGCGATGTTCGGGGCCATCAGTGTGTTGGTTGTCGCATAGGATGCGAAGGTGTTGGTCAGATAGGTGAGGGTGTTTGAGGCAGCGGCGCTCATGCGGCTGGAATCCCAGAGGATGTGCTCATAGGACCAGAAGGGATACTTTCCACTGATGATGTTGGTGTATCCGGAATCGAGCCGACCAGGGTTGGCAGCGCTGTATTCATTAGTCAGACCGAAACGGCCATGAACACCCTCAAACTTGAGGGGAATAAGACCACCGGAGAATTTGGCGGCAGCGTCAGCAACACCAGCATAGCTGATGAGGATGTTGGTATTGCCACGACCGTTCACCGTGACAGGGACGCCACTGACGGTTGCGGACATTGAGTTGGTCATGTAACCACAGAGGGTGCCACCGGAGGTTTCGCCATTACCGGCCGCAGTCACAGCAAGACCAGACACAGCGTTGGAAGCGTAATCACCCAGAGCGGTAATTAGACCACCGCTTACCGTGGGCTTGTAGTTCTTGATGGCTGTATTGTAGCCGACCTTGCCAACCATGAGTGCCGTTACGCGGGTTCCCGAAAAGGGATCACGGCCCGTGAACCAAGCGCCACCGGTTATATCGTTGGTGATACCAGTCACGATGCTGGCGGGAACGCGACCAGCCTTTGCCAATTGGCAGGCTGTGGAGAGGCTGATGTTGTCAATGCCGCAACCCTTGTTCGCAACAAAGGTGAATGGCACAACACCTACCTTCGCCTCGTTTAGCGTGGCGTAGGTACGGTTATCCTTGGCCTTACCCTGGAAGTTGGAGACGGCCTGCCAGGTATCTGAGAAGGCGATGTCTCCACGTGCGTTTGTTTGATTCGCAGAAGAGAGCGCGTAAGCGGTCTTCGGGAATGAACCCGTAAGAGCCTTTACCAGCGAGGGTGAATAGAATGTATCAGTGACAGTGTTGGAGGAAGGAGATGCAACAGTGCGAATTCCAGCCTCAGATCCCGACCACTTGACGGAAAGATCAACGGTTGTGCCACCGACATTGATGTTGGTGAAGAGGAGCGCAGCAGCGGCATCATCCGTCGAGCTGCTTCCGGTTGTTGCGGCGAGTTTGGCGCCATAATCATCGAAGAGCGACTTGTTGACAACGCTACGGAAGGCCGTGGCACCGGTGAGGTAGACGGTCGTCTGGGCGGAAGCCGAGACTACGCCCATGGCCGCAATTGCGGCGATCAGCAGGTTCTTGTTCATTTTTTTGTTGGGTTGTTTAGTTGTGTTGACCGAAATACTGTGAATTATGCGTTGGCGCGGCGGTAGGCCACGATGAGGAGGAGGGCAGCGAAACCGAAGAGGGCATAGGTGGAGGGCTCTGGAACAGAATTCACTGAGAGAGTGCCGTTGGAGGCGAGGGTGATCGTGCCGGTCTTGATTGCAGCCTGGTCGCCATAGTTACCCCGCGCGTCCATGAGACCATTGAAGTAGATGTTTTGGCTATTAGTCTGGTACTGGAAGGTGGCAAGCGTACCGTTGAAAGCGTCGAATCCGTTAAGATCCATGGCATACGGCCCAGCGCCATTCGAAACGGCACCTTCGTTTGAGAGTGTTCCGTTCTCAATCACAACAGTCGTGTGATTGACTCCCAGGCTCGAAGCAATCGATCCTGTCGTATAGATCGGGGCGTTGGCCTCGGCGTAGAACGCATCAGTCTTGTTGGAAAGATTGTAAACCGTCACGAGGTCCAGCAGGCTTGCCTGCTGCCGTGAATACATGAATCCGTAGGAGTAGGGTGTAGGTGCTTCGCTATTGAAGCCACCGAAAACGGCCCACTTGATGGTGTCATCAGTTGCCCATCCGGCACCATATGCGGCCACAAGTGCCGTATTGAGGCTCAGGTTAAAGCTGGAGAAGTTCGATGAGAGATCTCCAAGGTTGACGACAAGCGAGTTGGAGAGATTCACCGTGCCTGAATCCGGCTTGTCAGCCATCTTGTTGAAGTAGAGGAGGGCGCTTCCCGATCCGATGTTGGTCTGCGCCTGAGCGCCGGTGGTGACCGCGAGACCCGCAATGGCGAGGGCGGCGAGTAGTGTTTTTTTCATGGTGTTGTTTTTGTTTTGGGTTTTTACGTTTCTGGTTTTTTTATCCATCTGACTTTTTACTTCGAGGAGAAATTTTTTAGAACGTTGCTGATTGTTCAGGCAAGCTGTGGAGGCTGATTGTATGAGGGGTTGTAGGTGATTAGTTCGAGAGTTGGGTTTTCCGAACTCCGGCAAATATGCCCTCTCCCAAGGAAATCGTCATCATCTCTATTGTAACAAGTTCGTAACAATCGGGTCGTCATTCAGGCCGCCCGAAACGACCCGAAGAGATGGAAGATGGAAGTTGGGGGGGAAGGTGGCAAGGAAGCGCCTGTGGCGCGGAAGATCCAAGATTGGATATTGTAGATGGGGGGGAAGTCGAGGGACGAGGGTCGAGTGTCGAGGGCATTCATTGGCCACAAGATGCACAAAAGGCACAGAAAAGACGGGGGACGCCCGAGGGAGATGGGCAGAGAGACGGGTTTCACCCGTCGAATATGGGAGATTGAAGCTAGAAGTTGGACTGAAGGCTGAAGGGGAAGTCGAGGGTCGAGCGGCTAGGGCATTCATTGGCCACAAGAGGCACAAGAAAGAAGGACGCGCCTGTGGCGCTGAATATCGAAGATTGAGCGGGATGTCGAGGGACGCAAGGAAACGCAGGAGGGATTGGTCCCTAGACGTTCTGAAGCGGGTTCCAGACCCGCGTGAAGCCGAATCCCTCGAAATCCTTGCCGTTGGCGGTGGCGAATTCACTCACCCCGAAGTGCAGTAGAGTCGTGGCAAGACGGGCGTCGATAATGCGTCGAATCGCGAAGTCGCGACTGCTCGCCATGGCCCATACCTCGCCCATGACGGGAGCATTCTCGACGAGGGTCCAGTTTGGATTGGAGCGGAGAGCTTGGCAGAATGCCCCGGCCTCCTCGGCAGAATACGGGTTTTGCATGATCCGTGAGTTGCGGAGCTTGAGGTAGGTCTCCACGAGCATCAGTTCGCAAACCACCACATCCTCGCGTTCTGCGAGCGACTCTAGGAAATCCCTAGCCGCGGTGTTCTCTGCAGAGTCGAGGTTGGAGGCGTGGACTAGGATATTTGTGTCGAAGGAAATCATGAGCGGGCAGGTGGCAGGCGGCAGGTGGCATTGGGTTACTCGCCGTGAGCAAGCTCTGTCCATTCTGTTTCTGGAGAAAGGAAGGCACCGCCATGCCGGGCCTCGGGAAGTTTCCAAGCACCGAGCCGCTTTCCAGTCGCCCGCTGGGTTGCCAGGAACATCTCGGCAGAGCGGCGTAGCGTCTCGGCTAGAGACCACTCTCTGTCGGAGGCGAGGTTCTTGAGTTGCCTGTAGAGACTATCGGGCAGTTGGATCTGGGTCTTGATCATGATGGAGAATCTCCATCGGAATGAATATGATGTCAACTTTCTTCCTTGGAAGTTTGGGAAGAAGCCGGAGACGCTAGTAAAAGGTGCGAAAGTGACAGGTGGGAAGGTAGAAGGGGGAGCGCATGTGGCGCGGGATTTTGACAGAGAGACGGATCTCTCTCGTCGGAGATGGGAGTTAGAAGTTTGAAGATTGGCGAAGTAGTGTCAAACAAGCCACTGGGAAGCGGCGTGTACGACTACCAAAGGTAGCCCCAAAGGGGCGAGCTGAGCGGGGCGAACGAGTCAACAAAGTGGTGTCAAATGGGCAGTCGAGGGACGAAACTCGAGGAGTCATCTTTATCACGTTGTTGACAGGGATCCTGAATCAGATGAAATCAACTCCATGTTCCAAGACTCTGTTCACAGCCTGATTGTCCAACCTGATGACGGGATCGCCCCGATCCTTGGTACCCTCGAGACTGCCAAGCACTCGCTGGACATCAAGATGTTCCAGTTCACCGATCCGGTCCTGATCGAGGCAGTCATCGCGGCCCACAAGCGCGGCGTGAAGGTCCGGGTGATGCTGAATCCCTCCCGCTTCACCGGGGAGCATGACAATGACGAGGCCTTCGAGCTCTTCAAGAACGCGAAGGTAAATGTCAAGGAGACGAATCCGAAGTACCCGATCACTCATGAGAAGTCGATGGTCGTGGATGGCAAGCAGGCCTTCATCATGTCGCTGAACTGGGCTCCGAAGTACTTCGGACTGACCCGCGACTATGGTCTGGTGACCAACGATCCCGAGGAGGTCAGCGAGGTGGCGGGCTGCTTCGAGGCCGACTGGAACCGCGAGGATTTCGTCCCTCCAGCAGTCTCCAACCTGATCTGGAGCGTCGGACGCTCTCGTCAGGAGGTGATCAACTTCATCGATGGGGCCAACAAGACGCTCTACATCCAGCATGAGAAGTATGTCGACACGCCGGTCATCGAGGCGCTCGTCCGCGCCAAGATGAAACGGGATGTGAAGGTCCACGCCACGGCGCTGCCGGTCCATTCCCTCAGGGACTTCTACATCCTCGAGGGGGTCGCGGGACTCAGGCTGCTCGAGGATCTCGGGATCCATGTCCACAAGCTCCATGGTGTCCACCTCCATGCGAAGCTGATCCTGGCCGACAAGCACCGTGCTCTCTTGAGCTCTTTCAACATCTATCCCAAGTGCTTCAACGAACGCCGCGAGCTCGGCATCCGCTTCAGCGATCCCGATCTGATCAAGCGTCTGGTGAAGATCTTCGAGTCGGATTGGGAAACCTCCAAGAAGATGGATCTCACCGATGCAGGTATCCAGGCCGACAAGGAGAAGCACGCCGCCAAGGTGCTGGCCGAGAAAGCGAACAACAATGTCGGGGGAAGCCCCGCATCCTGACCGGGAAGAGGTGGCGGGTTCCTCTCCGTCCACTTCTTTGAGGGTCAAGGTATCCCTTCTGGAGATCGCCAGTCTCTTCTGCTTCATCGGTCTTACGAGCTTCGGAGGCGGCATCACCGCCTACATCCGGCGGATGGTGGTCACCCAGAAGAGATGGCTCAGCGATGAGGAGTTCATGCCCGGCCTGGGGCTGGTCCAGCTCCTTCCCGGTGCGAATGTGGTGGGGCTTTCCGTCTATATCGGCAATCACCTGAAGGGCCCCGTCGGCTCGCTGGTGGCTCTTGCCTCCCTGCTGGCGCCCCCGTTCGTATCGACCTGTGCGCTGGGATTCCTCTACTTCCACGCAGGTCACACCGCCGACGCCCACGCGGTCCTGGCAGGAGTCACCGCGGCGGCCTGTGGTCTGATGGCGAGCATGGTCTTCGAGGCGGGAGGTGAGGCGATCAAGGGGGCCTTCGACGTGGTGCTGATCCTGATCACGTTCGCCCTGGTGAGGTTCGCCCATCTCCATGTCCCCACGGTGATACTGATCGTGGCTCCCCTAGCCATCTGGTGGCACAGGCCACGACCGCCCAAGGTCAATCCCAAGCTCAAGACACCCGATACGGGAGGTTCCACGCCCTCATGAACAAGACTCTGCTTCAGCTCGCGGGTCTCTTCTCGTCGCTCTCGCTCTCGGCCTTTGGCGGAGGCAAGGTGGTTCTGCCCTCGATGCATCAGGCTTCGGTTGGCGAATATCACTGGATGACGAACCAGGAGTTCGTGGACCTCTTCTCAATCAGCATGGCGGCTCCCGGTCCCTCGATGATGGTGGTGACGCTCGTCGGACTGAAGGCTTGTCTTCCCTACGGCACGGCGATCGCGATCCTCGGCGCGCTTGTCGCGACGCTGGCGATGTTCGTGCCGAGCTCGATCCTGGTCTATTTCGCCGGCAACTGGTGGGACCACTGGAAGGAATCCCCCTGGAGGCATTCGGTGATGAATGCGATCCTGCCGATCTCCACTGGTCTGATCCTGGCCGCGACTTGGATCATCGCGAAGACCTCGATCCATTCATTGCCCACCGCCATCATGGGCGTTGTGGCGCTGATCCTGATGCTCTTCACCAAGATCAATCCCGTCCTCATGATGGGAGCGGCAGGCTTGATCAGCTGGGTCTTCCTTCGCTGAGGAACAAAACAGGCTGTTTGGCCTGTAGTCTTTTAGACTGTAAAGAAAACTGTTCCCACCTTCAGCAACATCCCAACTCACCTCAAGACTGAGAGTGACAAGGGGGATACGAAGAACGGCTTATTCCCAGGGACCTTAGAACCCCTAGAGACCCTCCAACTCTTCCTGATCAACGAGTTCTGCTAGAAGAAGCTCCACACTGACAACCGCGACTCCACCAATCCTCTTCCCAAAGAGATGCCCAAAATCCTTTTTATCTCCAGTCAGCAGATAATCTGCCTCCCCCGCAATGGCTCCGCAGAGAATAGGCTGATCCTTCGCCGCAAGCTGCACCCCAGGATCGAAGATTCCCAACGGAACTAGTTCGATCGCTCCGCAGAGCTTTTGCAAAGAGGGAAGACTCTTCGGAAACTTGGTAACCAAGTTTCTTTCAGCCTCTTCGCAAGCATAGGCATTACTCAACAGATCGGCTCGCTCTGCCAATCCCTTCAGAAAGTGGGCTAGATGACTCTTAGGAAGAGAGGCCGAAAAGAGGATATTCGCGTCGAGAAAGACTCTCATCGCTTCTTGGAAGTGCCCTTACACCAGCGGATCTTCCTGCTGGCAAGCGGCCCCTCATTCATCTGCTGAAACTCTGCAAGCCTGCCCTTAGAATAGATTTCCAATGGCATGACTGCCCCAGCTCGAAGGGTAATGGCTCCCTCCTCGTCCATCTCGACAATTAATTGTCCCCCCTGAGGGATGCCTAGGCTCTTTCTGGCTTCTTTCGGAAGGGTCAGAGTTCCCCGTTCACTGACGGAAATTGTCTTTGTCATATTTACAGTATTACTGAATATCAGTATTTCTGCAAGAACTGCAAAGTCCAATGATTACCCTAGACGCAGAACAGCCCACGACTTTTCAGTCGCGGGCTGCCTCTGGGTGGATTTCCCCATGGCAAAACCACGGGGTCTCGGGAGGAAATCCTTGATTCGTTTAGTGACGACTTACCACTCGAGAGAGCTGGCGTTCTGGTAGGCGGTGACCTTGGTCTCGAAGAAGTTGGCTTCCTTGGAGAGGTCGGCTACTTCGCTCATCCAGGGGAAGGGATTGGCGCTTCCGAACTCCTGGGGCATGTTGAGGCGGTCGAAGCGGCGGTCGGCGATGTACTGGACATACTCGCGGAAGAGACCTGCATTCAGTCCGAGGATGCCTCGGGGCATGCAATCCTGGGCATAGGCAATCTCGAGCTCGACGGCCTTCAGAATCATGGTGCGCACCTCGGCCTCGAGCTCCGGGGTCCAGGCCTCGGGGTTCTCTTCGCGGATACCGTTGATGAGGTCGATGCCGAAGTTCAGATGGATCGACTCGTCGCGCATGATGTACTCGAACTGCTGGCCGATACCGACCATCTTGTTCTGGCGCTTGAAGGAGAGGAGCATCACGAAGCCGCTGTAGAAGAAGATCCCCTCCATGATGACATAGAAGCCGACCAGGTTCTTGAGGAAGGTCTGGAGTCCCTCCGTGGTCTCGGTGGAGAACCCATCCTCCATGATGGAGGCGGTGAGACTCATCTCGAAGGCATCCTTCTCATTGATGGAATTCACTTCGTGATACATGTTGAAGACCTCGCGCTGGTCCAGCGAGAGACTCTCGACGATATACTGGAAGGTGTGTGTGTGGATTGCCTCTTCGAAGCCCTGACGAAGCATGTATTGACGGGCCTCGGGATTGGTAACGTGCTTGAAGATCGCGAGCACGATGTTGTTCCCAACAAGGCTCTCGGCGGTGCTGAAGAAGCCGAGGTTGCGCATGATGACCTGGCGCTCATCGGCCGTGAGCTTGTTGGACTTCCAGAGCTCGATATCACGCTGCATCGGGACCTCATTCGGCATCCAGTGATTAGCGCAGCCCTTGGTGTAGTAATCCCAGGCCCAGGTGTACTTCAGGGGCATGAGCTGGTTCACGTCGACCTGCTTGCAGTTGACTAGGCGTTTCTGATCAGAGTCGATCCGCTTGGTGAGGTCGTGAAAGGTGGCGGGTTGGGTAGTGGAGGAGCAGCAGGACATAGTGGTGTATTAGTGAAGGTTAACTGAAGACTGTCGTTTTTCCAGCGTTGGTGTGTTTTTTGGGGTTTTACGACGGGTTGGGGTGGGGAATCTCAAAAAGGGTATCAGTGTCTGCTCGTTATCAGCTCGTTATCAGCTTATTGGCAGGCCTCGCACTCGCCTCCGTTGCGCATCGCCTCGATGCTGCAGGCCGCGGCCTCCTCTGAGGTGAATTCTTTTTGCTTTCCTTCAGCCTGCGGCTGGGATGGCGATTGCGCTGGAGACTGGGGCTGATTGACCCAATTCGGACGGGCCTGACTCGTGCTCTGCTCGACTGTGGAAGCGGCCGTAGCACGAAGGTAGTAGGTGGTCTTGAGACCTGTCTCCCAGGCATGGAGATACATGTCGTTGAGTCTCTTGCCGCTCGGGGCGGCGATGTAGAGATTCAGGGACTGGCCCATGTCGATCCACTTCTGGCGGCGGCTCGCACACTCGATGTACCAATCCGGCTCGACCTCAAAGGCGGTGCGGTAAATCTCGCGGATCTTCTCCGGGATGCGGTCGATGCCGAGGATGGAGCCATCCTTGTACTTGAGTTCCTCCAGCATCTTGCGATCCCAGATGCCGAGCGCCTTGAGATCCTCGACGAGGTAACTGTTGATGACGGTGAATCCGCCACTCAGGTTTTCCTTAGCGAAGAGGTTCTTGAAGGTCGGTTCGATCGACTGGGAGACACCCGTGATGTTGGAGATCGTGGCCGTCGGGGCGATCGCCATGGTGTTGCTGTTGCGCATTCCATGCTTCTGGACGGCCGTGCGGATGACACTCCAATCGAGGCTGGAGGAGCGATCCATGCTCACGGGCATTCCCCTCTCCTGCTCGAGGAGATCGATCGTGTCGATCGGAAGCAATCCGCGATCCCACTTCGACCCCTTGTAGCTCTCGTAGGCTCCACGCTCGGCGGCTAGCTCTGTGGAGGCAAGAATGGCAAAGTAGGAAATCGCCTCCATGCTGGAGTCGGCAAAGTCGACGGCCTCGTTGCTGGCGTAGCTGATCTTCAGCTTGTACAAGGCATCCTGGAATCCCATGAGTCCGAGACCAACGGGGCGGTGACGGAGGTTCGCATTCCGGGCCTCCGGGGTCGGATAATAATTAATATCGATGACGTTATCGAGCATCCGCATGGCCGTGCGGATAGTCTTCTCAAGAAGGGCAAGATCAAGGCCGTTCTCGGTGACATGGAGAGGGAGCCCGATGGAACCGAGATTGCAGACGGCTGTCTCCTCGGCTGAGGTGTTCAGCAAGATCTCGGTGCAGAGGTTGGAACTGTGGACGACTCCCTGATGATCCTGTGGGGAGCGGACGTTGGAGGGATCCTTGAAGGTGATCCAGGGATGGCCGGTCTCGAAGACCATGGAGAGGATCTTGCGCCAGATGGAGGATGCCTCGACCCGCTTGAAGAGCGGGATCTCGCCGCGGTCGGCCATGGCCTCATACTCGCAATAGCGCTCCTCAAAGGCGCGGCCGTAGAGGTCGTGCAGGTCGGAAACATCGCTCGGGCTGAAGAGGGTCCACTGGCCGTTCTCCTTGACCCGCTTCATGAAGAGGTCGGGGATCCAGTTGGCGGTATTCATGTCGTGGGTGCGGCGACGCTCGTCGCCCACGTTCTTGCGAAGCTCGAGGAAGTCCTCGATGTCGAGGTGCCAGGTCTCCAGGTAGGCACACATCGCCCCTTTGCGCTTGCCGCCCTGGTTGACGGCGACAGCGGTGTCATTGGCAACCTTGAGGAATGGAATGACTCCCTGGCTCTCACCGTTGGTACCCTTGATGAGGGAGCCGGTTGCGCGGACGTTAGTCCAGTCATTGCCGAGTCCGCCGGCCCACTTCGAGAGCTTCGCGTCATCGCTGATGCACTTGAAGATGTGGTCGAGGTCATCCATGACCGTCGTCAGATAGCAGGAGCTGAGCTGAGGGTGCAGGGTGCCGCTATTAAAGAGGGTCGGTGTGGAGGAGGTGAAGAGGAAGCTGGAGAGGAGTTCGTAGAACTCGATCGCGCGCTCGTTCTTCTGCTCTCCCTCATTCATGGCAAGACCGAGGCAGACGCGCATCCAGAAGAACTGGGGTGACTCGAGGCGGTGGCCGCCAATGTGAATCAGGTATCGATCATAAATGGTCTGCAGTCCCATGTAGTTGAAGAGGAGATCACGCTCGGGCTTGAGGGCCGCGGCGATCTTCACAAGATCAAACTCCAGCAAGCCAGGAGTGAGGCGTCCAGCGGCAATGCCCTCTTCGAGGTAGGCTTGGAAGCGGGAAGTATGGGCGACCGTGACGTCGTGGTAGTGCTCGTAGCCGGGAAGGGTCTCGCCGTAGATCACATCCAGAAGGAGACGAGCTGTCACATAGCCATAGGCTGGATCCTGCTCGATGCGGGACTTCGAGGCGAAAATCATCGCCTTCTCGATCTCGTCGATACGGACGCCATCGTAGAGGCTCCTCATCGTCTCGTCGGCCATCTCGCGGGCCTCGCAGCGGTCCTCAAACCCACGGCAGGCACGGATCAGGGTACGGCGGATGCGTTGAGGCTCCAGGATCTCCTTGCTCCCATCACGAAGGGTGACATGAAGCTCAGCTTGAACCTGGCCCGAGAGATCGCGGTCGCCGCGCAAGGCGCGGGCCTTGCGGCGATCCTCACGGTAAATGATGTACCGGCGGGCCACCTGGACGTGTCCCTGCACCATGAGGGCCTCCTCCACGGCATCCTGAACACGCTCGATCTCGAGTTCCTCACCACGGGCTGCACGGCCGAGGAGGCGCTGGACGACGGCTACCGTCACCGAAAGAGCAGCTGCTTGATCCTCCGGGGAAAGGGAATAATCACTCGGAATATCGCGGTCGGCCTTGAAGGCGCTCTCCACGGCAAGTCGGATCCGCTCCTCGTTGAAGGGTTCGCTACGGCCATCGCGCTTGCGGACGATGAATTCGCGCCCCTGCAGGGGGTCGACTCCGCTCAGGGAGAGTTGTCCGGAGAATGGTTCCATGGATTTAGGGAGAGGTTTTGGGGTTTTTGGGAAAAGGTCCATTATACACTATATGTTGTGTCTTGCGGACGAGGTGACCGCAATTTGTAGATTATGTAGCAATATTGGGTCAACAAGAATTATAGGAAAATTTTCTTTTTTCTTTTCTCTTTTGCGTGGGTGAAAAACAGGGGCAGAACCATGATTTTCCTGCCCCTGAATCATCTCAGCAAGCACAAGAGTGCTTTGTGAATAACTATAACTTGGAAAAAGATTGCCCCGCTAGGGCAGGTTCAGGGGGCTCTTCCTTATTGACTGCGCGGCATGACCTCTCCGCCGGAAACCAAGGAGAGAGCCTCTCCGACCAAGAAGAGCGATCCGGTCAGTAGAACAGGGGCTTCCGAGTCAGAATCATGACCCCGGAGCTCCCCCAAGGCCTCGCGAAGCGACCCAAAGACCTTGGGGATGGGATGTGAACAACCACTGAAGCACTCTCCCGCAGCTATTTTCCAAGGATCAGTCGATCGCGGAGATGCCACCGGCACGAGACAGACTTCCGAAGCCAGTGGCATCAACTCGGAAAGCATCGCGTCAGGATCCTTATCTGCGAGGGCTCCAAAGATCAGTCTGCAAGGGCGCACTCCATATTCCTCCCTCCAGGTAATCACAAGCTGGCGGACCGCATGAAGATTGTGCGCACCATCCAGAATCAGTTCCATGCCATGAGCGATAAGCTTCTGAAAACGGCCGGGCCAGGAAACCTCACAGAGCCCCCTCGCAAGGTCGCAAGAGGTAGGCTCGAATCCGGCGGCGCGGATCAACGAGCGTGCTACCGCGGCATTCCAGCGCTGATGAGATCCGGCCAGACCGAGCGGGATATCAGCGGAAATCGGCGTAGTGATCCACTCGCAGGGGGCGCCGATCACCCGCGCCTTCTCCGCAAGGACCTCCGAGACCTCGAGTTGCTGAGGAGCGATGACGACGGGTATGCCTTCCCGGAGGATCCCTGCCTTCTCCCTCGCGATCTCACCCAATGTCTCTCCCAGCCACTCCGAGTGATCGAGCGCGATCGGTGTGATAGCGCAGGCTAGCTTAGAAGCCATATTGGTGGCATCGAGTCGACCGCCAAGCCCTGTCTCCAAGACAACAACCTCGCAGCCTTCACGATCCAAGAGATCGAAAGCCAGGGCCGTCACCAACTCGAAAAACGTAGGCTGCTCCTCCTCACTCCACTCCTTGGTGATCTCCCGTAACCGCTCAATCCCTTCATCGATCTTGGCGTCAGCAATATTCTCCCCGTTGATCCGGATCCGCTCGGAGAACTCCACCAGATGGGGTGAGGTGTAGAGTCCGGTCCGGATCCCCATGCTCCGGAGTATCGATTCGGCAATGGCGCAGACGGAGCCCTTCCCATTCGTGCCGGCTACATGGAGACAACGCAGCCTCTTCTCGGGATTTTCCAACGCGACCAGAAGGCGCTCCATCCGCTCGAGTCCAGGATGGACGCCCCGTGACTGAGTGGCCATCAGCCAATCGAGGGGTGTGGAATCAGAAGACATGGGGAAACCTGAAAGCTGAAACGTGAAACCTGAACCATTCAGAAATCAGCAGAGAGAGTGAACAGCAAGACCCTCAATAATGAACCAGGAACCTTTAGCTTTAAGTCTTCAGCCTTCAGCTTTCAGCTTTCAAGTTTCATCCCTCTCCCCCCTACTTGCCCATCAGGTTTGCGATGATCGTGATGATGGTCTCGCGCATTCTCGCGCGTGGCACGATCTCGTCGATCAGGCCATGCTCGAGCAGGAACTCAGCAGTCTGAAATCCCTCGGGTAATTCCTGATGCGTGGTCTCGCGGATCACGCGTGGCCCGGCGAAGCCTATCATGGCCTTCGGTTCCGCCAGGGCAATATCACCGAGAGTGGCAAAGCTGGCCATGACACCGGCCGTTGTAGGATTAGTCAGAACGGCGATATAGGGGAGTCCTGCCTCGCTATGACGGGCCAAGGCGCCGCTAGTCTTGGCCATCTGCATGAGGGAAAGCATCCCCTCGTACATGCGGGCACCTCCCGAGGCACAGACAATGATGACGGGCTGCTTGGCCTTGGTGGAGGCCTCAATGATACGGGTAATCTTCTCACCGACTACAGAGCCCATGGTGGCCGCCAAAAAGGAGAAATCCATCACGGCCAACCCCACAGGATGACCCCCCATAGCCCCCAATCCGGTGATCACGGCATCGACGAGTCCGGTCTTCTCCCGGTAGGTCTTGAGACGATCTTCATAGGTGGCGACTCCCCTGAAACCCAGCGGATCCACCGACGACATCGTGGCATCCATCTCCACGAAGGTCCCTTCGTCCACCAGTGAGGAGATCCGCTCCTGCCCTCCCATGGGGAAGTGATGGCCGCATTTGGGACAGACACGCAGATTTTCCTCAACAGCGAGATGATGGACCATCTCGGAACATGCAGGGCACTTCGTCCAGAGGCCTTCGGGCATTTCGCGCCGCTTTTTTTCTGAAAACTTAAGCGTCGGCTTTTTGAACATCGTCATGAGTGATAATTCTGCAACAAATCAGCGGTCGATGGGAAGCCTGATAGGGGTATCGGGTCTAGGGGATAGGTAATAGGGAGAGAATAGAAAAGAAGAGATCCGAGGGTGTCCCCTTTTTTCCCTATCACCTATATCCCATTCCCCATTCCCCATTGCCGATCAGCCTCTCGCCACCACCACTGCGCAGACTTCTGCGGCTCCGGCCTCCATCAGGACGGCGGCGCAGGCCTCCAGCGTGGCCCCAGTCGTCGTGACATCGTCAGCCAGGAGCAGGGAAGCTCCTGCCAGCGGATTCTTTCTCACTTCGAAGGCACCCTCGAGATTCTGCATTCTTTCCTCACGACTGAGTCCGGCCTGAGGGGCCGTGGCACGGGTACGCTTCAGCAGGTTTTTCACAGGGCATCCAAGATGCTTCGCAAGCCTGGCGGCCAGAAGATCCGACTGATTGAACTCGCGTTCGCGCTCCCGCAGGCGATGGAGAGGCACCGGAACGATGATGTCGAATTCTTTGCCTGCCAGCCTGGGATCGTTCATTGCCCCGAACAGCAGATCACCCAGAAGAGGCGCCAGTGTCCGGTCGCGGCCGTACTTGAAACGTTTCACCAACTCCCCCGCTACCCCCTGATAGCGGCAGGCTGCCACGATTGCGGAGAGGTGCCAGTTACGACCATCGCAGTTCGGACAGGTCACCAAACCGACCATCGGATGGGAACACATCGGGCACAGATGTTCCGGTGGAGCCAGAATTCCATTCCTGCACTCCCCGCAAAGGAACTCATCCCGGGTGACTCTATCCGCAATGCTGCACCCGCAGGATGCGCAATGAGCCGGATAGAGCAGGCTCAACAATGGACTGAGAAACGATGCCCCGGCTCGGCGGAGCAAGGAATAATCACCGGTTCCCAAGGGGATAAAGTGGCGGTTGCCTGCGGTGACGGAGCAAGATCACTGCCAGAAAGCCCGCGAGCAACAACGCCCCCAGCGGGATCAGCCCTACGGGCACCATGCCGTGGCACTGGGGAGGACCGAACAGCGGCAAAAGACCCTCTGGAGACTGCACCCGGAAGCCGGCGACCACGTTGAATGTCTGTTGCCCAAGGATCCAGCTTCCATGAAGTCCAATCGCCGCCCAGAGAGAACCCGTGTGCACCGTCATCCAAGCCAGAATGATCCCCGCCACAACAAGGGTCGCAAACGCCCAGCCGAGAACAGGCCACGGTGGCAACGAGCTTCCGAGGGAACTGAGGGCCGACAGTCCGGACCACCATTCAGGAGATGCTTCTCCCGATGCCGCCGTAGGGAGATTCAAAAAATGAACCGCGGCGAAGATTATGGCCGAGAGAATAATGGCCACCGACGGAACCATCACCTGTCGGAAAAATCCCAGAAGCACGCCCCGGAAAAGAAATTCCTCCAACATAGCGACCACAGCGGCGGTCAGCAGCAAACGGGGAAGAGCCACCATCAATCCCGTGCTCCAGCCGGGATGGAGCACAAAGGCTCCGGAATAAAGAGCTGCTGACTCCAGAAGAAGGATGCAGAAGGCTCCGGAAAACAAACCTACCATCAGATCCTTCAGAGGACGGCCACTGCCATGCAGACCGAGCTCTGCAAACGAACGAATCCGCAGGGACAGCAGCAGTGGCACAAGCAGAAGGATGGCGGCGACCTGTAGACTTCGTGAGAGATAGCGGTGGAAGGGCATGCCCTGTATCTTTTCGATCAGACCACCAAGAAGATGAGGCGGGAGCATCTGGATCAGATGCCAGGCCAAGGCTGCCGCAAGAGCCCCGCCGATCAGGACAAGTAGAAGGTAGAGAAAGATCTTCCCGAGAGAGCGCACGCGGATGAAGCTAACAGCACAAGCCATGAGAGGAAACCATGAATGGAAAGTTCGCGATGAGGACGGCGTGAAACGGGAACTTCGTGTCATCAAGGAAGCCAGCCTCTTCCGCTTCCAGAGCAAGCGGTCTGACGAGGAGCGCTGGACCTATTACGACAACAAGAAGACCAAGCCGCCGGCGGCTGATGTCGAGTCGCTGATCGAAGTCCTCGAGCGGAAGTACCAGCGCAAGCGCACCCCCTATAGCGACCTCGTCCTTGCCAGGAAGATGCTGGCCGACGTCTTGAGCCCGAAGTGAGGGGATGCCCCGGAGGGGCGGGAGATTGGATATTGGAGATGGGAGATAGGGAGGCGTGGGCGTGGGTCAGGACATAGGTAACACACTGGTTCAAGACATGGGTGAGACGAGTGAACACCGAGTGCCTGGAGGATGAAGGTCTCTGTGGTAAAATCTGTAGGTCTGCAGTCGCCTAACAGCCTTTATAGCCCTCGACGCTCGACGCTCGACTTCCACGTCACCCTTCTAGTCCCCCATCTTCAATCTGCTATCTTCTAACTTCCATCTCCCGTCTCCCATCTTCTGCGCCCCTCCCGGGGCAAAAAGCCGCCGTCAGAACGGCTAGGCTTTTGTTTAAGCTTTTATTTAAGCTTTCTCGACCTGCCAGTACTCAAGCTCCACAGGCGTATCGCGTCCGAAGATGCTGACGCTGACGCGTAACTTGCCGCGCTCGGGGTCGACTTCCTCGACGATGCCCTGCTGGTTCTGGAAGGGGCCGTCGGAGACCTTGACCTTGTCGCCGACCTCGTAAATGACCTTTGCGGTGACGGTGTCCTCGCGCTCTTTCATCTGAGAAAGCATGGCGTCGACCTCTTTCTTCCGCATAGGGATGGGCTTGTCCTTGGTGCCGGCAAACCCGATGACACCAGTGGTGTCCTTGATGAAGTACCAGGCCTTGTCGATGAGTTCGTTGTTCTCATCGAGGAGATGCATGTTGACGATGAGGTAACCGGGAAAGAACTTGCGCGTGGTCTCTGTCTTCTTGCCGCGCTTGATCTCCTGCACCCGCTCAGTGGGAATGAGCACCTCGAAGACATGGTCGCCAAGCTCCTCGGTTGCGATCCTCTTGACGATGTTGGCGTGGATTTTCTTTTCCTGTCCGGAGAGGACGTGAACAACGAACCACTGGTCTTTCGGGGCTAATGCCATGAGCGGATAATTTGGTAGAAACCGGGAGTGTGCCGGTTAGGGCTTGGTCAGGAATCCGACCACATTGATGGTGATGAAATCGAAGAAGGAGATGTAACCGCCGACCAGAAGCATGGCGATGATAACAACCAGCGTGGAATCCCAGAGCTCTTTGTACTTGCGGAATCCGCGCTCGCTGTCGTCCCAAGGCCACTGCACCTTCTTCAGTTCCGTACGGACCTCACCGAAGTAGGAGAAGAATTTATTTGCCATACAAGGTGATAAGACTGTGCGGAACTGATGAAGAAGAGCGAAGAATGCAGAGCAGGCCAGGAGGGACTCGAACCCCCAACAAACGGTTTTGGAGACCGCTACTCTACCAATTGAGCTACTGGCCTATGCTCTTGCGATGTGTTATTCGATAATCTCGGAGACACGACCCGCACCGACGGTACGGCCGCCTTCACGGATTGCAAAGCGGATTGTCTTCTCCATGGCGATCGGGCTACCGAGTTCGACCTCGATGGCGACGTTATCACCAGGCATGACCATCTCGACACCCTCGGGCAGCTTGACAGAGCCGGTGACGTCGGTGGTGCGGAAGTAGAACTGAGGACGATAGTTCGTGAAGAACGGAGTGTGGCGACCACCTTCCTCCTTGCTCAGGACGTAGATCTCGGCCTTGAACTTCTTGTGGGGCTTGATGGAGCCGACCTTGGCGATGACCTGTCCACGCTCGATGTCTTCCTTCTTGATACCGCGAAGCAGAATTCCGACGTTGTCGCCGGCCTCTGCGGTGTCGAGGAGCTTACGGAACATTTCGATATCGGTAACGGTGGTCTTCTGGGTGTCCTTGAGACCAACGATCTCGACTTCCTCACCCTTCTTCAGGATACCACGCTCGACGCGGCCGGTGGCCACAGTGCCACGACCTTCGATGTTGAACACGTCCTCGACAGGGAGGAGGAACGGCTGATCCTTCGGACGCTCAGGCATCGGGATGTAGGTATCAACGGCCTCGATGAGGGCGAGGATGTTCTTCTCCTGCTCGGCGTCTCCCTCGAGTGCCTTCTTGGCGCTGCCCCTGATGATGGGGATCTCGTCACCTGGGAAGTCATAGGACGTGAGGAGATCGCGGACCTCCATCTCGACGAGGTCGAGGAGCTCTGGATCGTCAACAAGATCCACCTTGTTCATGAACACGACAAGGGAAGGAACGCCAACCTGACGGGCAAGCAGGATGTGCTCACGGGTCTGGGGCATCGGGCCGTCTGCAGCGCTGACGACAAGGATACCACCATCCATCTGGGCGGCGCCGGTGATCATGTTCTTGACGTAATCGGCGTGTCCCGGGCAATCGACGTGGGCGGTGGAAATCGTGATACCACGTGCCTTTTCCTCGGGAGCCGCATCGATCTGGTCGTAGGCGCGTGCCTGAGCCTTGCCGGTCTTGGCCAGCACGGTGGTGATGGCAGCGGTGAGGGTGGTCTTGCCGTGATCAACGTGCCCGATCGTGCCGATGTTCACGTGATCTTTTTCGCGTTTGAAGGCTTCTTTTGCCATAATGTTGGGTTGTGCTGGTTGTTTTGTTTTTTGGTGATTCGTTCCTCTGGAGCCCATGACCGGGATTGAACCGGTGACCTCGTCCTTACCAAGGACGTGCTCTACCAACTGAGCTACATGGGCCTGCCCGGTCCGAAGACCGGCCAAGTTGTTGAAAGAACAGCGACCTTCGGGATGCTAGGGTCGTTTCCGCAACTCCTTAAAAGCAATGACCGTCATACCGGTCGGTACTAGTTCATAGCGACGACGATGCAACGATGCTTTTCGAGAAAAAGCGGATTAGAAGAATGATTCGCGGACCTTCTTCTGTCAAAAGCAATTTGCGCTCAATTTTAGGGGTGCCTCCGTGGCGGTGCCTGTTGCATGATCACCCAATGGAACAATCCGAGCGCCCCGACCTTCTCGACGTGGCCTCGTTCCGGCGTGACTACCATCATGCCGAACTGCGGAGCGCCGACCTCGCGCCCGATCCGTTTGTCCAGTTCCATGCGTGGCTGGATGAGGCGACGGCTTGTCCGGCAGTTCTGGAATCAACTGCCATGGTTCTCTCCACGAGTTCCCCGGAGGGGGAAGTCTCTTCCCGTGTCGTGCTGCTGAAGGGATACGATGAGACCGGATTCCGTTTCTTCACCAATACTGGAAGCCGCAAGGCCTTGCAGATTGCCGCCAACAACTTTGTCTCACTGCTCTTCTACTGGGAGCCCTTAGAGCGTCAGATTCAGATCAACGGTATTGCCTCGCTCCTGCCCCGCTCGGAGACGGAGGCCTACTTCGCCAGCCGTCCGCGGGGTAGTCGCATCGGAGCATGGGCCTCCCGCCAGAGCATGGTGCTCCCCGACCGCGAGACGCTTGATCGACAGTCAGCGGAACTGGAGGAGCGCTACTCAGGACAGGAGATCCCGGTGCCCGATTTCTGGAGCGGCTATCAGGTCTCCCCTCGTACGATCGAGTTTTGGCAGGGTCGACCAAACCGCCTTCACGACCGCTTCCGTTATAGACGCCCCAAGCAGGGGGAGTCAGCCGAAGGCATGGCTTGGATCATCGAACGCCTGAGTCCGTAACCCTTGGTCTCCTAGTCCCTAGTAGCTTGTAGCCCTAAGTCTCCCAAATACCTGCTCCATGACAACGCGCGCTGGTGAGCAAAAAAGATTGATTCCAAGGCATGTCGTCACATCTGCACTCTACCTCTGGCGGTTGCTCCGTGAGACGGTGACGATCTATACGCGGATCAGCGGCGGGGAGAACGCGGCAGCCTTCGCCTACTATGCCCTCTTCTCGCTCGTTCCTCTTGTTGCACTGCTGCTGACCATCGGTTCATACTTTTTCCCTGGAGACACGGCCCTGACCACCATCCACCGTTTCGTTCCCATTGGGGAGGAACAGCAGGAGCTTCTTTGGAGCATGGTGCGGGGTCTGGAAAAAGCGCGCGGCAGTGTCAGCATCGTCTCGATCCTTATCCTAACGTGGGCCTCCCTGCGGTTCTTCCACTCACTTGTGCTCTCGATCAACCACGCCTGGGGCACACGCCGACTCCCCTGGTGGCAGATGCCGGTGAAAAATCTCCTCCTGATCCTGGCCATGTCGGGAGCCTTGCTCATCGGCACCATCGTTCCAGCAACGCTGCAAGGGGTGGCGCGTCTATTGCACTCCCTGGAGAGAGTGATCACCGAATACTTCCCCATGTTCAACGTCGCCCGCGCGCTGGCCGTCGTGGACTTCAGTCGTTATGTCGGAGGCACCCTGGTACTCTTCTATTGTTTCACAGTGCTCTTCATGCTGGCGCCGCGTCTTAAGATCCGCTTTGTCCAGATCTGGATTCCGGCCCTGCTCGTCGCCATTCTCCTCCAGGTAGGCCAAGCCTTCTTCGTGAACATTGTACCGAAGCTTATCAACTACAACGCCATCTACGGGGCGATGGGTGGCATGATGTTCCTGCTACTCTGGGTCTATATCGCCGGAGTGATCATCATCGGAGGGGGATGTCTCTGCGCCGCGCTGGCGCATCTCCGGGGCCATGCCTATGTCAACCACAGCCAAATCGGAGCGCGCACAACGGGCGACAGAGAAAGTCCAGTGGACCATCCGGAGCCGTAGCCGTCGCGTAGCGACGGCTGGGGGATAGGGAATAGGCTATGGGTTATGGGTTATAGGGATCAAAAAGACTCCAGGTTTTTATACCCTATCACCCATTCCCGGTCACCGATCACCCACGACTGTTACTCCAGCCAGCCGAGGATATTGAAATTGGCCGACATGAGAGCGGCAACAATTGCCAAGGCTCCCAGAAGATGCCCGATCAGGACGACCGGCAGTACTACGACAAGCCAGCGCCCGATGGCGCTCTCGATGAGATTCTGCTTCTCGGAAGGCTCAGCGGGAAAAGGGAAGCTGTTCATGAAGAACTGAAGTATCGGGAGCTACGTGCTCTGTCAACGACGCGGGGCTCTTCCCTTGCGGGGAGCCGCTGTCTTTTTCCCACCGAGACGCTTCTGTGGCTTGTGGGAGGGGGCGCGACGGGGACGCGGCACCGCCTTCAGGAGAGGGCGACGAGGAGCCTTATCCTGAGATTCCTTTTTTTCCTTAATATCCTTATGCTCTTTATTCTCCCTGACTGAGTCTGCATCCTCCGCGGCGATTGCGGCATGAGTGATCGTACGGCCCTCCTTTTTGCGATCCTGAACCTCACGGCTATCGCGCCCCTTCATGCGAAGGCGGATCGGAACACCAGGAAAGGGCCAGCGTGCCCGGAATTGATTGAAGAGGTATTCGCGGTAAGCATCCGTGATGAGATCGGGATCATTCACAAAGAGAAGAAACTCGGGAGGGCTGAACGGCCGTACGATCGCCGGCAACACTTGGGTGGCATAGAGAAGCTTGAAGCGCTTGCCCGACTTGGAGGGAGGAGGATGCTGCTCGAAGGTGTCTCGG
The DNA here is from genome assembly GCA_026461395.1 of Chthoniobacterales bacterium. GTDB lineage: Bacteria > Verrucomicrobiota > Verrucomicrobiia > Chthoniobacterales > UBA6821 > UBA6821. The sequence continues at coordinate 5,287 of JAPJNA010000027.1, read as the reverse complement.
AAGAATCGGTTCAGCTCTCCCGTCGAGATGCGGGTTTCGGTTTCCTGACGAACGCTCTTGAGCGCTGAGAAAATCCGACTGAAACCCTGGCCCGTCTTGGCCGAAATGCAGACGACCGGCGCGTAATCGAGGAAGAAGAGGTCCTTGCGGATCACCTCGGACTGTTCGCCTTGGGAGGCGCGCCCTCCGTCCTCCTTGCTGACGAGATCCCATTTGTTGAGCAGGATGATGCAGGCCTTGTACGATTCCTGAAGCATGCCGGCGATGCGTTTGTCCTGGGTGGTGACTCCCTCAGTCGCATCGACCACGAGCAACCCCGCTTCAGCCCGTCGGATCGCTTCCTCGGAACGCATCGCGCTGAAGATCTCCACCGAGGTGTCGGGCTTGGAACGGTGACGAAGTCCGGCAGTATCCACGAGAATATAGGGCTCTCCTCCCAACTCACAGTGGACATCGAGGGCGTCGCGGGTGGTGCCGGAGATGTTGCTGACGATGCTGCGCTCCTCGCCGAGCAACCGGTTCAGGAGTGAGGATTTCCCGACATTCGGACGGCCCACGATAGCCAGCCGGGGTGCCGAGAGATCCTCAGGTTCGGTGACAGCGACAGAAGCCATCTCTCCGAGCTTGCCGCCGATCATCTCGAGCAGATCAATGGTGCCGCGTCCATGGGCGGCGCTGATTGTCAGCACCTCCGGAAAGCCGAGTGGGAAAAAATCCGCGACCAGCGACTCATGCATTTCCTGATCGATCTTGTTGATGACCAGGATAAGGGGGCGCCCTCCGGATCGAAGCATCCGGGCCAGCTCGCGATCCAAAGGTGTGAGGCCGGCGCGGCCGTCGACAACAAAGAGGAGCAGATCGGCACTCGCGATCGCGACCTGCGCGGCCACATGGGTCGCCTCGGCAAAATCAGGATCCGGTGCATCGCCGATACCACCCGTATCGATGATCTCGAAGGGCGCGGGGCCCGTCTTGCAGATTCCGGCGAGACGATCGCGGGTCACTCCCGGCTGATCATGGACAATCGCAACCCTCCGTCCCATGAGACGGTTGAAGAGGGAGGATTTCCCCACATTGGGGCGACCGACAATAGCGACTCGTCTCATGAAAAAAATAAAGTGTTGGCCCTGCTTAGGAAGTCGGTTTATCCGAGGGTGTCACGGGAACTGTGTGTCCGCCATCCTGGAGTTGCTTGATGCCGGAGGCGACGTAGCCGATACCGCTCAGAAGCGTGATTGCTCCGGAGACCCAAACCACCAGATCGCAGTGACTCCACTGCATCATGACAACGGCAACTGTCAGCATCTGTAGGAAGGTGGAGGCCTTGCCCAAATACGAGGGTTTCACTTCCAGATGATCGTTGAGCAGACGCAGGATGGCACACCCGACCACAATGATGATGTCACGGGCGATCACGAGCACCGGGTACCACACAGGGAGTTCGTAGGGCCACTTCGTGACACTTAGAGTGATGATTGCCGTCAGCATCAGCCCCTTGTCGGCGATCGGATCCAGGATGGCGCCTAGGCGTGACTTGAGGTGAAATCGGCGGGCTAGCCATCCATCAATCCCGTCACTCAGGGCGGCCGCAAGAAAAACGGCAATGGTTGCGAAGCGAAGATTCTCATCGGGGTGACCGGAAGCGGCTGTCTTCCCATAATAGATCGCAAGGACGACAAAGACCGGGATCAGCAGGATCCGGGCGATAGTGATCTGGTTAGGAAGGGTCATACTTCCGCCACATTCCGTGGCTGAGGAAAAAGCGGAAAGCTAAAAGTTAAATGCTGAACAAGGAAGAGGGAGACCCTACGCTACGGATCCAGACCCATGGACCTATCACACGCTCACTCGCGTAATCGACCGGGACTCTCCCCGGACCGACGGCGGGGCTCCAATTTGGTGCTGGGATTATTCCTACTACCCGGAGAGCAGAGACGCGATGCCCTCCTCTTCGCCGATTTCTGCCGTACGGTCGATGACCTCGCCGACTTGCCCGGCAATCCGCCGGAGCGGAAGCGGGAACTGCTCGATGACTGGTTGGAGGCATTGAAGCCCGGGAACGAAGAAGCACTCCCTGCCGACTTCCGCAACATGGTGGCCCGGAGAGATCTCGACCGGGAACTGCTCCGGGAAATCGTCCGTGGGATGCTCATGGACGTAGCGGATAGTGGACAGGTCCGGTTCGTGACGTTCTCGGATCTGGAACCCTACTGCCGCCGCGTCGCCTCGGCCGTGGGGCTTCTCAGCGCACGGATCTTTGGAGCTCAGGGAGAAGCCGTGGAGCGCTATGCGGAGCAGCTAGGCATCGCCCTGCAACTCACCAATATCCTGCGTGATGTCGCCGAGGATGCATCGATTGGCCGTATCTACATCCCCCGTGAGGATTTCGAGCGCTTCGGCGTGAGTGAGCGCGAGATCTTGGAAAACACTTCGTCACCCTCCATGACCCATCTCCTCAACCATCAGGCCGATCGGGCCGACTCTTACTTTGCCAAAGCTGAGCTGGCCTGGTCGGAGATGAGCCTCAACCAACACCGCCTCATGCGTCCCGCACGATTCATGAGCGCCATCTACCGAGATCTCCTGCTCCAGATGCACCGCGACCGATACGATGTTTTTGCCAAGCGATACCGGGTTCCCACCTTGAGGAAACTTCTACTCCTGCTCCGGGTGATGACCGCGAGGAGCTGAGATTACAGATTTTAATCTGGAATTGCTTGCCTGCTCAATGAGCATCAGGAACTCAGGAAAGGGGGCGCAGCGGCTTATGAACGGGCGGCTAGATCCCTAGAGCTCCAGCTTACCAATAAGTTCCTCCGGGGTCATCCCGTGATGCACGGCGATCAGCTTGATGATGCTCTTGAATGTCCCCAGTCTCATCGGGAGTGATTCGGCACCGTAACATGAAATCTCCCCCCTGCTGCGTGGAGAGGCGAATGTGGGAGTCCTCCTGACGCACACGCTCATAGCCGAGAACCTTAAGAGCCTTGACCAGATCGGAACCCGTGACGTCGCGAGGGGTCCTCACGCGGCCAGAACCTCGTCCCTCACAAAGTGAAGGCGGATGACCTTGGGCATCAACCCGACCGAACCATCCCCGAAATGGCACTGCACGGCATCTCTTACCATCGACCGGAGTTCTTCAAGCGTCCCCCCCTCCGTCACGATGGCGTGTCCCAATGCTGTGGCGACATATCCGCCCTCCATCTCGTCCTCCACAACCTCGAAAATAATCTCACTCATAGCGTAGAAATTACCGAATTCAGGTAGGGAAGCAAGCCGGCGATAGGAGCCGATGCAGGCCTTCCCAAAGACCCTTCCTCTTTTCTTAATCAAAAAGCCCGTCACCCTTTTTCGGGAGACGGGCCTTTCAGATTATATGCTTCTTAGCTGATGAGCTCAGGCAGTCTTCCGGCGGTAGGCGATCACCAGCGCGAGCGCACCGAGGCCGAAGAGGGCGTAGGTGGAGGGTTCGGGGATGAGAGGGCTTTCTGGAACAATTCCACTGACGCTGGCAACACGGAAACCAAGGTTAGGGACATTACCAGTGGTCGGATCGTAGGTGGGGCGGGACGAAGAATCGAGAGGAGCACTGTTGAAATGCCAGTAACCACCTCTAACCATGCGTTGATCACCCACATTGTTATTCGTGCCATCCGAGGAACTTTCCTGCCATTCCTGCATATTCCCTCCCTGACCCATCGTCCCGTAGGAGCTGCGTCCTCCAGCTTGATAGATAGAAGCGGGTCCTTGGCCCCATTCTTGTTTATAGACAGCCGTCCCTGAGGCGATTCCACTTGCAACAGCCGTGGGGGCATTGGTGCTGGCCGTCGGATACAGGTAGTAACCAATCCCGTCACTCTTGCCGAAAGCCGCCTTATAGAACTCATTCTCGCTCGGGAGGAAATACTTGGCCAGGGAACTGCGGTATTTATTATTCGCATCATAACCTGCAGCGCCCTCTACCCAGAGGGCCATGCTCCAGGTGCTGCCACTCCATGTCAGATTGTAGGCAGGAGTAAATCCCTTGCTGGTATTGAGCCAGTTCACGAAAGCCGCCGACTCAAACCAAGTCATGAGGCCCGCAGGCCTATCGCCACTAAAGGCTCCGGCCACGACATTGGAGAGTCCGGAGGCCGTGGCCCTATCGATCTGGTACTGAGAGATCTCATAGGTTCCGATCCTATAATCGTAACCGACCGAACCGTAGCCGTTGGTGTCGGCGCTGTTATTGGCATTACCAATCGTGGTGAAGTCGAGGGTGAACTGATTAGCCCCCGTTCCGAAGTTGTCGGCGTGGGCGGCGGTGAGGCTAGCGCCAGCAAGGAGCGCTGTGGCGAGTAGGAGCTTCTTCATAAGGTTGAAAATTGGTCTGTAGGTGGGGAGGTAGAAGGGGGGGTGGATTTTCGAAGAGTGAACGATAGCCCCCCAAGACGCGTCAATCTGTTTTTGTGAGGTATCAGCGATGGGCTCGTCATGGAATCTCGGACCCATCGAATGATGGAGAAGAAATGAAATCGGGAAACTGAGACTACAGATTTTAATCTGGAATTGCTTGCCTGCTCAATGAGCTTCTGGAACTCAGGAAACTGATTGCGGAATTGATCGCGCAGAGGCGCTGAGAACGCAGAGAGAAGGCATTGGGTAGAGGCTTTTGACCTTCGACTCAGCTTTCATCCTTCTCTCTGCCTCCCCCCAACTTCTATCTCCTAACTCCCAGCTCCCATTTATCCCCTATCCCCTGAACCCATCCGCCCATGCCTTAGTCGCCTCGTCCATTTTCACGAGATCGGGCCAGCCGCGCATGTACCCTTCGCCGGGGATTTTCTTCGTGGCGTCGAAGCCCATGTGACCGCCCATGTTGGGTACGGTCGGGGCATGGTCTAGGCTATCAAGCGGATTCTTGGTCAGGATGCTATCGCGCTGCGGGTCAGTATTGGCCATCCAGCGGAAAAGAACTTCCGAGGTGTTCTGCACGTCGCAGTCCTGATCCACGACGACGATGTACTTGGCGAACATCATCTGGCCCATGCCCCAGAGTCCGTGCATCACCTTGAAGGCCTGCCAGGGGTACTGCTTCTTGATCGAGACAAAGACGAGGTTGTGGAAGGTCCCCTCGGCCGGAAGCGCCATATCGACGATCTCGGGGAAATTCATTTTGAAGATCGGCAGGAAGATCCGAACGCTCGCCTCTCCCATGTAGAAATCCTCCATCGGCGGAATCCCGACGATCGTGCAGGGGTAGACAGCCTCCTTCCGGTGCGTGATCGCCGTGACATGGAAAACG
>JAPJNA010000026.1 GCA_026461395.1 Chthoniobacterales bacterium | reverse complement strand
GGCGAAGCTCCTAAAAAGAAAGCCGCTCCTAAGAAAGATAAGAAGAGCGAAGAATAAAACTCCTCTTCAATCAATCAACGAAAAGCCCCGGAGATTACTCCGGGGCTTTTTCTTTTGTGGGGATCAAGCGCTGATCGGTTGGAGCGGTTTAAACTGAGTCATTGCCACAAGATGCACAGAATGCACAGGGTTTGTAATTGCTCTTAAGCGGTGCACGTAAGACTTACAAGAGGGTCATCCGTACATTTCCCTTTTGTGTTTTTTGTACCTACATCTTTTCTTAAAACGCTTTAGCCCGTCACGCCTATCTATGCCGCGTCTAATCCGAAGGCTGTGTGGGCCAGCTTGGCTGCATCGGCGATCTTCTCCTCGTCGAGGATGACGGCGATCTTGATCTCCGATGTGGAGATCATCTGAATGTTGATGCCCCCCGTGGCAAGGGCTTCGAAGAGCTTGGCCGCCACACCCGAATGGGTGCGCATTCCGATACCGACGACGCTGAGCTTGGCGATCCCATCCTGCTTGCTGACCTTGCCCGCCCCGATCTCGGTGGCAACGCGGTCGACGAGATCGCCGATCTTCTCAAGTTCGTCGCGGTTCATCGTGAAGGAAATATCGGTCGAACCCGCAGCAGAGACATTCTGGACGATGACGTCGATCATGACATGGGCATCAGCTAGCGCGGTGAAGAGCCTGGCGGCACATCCCGGCTTATCGGGGACTTGGGTTACAGTGACCTTAGCCTGATTGCGCTCGACGCTGACGCCGCGCACGACGACCTGTTCCATTCCTTCGGATTCTTCTTTCACGGTTGTTCCTGGTTTGTTGTTGAAGCTACTGCGGACTTCGAAGGTCACGCCGAATTTTTTGGCGAATTCTACCGAGCGCGACTGCATGACCTTGGAGCCGCTACTCGCCATCTCGAGCATCTCGTCATAGGAGATGGCTTCGATTTTTTTGGCTGTCGGGACGATGCGAGGGTCGCAGGTGTAGACTCCGTCGACATCGGTGAAGATCTGGCAGGCATCAGCCTCCACAGCGGAGGCCAGCGCGATGGCAGTGAGGTCAGATCCGCCGCGCCCAAGGGTGGTGATATCCCCATCACGCGTCTCTCCTTGGAATCCTGCCACAATTACAATCTCTCCTGCATCAAGGTGCTTCTTGATCTGGTCCGGGGTGACGTTGCTGATCTTGGCCTTGGTATGGACGCCATTGGTGATAATACCAGCCTGCGCGCCCGTGAGTGAGACGGCCTTGCCGCCCATGCTCTGGATCGCCATGGCGGTAAGAGCCATTGTGGTCTGCTCACCTGTGGAGAGAAGGACATCCATCTCACGTTCGGTAGGCTTGCTAGAAACCTCACGCGCCAGCTTGATCAGGGAATCGGTGACCCCCGACATCGCGGAGACAACAGCGATAACGGAATTTCCCTCGCGCTGGGTTTCCAGCAGTCGACGGGCGACATTGAGGATGCGCTCGGGGTTGCCGACCGAAGTACCGCCGTATTTCTGAACGATGAGGGGCATGGGTGAGTCGAGCGTCGAGAGACGAAAGTCGAGGGCTTGTAATCAGCCTATTTTGGCTAGGGCTTCGCGCACGGCTGCGGCGGTGGCCTCGGTTTCGATCGGGGCTGTGACGGCGTGCTTGGCCGTGTCGGGGTCCTTCAGGCCATGGCCCGTTACGGTGAGAACAACTTTGGCGCCGGGCTGAACTTTACGGAACGGACAGGAGTCGCACTGCGTGGTCTTTCCGCTGCGATTGAAGCATTTGAAGAGTGCGGCCACGGGAGCGGCGCTGGCAGGCTCCACAAAGATGCCCTCGTTGGAGGCCAGCCACTTCTGGGCGGCCAGGATTTCGGAGTCCTCAACAATTTCAAAGCATCCGCCCGACTCGGAGACAGCGTTGATGGCCCCGTCCCAACTTGCCGGACGTCCAATTCGAATGGCCGTGGCTACTGTCTCCGGATTATCCATTGGCGCGCCGTGATAGAGAGGCGCTGATCCGGCAGCCTGAACACCGAGCATCTTGGGGAGCTTGTGGCTACGGCCGAGTTCCTTGAACTCCTTGTACCCTTTCCAGTAGGCGGTGATATTCCCGGCGTTGCCAACAGGCAGGATATGGATGTCGGGGGCATTCCCCAACTCCTCGATAATCTCGAAGGCGGCGGTCTTCTGTCCCTCGATGCGGTAGGGATTGATCGAGTTGACGATTGCAAAGTCACCGGTCTCTCCCAACTCGCGCACGAGTCGCAGGGCGTCGTCAAAATTTCCCCGAATGGCAACGACAGTCGCTCCATAGATATAGGCCTGGACCATCTTGCCTCCGGCGATACGTCCCGCAGGAAGAAGGACGGCGCACTTCATTCCGGCACGTGCGGCATAGGCGGCGGCGGCAGCGGAGGTATTGCCGGTGGAGGCGCAGAGGACGGTATGGGCACCCTCCTCGGCGGCCTTGGAGATCGCCATGGTCATGCCCCGATCCTTGAACGAGCCGGTCGGATTCAGTCCCTCGTATTTGACATAGACCTCACCGCCGGTGATCGCACTCAGTTTGGGCGAATGAATCAGAGGTGTGGAACCCTCGCCCAGCGAGATGACGGGCGTGGCATCGGTGACAGGCAGGAACTCTCGGTAGCGCTCGATCACGCCGCAATCATTGAAGGTCTTGTTCATCGTCTCAGGCATCAGGAAATCAAGAAAAAGTCTCCACGTTGAAGAGCACAGGCTCTCCCTTCACGCAGCCGAGGGCGGTGATCTTCGCAAGGGCAGCGCACATGGCTCCATAGGCGGCCTCGTGGATCATCAGCACCAGAGGAGTCTCGACCCCGGCGATCGACTCTGGCTGAACGACCGAGGAGATGCCGATGCCTGCCTCGCCGAGGACTCCGGCGATGAGGGCGAGGACGCCAGGTTTATCGTCCACCGAGAGGCGCAGATAGTATGAGCCGACGATCTCGGATGACGAACGGCTGCTGCCATAGAGCGCATGGGGAGCGAATCCGAAAGTGCCCCTGGGAGCATCGAGCACATGGGCCGCTTCGACAAGGTCACCGATCACCGAGGTGGATGTCGGGCCGCGTCCCGCACCGCGTCCGTAGAAGAGACTGTCGCCTACGAGATCGCCGCGGACGGCAACGGCATTAAAGACCCCGTTCACCGAGGCTAGGACATTCCCGAGAGGGATGAGCGTCGGGGCCACGCCGACCTCGACTTTGCCGTTCTTCTCACGGATCGAGCCGAGGAGCTTGATGCAGTATCCTAGACTCTTGGCGAAATGAATGTCGGCCGCGCTCACGCGGTCTATCCCCTCGACGCGTATCGTGGTGGGATCGACCCAGAAGCCGTAGGCGAGGGCGGCGAGGATGATGGCCTTGTGTCCGGCATCCCATCCATTGATATCGAGCGTAGGGTCGGCCTCGGCATAGCCTAGCGTTACCGCCTCGGCAAGGGCCTCGGGGTAGTCGAGCCCAGCCTCCTGCATGCGGGTCAGGATATAGTTGCTCGTGCCGTTAAGGATGCCGTGAACCGACTCGATACGGTTGCCGACGAAGGCATCGCGAAGCGACTGGATGATCGGAATGCCGCCGGCTACCGCCGCCTCAAAGAAGACGGGAACCTTGCACTCGCTAGCCAGTGCAAAAATCTCGGCGCCGCGCTCGGCCAGAAGCGCCTTGTTGCCCGTGACGACGATGCGTCCCGAGCGGATCGCCGCCATCGTCAGGTCGAAGGCCTCCGTTGTCCCCCCGATCAGTTCGACAATGATCTTGATTTCGGGATCCTCCAGCAGATCCTGCCACCGGCTGGAGAAGAGAGAAGCTGGTGCCGAGACATCGCGCTGTTTCTGCAGATCGCGCACGACGATCCGACGCATAGCAAATGAGTATCCGGAACGCTCCGCGATCAACTCGCGGTGTCGCTCCAGATTCTCGTAGACTCCCGCACCTACAGTGCCGAAGCCCGCTAATCCGATGCCGATCGTCTTCATAAAGCAGCCCTGCATCATTCCGACTAACGGGCTACAGGTAAAGCCGGTTTTGACTCACGCGAACGATCCTACTCCTGAACCGGCTCCTTGACAAAATTTTGCATGAGGCGGGATTTTCCTCCTTGCGTGGCAAAGAATACCATTAGAAAGTGAGCTCACGATGACCTTGTCCAAGGGAACCAGTTGCATTTGGTCGGGGTCAGCGATTGCCTTGCTGGCATTCCTCTTTTTCTTCCTCTTCGTTGTGCCGTTGGCTCTGAAGGCGCAGAATGCCACACCCCCGGCACCGGCGATGCCAGCCGCTCCAACTGCTCCAACTGCTCCAGTTGTCCCTAGCGCTCTTCCTGCCGCTCCTGCGCCGGCTGTACCGGCCGTACCGGCTCTACAACCTGCTCCTGTGGCT
>JAPJNA010000002.1 GCA_026461395.1 Chthoniobacterales bacterium | reverse complement strand
GTCGAGAGTCGAGAGTCGAGGGCTTGGCATGCATTTCCTGATGCAACGGATGCGAAGCAACGGCCAGGCAAGCAATTCATGAGTTCCAGATTCATTACCGACCCTCGACCCTCGCCCCTCGCCCCTCGACCCTCGACCCTTCGGAGAACCGTATTTTCAACAAGAGGGCGATGACTCTATCATTGAGCTTCAAGCCGGCATCATTTTAAAATAAGGTATTATTATGAACACGGAATCAATGTGCCCCTTCACAGGCAAAGTGCATCCTCAAGCATTCAAAGGCTCATCCCGTAATACTGACTGGTGGCCCAATCAGCTCAATTTGAAGCTTCTGAACCAGAATTCCCCGCTCTTCGATCCCATGGAGGAGGGGTTCGATTACGCCAAAGAGTTCCAGAGTCTCGATCTAGAGGCCGTGAAAAAAGACCTGACCGCCTTGATGACGGATTCCCAGGAATGGTGGCCCGCCGACTTTGGTCACTACGGCCCTCTCTTCATCCGTATGGCCTGGCACAGTGCCGGCACCTACCGCACCGGGGATGGACGCGGTGGCGGAGGCAACGGCAGCCAGCGCTTCGCACCCCTTAACAGCTGGCCCGACAATGTGAACCTCGACAAGGCACGACGTCTTCTCTGGCCGATCAAGCAGAAGTACGGAAAGAAGCTCTCCTGGGCCGACTTGATGATTCTAACCGGTAATGTCGCCTTGGATTCGATGGGCTTCAAAACATTCGGCTTTGCAGGTGGACGAGAAGATATCTGGGAACCTGAGGAGATTTATTGGGGGGCCGAGAAGGAATGGCTTGATGACCAGCGCTACAGCGGTGACCGCGAGCTCGAGAACCCACTTGCCGCCGTGCAGATGGGACTCATTTATGTGAACCCCGAAGGACCCAATGGCAACCCTGACCCGGTCGCCGCCGCGCGGGATATACGGGAGACCTTCGCCCGGATGGCAATGAATGACGAGGAGACCGTGGCGTTGATTGCCGGTGGGCACACTTTTGGCAAGTGCCACGGGGCTGGCCCGGCTAGTCATGTCGGTCCGGCTCCCGAAGCAGCCGCGATCGAGGAACAGGGATTCGGCTGGATCAGTGACTTCCGCAGCGGCAAGGGACCCGACGCGATCTCCAGCGGTCTGGAAGTCACCTGGACTCAAGTACCGACCCAATGGTCCAACTACTATTTTGAGAACCTCTTCAACTACGACTGGGAGCTGACCAAGAGTCCTGCCGGAGCTCACCAGTGGGTGGCCAAGAATGCTGAAGCGAGCATTCCCGATGCGTTTGACTCCGAAAAAAAACATCTCCCCACCATGCTCACGACCGATCTCTCGCTCAGGTTTGACCCTGCCTACGAGAAGATCTCACGTCACTTCCTTGCCAACCCCGATCAGTTTGCCGATGCCTTCGCACGGGCTTGGTTCAAGCTCACGCACCGTGACATGGGTCCGAGGGCACGCTACTTGGGAGCGGATGTTCCTTCCGAGGTGCTGATCTGGCAGGACCCCATTCCGGCGCTCGATCATCCGCTCATCGGTGATGCGGAGATCGCTGACCTCAAGAGCCGCATCCTTGGTTCTGGACTCAAGATCTACGAACTCGTGACGACTGCTTGGGCCTCTGCCTCCACCTTCCGTGGAAGCGATAAGCGCGGCGGCGCCAATGGTGCTCGCATCCGACTTGCTCCCCAGAAAGATTGGGAAGTCAATCAGCCTGCGGAGCTTGCCAAGGTTCTCAAGGCACTGGAAGCCATCCAAAAGGACTTCAACGCAGCCCAGACCGGAGGAAAGAAAGTCTCTCTGGCCGATCTCATCGTCCTCGGAGGAGGTGTAGCCATCGAAAAAGCAGCAAAGAACGCCGGCCAAGATCTGAAGGTCCCCTTCACTCCAGGGCGCATGGATGCCTCCCAAGAACAGACCGACGTCGCCTCCTTCGCCGTCCTAGAGCCTGCGGCTGATGGATTCCGCAACTACGTCAGAAAGAGTGCCGAAAGTTTCACCTCCGATCTCTTGATCGATCGTGCCAACTTACTGACACTCACCGCTCCCGAGATGACAGTGCTCATCGGCGGTCTCCGTGTCCTTAACGCTAACGACGCTCACTCCGAGCATGGCGTCTTCACCAAGCGCCCCGAGACCTTGACCAACGACTTCTTCGTGAACCTCCTCGATATGGGGACGAAATGGACGAAGTCCATCGCCACTCCAGGTGTGTTGGAGGGACGCGATCGGAAGACAGGCGAGCTCAAGTGGACCGGCACCATCGCAGATCTGGTCTTCGGATCGAATTCCCAGCTACGTGCGCTCGCCGAAGTCTATGCCTCCTCCGATGCCCAGGAGCTCTTCGTGAAGGAGTTCGTTGCGGCTTGGAACAAGGTGATGGAACTCGACCGCTTCGATCTGAAGTAAAAAACCGGTTCTGCGCCCGGGGCAATCAAACAAATTGGCTCTTCGCTATTTCCTGTGGGTGGATGGTAAGATCATACTCCGGGAGGCAGAGGGTTATTTCACCACTAAGAAAACAGCCAAG
>JAPJNA010000025.1 GCA_026461395.1 Chthoniobacterales bacterium | reverse complement strand
TGTCCTCTGTACTGTGTCTCTTTCCTTTCATGGTCTTTGGGGTTGGTTGAACCCAAAGACTAACACACCAACTGGCTCAAATCTGCGAGGTCACGTCACGTGCTCCCCCTTTTTTGATTAGATTCTCTGAAAACTCCCTAGCGAACCCTTCATTAGCGAAAACCAACGGTTCTGTCTCATTGTCTCGAAGTAAGTAGAGACCACAAATGGAATGCACCATAGCGGTTGAAGCCATTCCTCCGAGCATTCCATGCTTTTCCACAAGCACTACAATAGCGCCTTTTCTAGCAGAACTGATTGCTGCGGCAATTCCTGCGCTTCCTCCCCCAATTACAACAACGTCGGCGTGCATTTTAGCAACGCCCCCCTCAGAGAGAGACTTTTTCTCGGATGCTGTTGAGAGGAACTTCCTTACCCGCCGAGTCAGCTATCAATAGGGTTAGTTGTTGGATTGTTGAGCTATTTTCTTTTGTCAGCTTACCGGCAGGTATCTGAATTCCAAATCTCTGTTCGATCCGAACAAGCAATTGCATGGTTCCAAGTGAGTCTAATCCTGCATCAAAAAGATTGGAGTGTTCGTCAAAACCAGGAGGCGTCTCAAGGATTTCCGAAGAGAGGATTTCGATCAAAAAGAGCTTCAAGCTCTCATCATTAGGATGAACTGACATGCGCTAAAAGACTGGAGACTACCGCTGCTACTTTTTATCTACAGTAGCAAAGATGATCTCGATCCTTGGAAAGTTGCCTGGATACAAAATCGGCGAGGAGGTTTTTTCTCCAAGCATAACCATTCCTTTCCCTTGGAGTTCGCAGAACTGCTTTGCTCTATCGACTGCATCTTCACGGCAGGCAGAAATAGGGACAAAGCCTGTAGCAGCCCGAACATGCAAACGATACCAATCCTTTTGAGAGATAGTGGTGCTCATTACTTGCGTTGGAGGACTGAATTTTGACTGGCTTTCCGAATATCTCTGTACGGGCGTAGAGGAAGCGCAAGCTCCCAGCGCAAGACTGATGAGGAGTAACGGAATTTGTCTGATCTTCATGTCTTAGATCTCTAATAATCTGCTATCGTTTACAATGAGGTATGGATCTTTGGCGAAGAAAAGACCTGCGTGAGAATGCTCGAAGTCTCAGATAGAACGCTTTCACGCGCGTGAATGATAGGGTCGAGGAAGTTGCCTCCTAGGCCTTTCGAGGCTGTAAAACTTTCATTAGCCAATTGTTTTCCTGAATGATCATAAACCTGAACATTTATGTCTGTATTAAGGTCCGTATTAATCAAGGTATCGCTCTCCCATTTATTGATTGTGACAAGGATGTGACGATCTGATGATGTCGCGAGTAGTTGGGCTTTTGCTGATGCCTCATTCGTAACCGGATTAACAGTCACGGCAGTGGCTTGATACCCAGAGCTATTGAGACTCGATACAATTGCCCTAGACAGGTCCTCAGAAAGAGGGGCTCCGCTCTTTGTATAAACTCGGAAAGGATTCCCGTATCCCCCACGAGTCATACCAACATAGTTGTCTTGAACTGAGGCCTTCAGGACATCAGCCCGTTGATCAACTGTGACCACAGAGACAGTGCATTTCTTCGATGCTTGAGGAAGGGTAGCTCGTACGCTCTGGTAATCGTAGTGATTTCCAATGGCACATCCCGTCATCAGAAGCGGGATCAAACTCAAGGCAAGGAGAGAGGAATTGCGTTTCATCATATATGGAGGGTGTTAACTTGTATTGGTATATCAGACCGCCATCCCTCTGCGACTCAAAAACCCGGTGTTCGCATTTTTTTCTCCACATCTGGTTTGCCGCCACCGGCAAGAAGAACAAGGGGATCAAGAAGGTAGGCAAGGGTCTCTACCAACTGAAGAAGTAGTAGGGGAGCCAATTGGCTCGGTGGAGCTATACCTCAGGGGAGGGTTTGATGGGGAAGGAATCTGAGAAAAAAAGTTTATGGGTTGGGTGTTACAGCGGAAGGAAAACCTACCTAAGAGTACCGGTGCGGCAGAGGGCAGGGATTTCAGATTCAAATCCTCCAAGTTACCTGTGCCAGTCGTGTGCCAGTACGGGGGGCATAAGGTGGCACATATTGGCATCTCCTGACAATTTTGGCAGAGTTGTAAAAAGAGGGTAAATCACCCACGCAGCCTCTTTCTGACTTACTGAAAGGGAAACTGGGCAGGAGTGGATTCGAACCACTGAAGGCAGAGCCAGCGGATTTACAGTCCGCCCCGTTTGGCCACTTCGGTACCTACCCGTTTCCTTCTCCATCCGAAGATGAAGAGTTGGAAAGGATGCAATCTCTCTCCCTTATCGTCCACCAGAAAGTGATGCTGTCTCCCTAGTAATTGTCGATCTTCGGCAGGCTAAAGAGATGGAATCCTTTTTTCTTTGGCGTTGGGCTGGGGGTTGGATCCAGCTTTTGTTTGATATTTTTAGCGCGTTTTCCGAGTTCGCTATCCGCGCCTTCCTCGACGCTGGCCTTCTCCATGGCCTCATTGGAATCGATAACGATCGGCTGAATCATGATCACGAGCTCGCTGCGAGAGCGGCTCTTCCTACTACTGCCACCAAGAAGGGGGCCGATGACCGGGATTTTGAAAAGTCCGGGAAGGCCGGAGAGGTCGGTGGTCTTGTCGTCGGTGATGAGGCCTCCCAAAATAATCGTGGAGCCATTGGGAACGCGGACCGTCGTGGTCAGTTCCTGGGTCTCGATGGTGGGAACGGAGTTACCACCGATATTACTGTAAGTGCCCAGCTTGTCATTATGCTGGGCAATCGTCAGGTTCACTTCCTTGTCAGAGTTGATCAAGGGGATGACCTCCAACTTGAGCACCACAGGCTGATACTGAATCGTTGAGGTCTGCGATGCGATGGGACTAACTGCACCTCCAGATAGATTGCTATTATAGGTTGTCTGCCCAGGAATCGGCACGTTCTGTCCGGAGAAGATCGTGGCTTTCTTGTTGTTCACTGTGTAGACGACCGGCCGCGAGATGGTTCTGAATTTGCCGGTGTTTTCCAGAGCACGGGCATAGGTGGCGATACCTTCGGCAATAGTTCCATAGACCGTGAGTCCGGTGAGGCTGGCGGGGAAGGAACTGATGGCATTGGTGATCGAGGTTACGGCAAGATTGGTGAAGCTACCTACGGCTCCTGCAATCAGAGGGTTGCTAGTGCCATTATTGATCTTGGCGAACCATGAAGCCCCGTATTCCTGACCCTCCGTAAGCCGGAGCTGTCCAATGACGGCTGCCAGATAAACCTGCTTTGGCCTGCGGTCGAGAAGATCGATGATCTGGGCGGCCTTCGCTTTGCTCTCGGGCGGGCCGTAGACAATGATGCTGTTGCCTGATGCGTCGGCAATGACACTCGTGGAGCCAATCGTGGCGGACTGGGGTGGATTTTGGGCGACCGCTTCACCCAGTTTATCAGGCGAATTGGAAACTCCTCCGCTTGCACCTGTCGTTCCTCCTGCTCCACCTCCACCTGCTCCACTTGCCCCTGTGGAGGAGTTCTGAGTTTGATTTTGCTTGGAGTTGGCTTGTGAGTTGCTTCCGGTCGCACTACTTCCCTTGGAATCAGAGTCGTCTTTTCCTTTGAGCATATCGACCAGTACGGGGAAGAGGTCATTCACGGAGAGATAGTTCAGGGGGCGGACAAGAGGCTCGGCTGACTCAACGGCTTGATCCAATTTGGAGATGAGTTCCCTCAGGTATTTGTAATTCTCGGCCTTCACGATCATCAGCACCCTGTTCGTCCTTTTATCCGCAATGAACTGGGCCTTGCCGCTCAGAAGGTGGGCATCCCCGCTCGCTGAGGCAACAGCCCCCTGGCCTCCCTGAGGAGGAGCTGCGGTTCCTCCTCCACCAGGACTGCCGCCGAACATCTGGTTGAGTGTCTCGACGATCTTCTCGGCACTGGCTCGCTGAAGGGGGACGAACTCCGTGATGATCTGGCTAGGTTCATGATCCACGACTGACAGAATGGCAATTGCCTTGCGGATAATGGGTGTCTTGTCGGTAATGACAATCGCGCTTGCGTTGGGAATCTGAACAATCGCGCCATAAGCGTTTCTTTGGACGACGCCATCGACGATGGCGGTCGCCTCGGCAGGGGAGAGGAAGTTCAGTTGCTTGTAGAAGCTGACGATCTTGTCACCATCTTGAGGTAACTGGGATTCTTCCAAATAGAGGGGAAGTCCCTCGCTTCGGGGGGGGCGGCTGGGGCCCAGGATTTTCACGGTTTTATCATCGACGGGAACGATGGTGTAGCCGTTGAGCAGAAGTGAGCTTTCGATGAGTGAGATCGCCTCTTTACGGGGGATGAGATCCGCAACCATGATCGAGAGTTCCGGGCCCGCGAGATTGGAATCCCGGACCAAGCGCTTGCCGGTGAGCTTCTCATAGGTCATCAGCACTTCGGCCACCGAGGTATGTGGAAATTGGATTGAAACACCCTCTTCCGCAGATGGTGTCGCCAGGTCGCCTGTTGCTGCTGAAGGCGTAGCCGGGAGATTCTCCATTGGTTGTTGAGCAATGATTCTGCTCGTGGCGCCCATGAGGCCTAGGCCCCAGAGAAGGAGAGGCAGTAGAAGGGTTGGCTTGATGCTGCGGAGCGAGGAGATCATGGAGTGGCGTTTTGGGGCTGTGGTGTCGTAATGACGGGCCGGCGGATGATGCGACGGCCCCGTGCAGGCTGGGTCCCTGGGAGTTGGGGGAGGGGTGGCAACGGAGGCAGGTTCACTCCGGGTTGAGTCCCTTGGACCCCTGGAATACCTGCCGCCACGGATCCCGGAGCTGCTTGGGCTGGGGGGTCTCCTTTCTGCTGAGTTGATTCCAGAAAGCCGATAGTACCCGTTTCGCTCCCCACCAAGATACTTGCCTTCTGAGGTGCCGTATTGCCGTTCTGGATCAGCGAGACAAGGGACATGTTTTTTGCGTTTGGCTTTCTACCGATGAGTTCACGGCTCTGGTCGGTTCGGTCGAAGACAAAGATCTGCTTCTCTCCATTGATATTAACGATGCCTGTCATGGCGTAGCGATCTGCCAAGGGCGAACTTTCTTCCGATGTGGGAAGTGAAAAGGGGGAGTGTTTGAGTAACTGTTGGAAGGAGGAGAGATCCCGCGGCTTCTCCCAAGGATTCCTTGCGAGATCCGAGGCACTTCCCACGGTTTCAGAGGCGGCCATGAGTGGTAGGGAAAGGCTAGAAAACAACAGAAGTCCCTTTATTCCGAGGGACTTTGTGCAAACTCCGATATTCCTTCTGAGGATCATGGATGGGTCTGTTTCGGTGGAGATTCGGGGCTTGAGGAGAGCTGAAAGTATTGATGCAACTCAAGGTCGGCGACGACATTGGGGGGCTGGGAGTCGCTCTTCAATGCCAATTTCTCAACGGTGCGCCATGCTGTGGGGGATTGCAGGGCAAAGAGCATCCGAACCACTCCCTCAAAGGGGCCCGTCAGTTTTACTGAAACTGCGACAGTCGGTCCATAAGGGGTTTCCTGAGAGGGAAGGAGATTTTCCTCGGTTATCTTGAGACCTGCTTTTTCAGCTTCTTCCCGCTCCGATTTCAGAAGCTGTGAGCTTGCTTCATCAGGTAGAAAGCGCGGCATCGGGTGGGAGTTGATCCAGTCATCGGCAGGAGCCAGCGAGCGTCCGATCTCGAGCCAATTCTTGTCCAGGCTCAATTCCGAAGTCCCTGTTACAATGGCCTTCCGTAGCCCCTCCCTTGCTTTCAAAAACGAGCGGATTCCCGCCATGTTGACGGCCACAAAGAGCGCGCCGCACAACAGCAGAAGAAGGGTTTTTTCGTTGGGAGCCAGAGTTCTCATGGGACGTCTTGGCGTGGACTGAGGCGTGTCCCTTCCAGATCGAATTTTACACTGTTTTTCCCCGCTAGTTGGGGCTGGCCTGACGTCCAGTCATACTCCTGGAGTAGCGGGTTTTTTTTGAGTTGCTCGATAAAGGCGTAAGCTTGGGTGACATCGGTTGCCTCACCCGAGATCAAGAGGTGACCCTGCTCGAGGTTAAAGCTGATGAGGCGCACCTTACCTCCTTCGGTCGGGGCTGACGCGGCGGCCAGGAGATCCAGGGGATACGTGGTCGGGTCGATTGCAGGACGCAAGGCATTCCAGCGCTCCGATTCCTGTTTTGCTTGGAGGGCCGGAGCCGCGATGTCTGCAACTTCCCTCCGGATACGCTTCAAAGCCGCCTGCCTGATCAGAAGATCTCCCGAGCCCCAAGCCAAGAGCAACAGGTAAAGGATGGCCGCCACGGAACCGATGGAGAGGAGTCGTTCACTGCGTTGTTTGAGAAGCCTCTCCTGTCGTGCCCCTGTTGGAGTAAGGGCGATCGGTGTTGGTGGAAGTGAGGGAGGAGCGACTTCCTGAGGCGCGGAGATGCTGGCTTGGGGAAAGTTGGCGTCGAGTTCCTTGGTCAACAAGAGTCGTGCTTCCAACGATATCCCCTGAAGGAGAATCGTATTCGGAAGATGACTCAGGATACCCTCTGAAAGAAGTCGCACCGAGGCGCGTCGCAATGTTGATCCGCAGTGTCCGGGACGGATGGCGCAGAACCAGACTGTTTGTCCATCACGGTAATAAGCGGCCTGAACGACGCCCTGCTCCTGCCACAGAATCATATCGGGCTTTTCCTGAGGACCCCGGAGACGTGCTGAAATCTCGAAGCGGTCGGCATTTTTCCAATGATCGGGCATTATCTCTTCGGGAAATGGTTCCTCTGTAGCCACGGCCAGGACCAGTCGGCGCTCCCCGAGTTGTAGAATCGGAATGGCGGTCAATCCCTCCTCCATTCCTCGTTTGAGGAGATGCCTGCCGGCCAGCTCCATCTTGACGAGATCACGGCTTTCCCCCTCCGCCGCGATCCAGAGTGGCCAGGAAAAAAGAGATGCGGAGGGAAGTGCCGTCACCCTCAAGGATTTTTTGG
This sequence comes from Chthoniobacterales bacterium, assembly GCA_026461395.1. Classification (GTDB taxonomy): domain Bacteria; phylum Verrucomicrobiota; class Verrucomicrobiia; order Chthoniobacterales; family UBA6821; genus UBA6821. The sequence continues at coordinate 45,208 of JAPJNA010000025.1, read as the reverse complement.
GCAGGGCCTCTTCATCGTTGAGAATTTCCGGGCTTCCCTGCGATGGAAAATACCAGCGTTCCCAGATGCCGGGTTCGGCTCCTGGACGTTCGATCACAGTGCCTCCTGAGCGTTCTTTCCCGTTAGAGGCAGTAGGTTTCCTACCCTTGGCCTTGTCGGTCAAAGCAGTCTCCGGCATCAGGATTGCGGAGGATGGATCCATGGAAGAATTATTGCTCCGTCCACCCTAGCACAGAGCTTGCGCCTTGGGGACTTTGTGTTGAGGCCACGGGTGCAATCACCGTGATTCGTTGCTTCACCCCGTTGCAGAAGCCGGTGCTCTCGATCCGGCGCACGGAACCACTACTCGTACAGATTCTTGCAATGACGGCTCCCTGCGCTCCATTGACCCCCATCAAGCTGATGGCGTTGGTGAGGTCGGTCGGCTGAAGATCATCTGCGGTGTTTTCGATCCCATCCTTGCCTGCTCTCAGGGCTATCCAGGCATTCGCTTGGGAGGGAAGCAGGCCGAGCAGTTCTATAAGGATGTTTTTCGGTGCCCGGAGAATATTCACAGGACCGTTGTAGTAGGTGGTGAAGTAGCTGATCCAGTCCGGCTTTGCCTGCACGACCGGATCAAACCCAATCACTAGCTCCATCTCCTCGGGAGAGGCAAAGGGAGCTCCCGGAGGGAGACCCGACATTCCGGCGGCTGCATACTCTTCTTTTTTCGCCCCATGAAGCGATCGGAAGGGGCTTTGGCTTTGCCAGTCGTAGAGACCGTCGGTCGCAGTGTCAGAGGTATTCTTATCGATTTTCCACGAGGTGAAGAGCTGGCCGAGTACGGAGCGCTGATCGGGTGTCTGCACGAGGTAGTAGTTCGGATTAATGAGTCCCGACTCATCCTTGATCACAACCTGATAGCCTTCGCTCTTGTCCTTGGAGAACTGATTTAAAAGGGGATCTCCGGGAAACACCCCGGGGTTCATGGCGACAGCTACACCGGACAAGGCCTGCTCGCGGGCCTGAAAGAGTTTTTCGGAATGCGTCTCCTCGGTGATCCATCCCTCGATGATTCCGGCTAAAAGCAGGACGATACCCGTGAGCAAGGCGATACTCCAGAGCACCATTGGCAAGGCCATTGCGGAGGTTCGTTGCAGAGGGAGGCTCTTCATGGCTGCACTGCATTTGTTTGCGTTGTCGTGACAGCTTGGGGTGCTGGTAACGGCGGTACATAAAAAATCGCTTCCACGGGATCCGGAATCTCGTCGATTTCTAGCTGCAGACGTACCAGTAGGGGGCGGGGACTTCCACCTCCTGCTGGCCACTCTTCTTTCCAGGCAGGTGTCCCATCCCCATTGACTCCCGCCATGAAGGACCAACGCGGTTTTCTGACTTTAGGCAGAAGAGGAACGCCAGGGGCATTCATTGCCGCTTCTAGTTCGCGGTCGCTCAGTCGAGCGGGAATCCTTACCATGCAGATCGTCCTCGTACCATCCGACCGCGCTTTTGCGGCTAGCATTAGGGATGCTCCACCAAGGCTTGGTATTCCAAAAAGTCCCTGAACCTTTCCCAAGATTAAGCGGGGCTCAGCGGCACCTCCCTTACCCTTGCCTATTTCGAGGGCGACTGTTCCCTGTCCTGGAAGATTAAGGAAGGCGTTGCGGGTGATTCGGAGGAAGGCATCCAGGCGGCGCAGGACAAGTTGTTGATCCATCGCCGTCCGTGCTGCCGTGATCGATGAACTCGTGATCGCATAGACCGAGGCTGCGAGCAGGGCCATGATTGCCATCGAAAGGATCACCTCCAGTAGCGTGAAGGCTTTCAAGGTGCTATCGACAGATCGTTTGGAGGTCCGGGTGATCATGGGAGGTTGAGCAGAATCTCCGCCTGATCCTTCTGGTTGCCAGATGATGTCTTGATCGTCAGCTTCTTCAGGCCTGTTACCTCGAGGCCTTGCCCGTTTTTTAGCGGCCAAGGGATAAGGGACTCCTCGACCTTCACCCCGTGGTTTTTCGAGGCCTCCAGGACCCTGGTGCTTCCGATGGGAGGAGGGACTGCCTGGCAGAAGGCGAGTCGTGATTCTAGTTCTGCCCGGCAAAACGAGCGCTGCCTAACCTCTAAGGCCGCCTGGAGCGCCGTATTCAAGGCTATGGCCAGACCGGTCACTGCAAGCATGAAGACAGCCAAGGCAATAAGCACTTCAAACAAGGTGAACCCCTGGGTGAAGCTTCCGGTTCTTTTCTTAAGATCCCGGTCACTCATCGTCATGGGCCGGCTGTGCTGTCAGCGCATCAAAGGAGAGGAGGATCTCCCTATCTTTTTTTATCAGGCGGATCGAGATCGGTTCGCAGATGCCGACGGCATTGAATTCCCAGGTTTGGTTGCGTGCCGGTGCATGGAATTTCGAGTCGTTGAGCCCCTTGACTTGGAGAGTCCATCCGACCGGAAGGGGCAAGTCTTTGATGCCGTTGGAGGTCAGGATGATCTTCTGACGTTCTCCGGATTCCATGGCCTTGGAGCGGATCTCCTGCGCTCTTTTTGTGATAGCGTCCGCCGCGCGGTCTCCCGCTGCAGCCGCAAAGGAGTCGAAGAGATAGGGAAGTGAGGCCGAGACGAGAATCGCCACCAGTGAGAGGGCAATGATGATCTCCAGAAGCGTAAAAGCGCGGACGCCCCTTCCCCGCACCCGCCGATTATTTTCCGATATTGCCGTCACCCTCGACTCCCTTCGGCCCGAATGAGTAGAGATCGAAGCCGTCGGTCTTGAACTTTCCCGGATTGATGTAGACATACTGATTACCCCATGGGTCAAGAGGGACGCTCTCCATCAGCTTCTTCCAATGCTGGGGCTTCGGATCCGAAGAGGGCATTTGGACCAGAGCCTTCAGGCCTTGCTCGGTGGAAGGCTTGCGGTAATTGAGCATCTCGTAGGTGCGGAGCTGCATCGAGATCGCCTGGATATCGCTCTGCACGCGCTGTTCCTTGGCCACATCAATGTTGCCCGAGAGCATGTAGATAGCAGAGCCGACAAGGACGGCGATGATGCCGAGCACGAGCATGATCTCGAAGAGAGTATAGCCTGAATCTCCGCGGAGGGAGGCAAGACGGTTAAGGCGAGAGGGATTGTTCGTAGATGTCATGGTCGCTCGGATGGTTGAAGAAAGGTGAAATGCAGTGGTTTCCTAGATCTCTTCTAGGAAGCGTCTGGCGTCAAGATCGGTCGATGAGTTTAAGGAAGGCCGCCTGTGGGGAGGGGAGCCGGTGAGGATGCATGAAACAGCGAGGGTGAAGGATTTCCGTATAGTGACCCAGTGGAGAGGGGTTCAGAAGATCCCGATGCCGTTGATGACCAGGCGGTACTGGCGGCGGTACTGGCATTGGTGCTGGGGAAAAGAAGATCGGCTCTGACATTCCTCAGGTAAACAGGGGCGCCGGAATCGCCCGGAGCCCGGTGCAGGTAGAGGACAATCGAGTTGTCACCCAAAGTCCAGAGTCGGGAGGGAATGAAAATCGAGGCGTTCCGCCATCCCGCAACTTGAAGGTGGCCTTCTGGGGAGATGATGACTGCGGGTGACTTGAGAGAAAAGGGGGCTGGGGCTAGAATGCCACGCAACTCGCCGTTAATGCTGACCTCAATCCAAGACTCTGGATCCAGTCCTCCCATCTCGGCCTGGAGCAGGCTTCCCACCGGCTTGTCTGAGAGAGGAACCACTAATTCCGTCGTGTTTCCAGATCCCGGGAGATCGAGACGCAGGGGCGAGGCTGCCAGATCCGCATGGATGACATAACCATCGGTCTTGTCTCCTGACTGTGAAGGATGATCGGCTCCGGAGACTTCCTCCTCGGCAAGGACTTGATGATCGTCCTCGATAAGAGCGGGCTTGAAGTCCTCGCCAAGCGCCGCCACGCCCAGTTCCCTTGCCGGTCGCAGGGAAATCGAGATCAGGCGAGAAAACCTTCCGGCAAAGGAGACCCTGACAGTGCCGCCGTCCAAGGTCAGTGACTGGGGAAGCAGGAGGGTGCGAGCATTCAATCCAAGCGCTACACCGTTCTCCCCCAAGCCTGCGCTTAGGAGGGTGAGATCCCCCTGGTTCGATCTCCACTCCACGACGGGTCCTCCATCCCCGTTGTCTTGGAAGACCACGGTTAGCGCGAAGCAGCCGATCTCCTCTTGGGAGGAGAGGGATGGGACGGGAATGTCAACGGAATCAGACTCGGTATGAATGGAAGGAACGTTGGTGGTTCCAGTTTCCCAAAAGGGAATCGATCCTATGGTAGGCTTGGGCTGAAGGGGCACGGTCAGGGGATCGAATGTTCCCGCCCTGATAGGGGGGATGGCGCCAAGAAACAGGCAGATCATCAAGAACACGCTGCCCGATCTAGAAAATATGGGAGAACATGAGACAATCACAGGCTTTTAACTAGCTGCTGGAAAGGCCTGGGTGAAGGTTTAAAAAGGAACAATTTCGCCCTAATTCACTGCAAGACCTGAGCGGACACTAAAGTCTTTTTTTCTGGTTTATGGAGAGCTGCAGGAATGCGTAGCCTCATGCCATGAATGGGGAACAAATCGAACCACTCCCGCCATCCCTTCCGGTCATGGTTCTCCCGGGGGTAACGCTCTTCCCCAACGCGCTACTGCCCCTCTATATTTTTGAGCCGCGTTACCGTGAGATGCTGGAGGAGGCACTTGCTGCGGGTCGCATGGTCGCGATGGCGATGCCTTGCAATCAGGATGAGAGCGAAGTCGAGATGATCGCCGGAGCAGGATTAGTCCGGGCCTGTATCCGGAACGATGATGGAACATCCAACCTGATCCTCCAGGGGGTCTGCCGCGTGCGGTTCACGGGTTGGGATCAGTCTAGTCCCTATCGCATTGCACGGGTTGAGGAGCTTCGCAGTGATGAAGGGGAACACGATGATCTCGAGTCGAAGGTCATCCAGCTTCACGCCCTGTGTGCGCGTTTCAAAGAGCAGGGAATCGAACTGCCGTCACAGTTCGAAGCCTACTTGAACCAGATCACCAGTATTGGTGTTATCACAGATCTGGTGGCCTCGACCCTGGTGGCCGATCCTCGAATGCGCCAGATGCTGCTGGAGGAGATTGAGATTCCGAAGCGCCTAGAGAAGTTGCTAGCGGTACTGCGTGCCCAGCTCTCCTGACCATGTCCCGTCGTCCAGTCAAGGAAGCGGAGGGCGAGTTGCAGCTCGGCTTTGACATGGCCCCAGTGCTCCCGCGCCAGAAGGAAAAAGCGCCGGAAACAAGCATTCCTAGAAAGAAGGATCTCCCCATGGGAAGTACTCCTCCCCGGACTCAATCGCCTATCTCCCATCTCTCGACTTCCGACTCCAAAGATTCCAAGGAGCCAGAAGTGTTCACCGTAGCCCAGTTAACCCGACGGATCACCGGGCTTCTTGAAGAGGGTATCGGCATGGTCTGGGTCGAGGGGGAGATTTCCAACCTCCGTCGCCAAGGCTCCGGTCATTGCTACTTCACGCTCAAGGATGAGGAATCACAGCTCTCCTGTGTCCTCTTTGCCCGCTCTGCCTCGGGTCAGAAGGTCGAGTTGCGCGACGGCCTCCAAGTACAGATTTACGGGCCGGTGAGCGTTTACCAGGCACGCGGGCAGTACCAGCTGATGGTGCGTCTGGTGCAGGCCAAGGGAGAGGGAATGCTTCAGGCGCGGTTTGAGGAGCTCAAGCGACGACTTGCAGCCGAGGGGCTTTTCGATCTCGAGAGGAAGAGTCCGATCCCTCGTTTTCCACGCCGGATCGCCGTGGTCACTTCTCCCACGGGAGCTGCGATCCAGGATTTCTTGAAGGTGCTTCACCGTCGCCATCCGGGGCTCCGGGTGGTCATCTACCCCGTGCGGGTCCAGGGCAAGGGAGCGGCCGCCGAAATTGCTGCCGCCATTTCAGAACTCTCCGAGGAAAATCCCTCTATCGGTCCTGTGGATGTCATTGTCGTCACACGCGGTGGCGGGAGTTTGGAGGATCTCTGGGAATTCAACGAAGAGGTCGTCGCTCGCGCCATCGCCGAATCCCGAATTCCTGTCGTGAGTGCCGTGGGTCATGAGATCGATTTCTCAATTGCAGATTTCGTCGCCGATCTTCGGGCTCCCACTCCGAGTGCCGCAGCGGAACTGCTTGCCGCAGAGGGCTCCGAACTTTTGGAGCGCTGCCGTGCTCTGGTGGCTAGGATTGCGCGAGAGGCCGAGGCGCTTATCGGGCTTCAACGTGCAGCTGAGCACCGACTGGCTTCTTCGGCATTATTCCGGGAACCCTACCGTCGGACGGAGGAGGCTCGGCAGACGGCGGATCGTCTCGAAGAGTCCCTTTCCGGGCTCTTGGATCGCCGGTTGGAGCAGTTGGATGCCAGGCTAGCCAGAATGGCTGTGCAGATTGCATCGGCTCATCCGGGTTATCGTCTGGCAAATGCTGAGCAGAGGCTCTCCTCGCTGGGAGATCAGCTAGGTGTGATCCTTCGTCACCGGTTTGAGCGGGAGAAAGGCAGGATGAGTCGGGTTGGTTCGGCCCTCGCAGCGCTGAGCCCCCAGGCAACCCTGCAGCGGGGTTTCAGCATCACACGGGCGAAAGACGGAAAGGTCATTGTCTCAGCAGCCCAGATCAAGCCGGGAGAGAGGATGCTAACCCAATTCGCCGACGGAGAGATCGGATCGGAGGTTGAAGGTGGAGACCTGAGACCTGAGACCTGAGACCTGAGACGAAAAAAACCGATGGGTCAGCAGGCTGTTACTTCAAGTTTGCTGGCCCGGCCGGTGCTTCGCATCCGTTACGGCAAGTTTCAGCTATCAGGTTTCGGCAGCCCGTAGGGCTCAAGCTCACAAAATCTTGCTGAGCAGGAAGGGCAGCAACTCCGCGATCGGGATGCGGCGCTGTTCCATCGAATCCCGCTCGCGCAGCGTCACGGTGTCCTTGAACTCGGGTTTCTCCTCGCCGAGCGTCTCGAAATCGATAGTGACTCCGAACGGAGTGCCCACCTCATCTTGTCGGCGGTAGCGGCGACCGATGGCGGCGGTCTCGTCGTAGAAGACGCTCATGTGGGGGCGCAGTAGGGCGACGATCTCCCGGGCCTTGGAGACGAGTTCAGGCTTGTTCTTGAGCAGAGGGAAGACGCCGACCTTGATCGGGGCGATCCTAGGATGGAAATGAAGCACCGTGCGGGTCTCGGTCTTTCCCTTGTCGTCAGTTACCTCCTCCTCGTCGAAGGCATCGGCAAGAATGGCCAGGGCCAGACGGTCTAGCCCCGCAGAGGGCTCGATCACATGGGGTATGTAGAGACCCTTGAAGAGCTTTTCACAGGTCGACGTGATCTCCTCGCGGGATGTTTCCAAATTTGTACGGGCCGCATGGGTCTCCTCGATAAAGGCTGTCTTCTGCTCCTGGTTCATTGCGTCGCAAGCGGCCTTCAACTCCTCGTCAAAATACTCGAGCTGTTTGCCGGAGTGGGTCTGATGCTGGGTAAGATCAAAGGATCCACGCGCCGCGATTCCTTCCAGTTCGTCTGTGCCGAAGGGGAATTTGTAGAGGATATCGACACAGGCGCGGGCGTAGTGGGCAAGGTCGGCTTTGGTCTGCCAGTGGTATTCAAGGACATCTAGGCCAAGGCCGATCGAGGCATAGTAGGCCGTGCGTTGCGCAACCCAGTAGCGGTGCCACATTTCCCAGCCCCAATCGGGCTTTGGTTCGCTCAGGTCGGCTCCTTCATGCCATGCCGCTACAGAGCCATGGATGAGACGGACTGCCTCATCGGGTTTGATGAAGAACTCGAGTTCCATCTGCTCGAACTCGCGGGAACGGAAAGTAAAGTTTTTCGGCGTCACTTCGTTGCGGAAGGCCTTCCCAATCTGGCCGATGCCGAAGGGGACCTTCACGCGTGAGGAGTCGCAGACATTCTTGAACTGGGCAAAGATCGCCTGGGCTGTTTCTGGCCTCAGATAGGCGATATCGTTCTCGGTGGCCGTCGGTCCGACATAGGTGCGGAGCATGAGGTTGAAGGGCCGTGCCTCGTTGAGCATTCCACCGGTCTCGGGATGAAAATCCACCGAGCCGTCGATCGTATCGATCTTTTCCTCGCCGAGGAGTTCGATCTCTTCCGGCTTACCTGCAGCGGCGCCTGCGTTCTGGGCAATAAGCAGGCGGACCCGCTTGCGGAAGCTCTCGATGTGCTCGCCCTGCTTCATCAAGACAGCGATGGTTCTGTCGAGATGCCAATTTCCCGGAGTGGGCACCTTGGCCCCGGTGAAGCGGATCACTGAACCGGACTGGGGCTCCACATGGTCGGCTCGGACCCGCTTGTTGGAGATGGTGCACTCGCGCATCATGTCAGCGAAGGTGTCGACATGGCCGCTGGCCCTCCAGATAGCCGGGTGCATGATGATCGTGGCGTCGAGACCGACGACATCCTCGCGCTCCCGGGTCATCGCACGCCACCAGGTATCGCGGAGATTGCGCTTCAGTTCCGCTCCCAGTGGGCCGTAGTCCCAGAATCCTCCGATGCCTCCGTAGATCTCGGAGGATTGGTAGATGAAGCCGCGCCTCTTGCAGAGACTGACGATCTTCTCCATGCGGGTTTCTGTGGTGGCTGGTTTGGACATTTGGAAGAGGTATTTAGGCTGAAGTCTTTTAGACTATTAGGGCGGAAACGATTTGGATCGGAATAGTCGAAATAGTCGAAACGATAGAAATGGATTTGGAGACTAACAGTCTAACAGTCTTCAGTCTATCGACCTGCCGAGCTTTTGCTCGGCTTCAGAACGTCTCCCCTTCCAGGGTCACGCTTCCGGTCTTGGTCCAGATGAGGCTGCCGGGGATTGATTCCAGCTTTCCCTTGCGCTCAGCCACCGTATCAAAGGGGGCGAGGAGAGTTCCTTCTTTCAGGGCAGTGCGGATGGCGGCTCGAAGTTTGAAGGAATCCAGCGTGCGGGTCGACTCGTCGAGCTGGAGTTCGCTCAGACGGATACGTTCCGCGCCGATGCCGCCTGGAGGTGGAGTGCCGGGAGCTAGTAGCTCGTAATGGCAAAGGAGATATTTTCCAGTCCCTCCATCAACTCCAGTCCCCCTTGTGCCACTGCCGTCGAGTGACTTGAGAACCAGAATCGAGAAACCATCCACCCGGCTGATCCACCCGTCGAATTCCTGAGTGTTGCTACCGGGCCTTGAGAAGGTCACACGGTAATGATCCGAGGCAGTTGTCGGAGCTACGACTGCGGAATACGGATGCCCTGCTTTTGCCTTGGTCTGCCACTGGCCGACAAGCCAGGTGTCGATGCTTCGGGAAGGGCCTGTGGGAGGGTTGTCGTAGAGGCATCCTGCCAGCAGCAGAAGAATACCAAGCAGTGGAAGGATTTTAAGGGCTCTACGGGTACTCTTCATGGAAAAAATGGAACAAGAAATCCTCAGATGCGTGTTCCGGCAGGAATGACTGCATTCTTCGGGATTACGACAATGCCGTCTCGGATGTAATATCCCACGCCGTCGGAGTTCGCGTCTTTGTCGTGTGTCGTAATCACCACCCCATCGCCGATCCGTGCGTTCTTATCGATGATCGCATCCTCGATAATGCAATCTCTGCCGATGCCGATTGGAATCTCACCCTCCGGCGTACCTCCCTTGTCGGATTCGTAGAAATCGGCGCCCATCACGATGGTGTTCTTCAGCCGTGATCCAGGGCTGATCAGGCTGCGGATTCCGAGAATACAACGCTCCAGAAGCGCTGAGCGGATCTGGCATCCATCCGAGATCATGGCACGGTTGATAACTGTTTCCTCGATCACGCTGGCTGGCAGGAATCGTGACTGCGTGTAGATTGGCGCGCCGGGTGCGTAAAAATTGTATGCAGGAGAGGGATCACAGAGGTTGAGGTTGGCGTCGAAGAACGAGCGGATCGTTCCGATATCCTCCCAGTAGCCGCGGAAGACATAGGCCTGGACATTTCGTGAGCCGATTGTTCCCGGGATGATGTTCTTCCCGAAATCATCCATTGTGTTGTCGAGGCACTCAGCCAGCACCTGACGGTTGAAGACATAGATCCCCATGTTGGCCAGATAAAGATCCTGATTCTCGGGTTCATGGAGTTCCCAGAAGACCTGCGGCTTCATCCTGAGCTCTTCAAGGATCGCCGGATCCGTTGGCTTCTCCACAAAGCGGGTGATCCGCTGGGCTGAATCGGTCTCCATGATGCCAAATCCCATAGCCGCCTCACGATTCACCGGAATGCAGGCGATCGTAAGATCCGCTCCGCCTTCGATGTGCTGCTGAAGGACATCACGGTAATCCATGCGGTAGAGCTGATCTCCGGAAAGGATGATGAAATAGTCATAATTCCCTTCTATGAAAGTGCGGAGATTCTGACGGACTGCGTCGGCCGTTCCTTGGTACCAGGTCGATCCCTCGGGGGTCTGCTGTGCTGCGAGGATCTCGACAAAGCTTGGAGAGAAATTGTCGAACTTGTAGCTCGCGTTGATGTGGCGATGGAGGGACGTGCTGTTGAACTGGGTTAAGACATAGATCCCCCTGATGCCTGAGTTCAGGCAGTTGCTGATCGGCACATCGACAAGACGGTATTTTCCGCCGATCGGGACAGCCGGTTTAGCCCGATCCTTGGTGAGAGGAAAGAGACGCTTTCCTGCTCCTCCACCCATGATGATGGCCAGAGTGCGGGTCGCTGGGGCAACGACATGCTTGGTTTGCATATTTTTCAGGATAGTTGGATTGGGGAAGACGGAAGCATCTTGCGAAGACTCTCTCTGTTTGTCATCCTCTTAAATCAACCGAAATCCCTCTAAACGAAGGTAACGGGCATCAAATCAAAAATCTTATGTGCGGAATCGTAGGCTATGTTGGTCGTGCTGAGGCTGTCCCCATCCTTCTGGAGGGCCTTCGTCGCTTGGAGTACCGGGGCTACGACTCTGCCGGTGTGGCTACCCTTGAGGAGGGGATTGTCTCCGTCCGCAAGGAGGTGGGACGCATCGATGATCTCCGCAAGGCCATTGCCCTGAACCCGATCGGTGGCTCTACAGGCATCAGCCACACCCGTTGGGCCACCCACGGTAAGGTCACCCGTGAGAATGCCCACCCGCACTTCGATCGTTCCGGCAAGCTAGTTCTGGTTCACAACGGCGTCATCGAAAACTATGCCGCTCTGCGCACACAACTTGAGCAGGAAGGGCACCAGTTTCAGTCCCAGACCGACACAGAGGTTCTGGCTCATCTTGTCGGTCGTGCCTTTGACCGCTCCGCCGAGCGTACCCAGGGAGCCCTTGTTTCCGCTCTTCGCGAAGCCCTAGGTCAGGTTGCCGGTACTTATGGGATCGCCATCGTGCATGCAGATCTTCCCGGAGTCCTTATCGGGGCGCGCAGGGGGAGTCCTCTGGTTCTTGGGATCGGGAAGGGGGAGAATTTCCTGGCCAGCGATGTCAGTGCCATCGTCGGTCACACCCGCGATGTTGTCTATCTGAACGACTACGAGATCGCCGTCCTTAATGGAGATGGATTCACCCTCTCCACGGTTCAGGGGAATGGAGCCGACTACAATGTCACCAAGGTCGAGATGACGGAAGAAGATGTAGGCAAGGGGGACTACCCCCACTACATGCTCAAGGAAATCCACGAGCAGGTCCGCAGCGTCACCGACGCCATGCGCGGGCGTCTTTCGCATGAAGAGGCCACCGCCAAACTGGGTGGCTTGAACATGAGCAACGCCGAGTTGCGCACGGTCGAGCGGATCGTGCTCAGCGGCTGTGGCACCGCCTTCCATGCTGCCATGGTCGGCGAGTACCTGATCGAGTGCTTGGCCCAGATACCGACCGAGTGTGAGTACGCCAGCGAATTCCGCTATCGGAACCTCCCGATGACCAAGGACACCCTTGTCTTTGTTCTCAGTCAGAGTGGTGAAACGGCTGACACCCTTGCGGCGCTCCGTGAGAGCAAGCGGAAGGGACACAGAACTCTTGGCATTTGCAATAATGTGGCGAGTACCATCGCCCGCGAAAGCGATGGGGGCGTCTACATGCATGCCGGTCCCGAGATTGGCGTGGCTGCTACCAAATCCTTCACCTCACAGGTCACGATTCTTACTCTTATCGCCCTGCTGCTTGGTCGTATTCGCAATCTCTCCAGCTCCGCCGGCACCCGCATCATCACCGAACTCGAGGCCCTTCCCGGCCAGATCGAGAAAGTCCTTAAGCTCGAGCCTGAGATCGCCAAGATCGCTAAACGCTATGCCCAGTCGAAGGTCATGCTCTTCATGGGTCGCCAGTTTAACTATCCTGTGGCCATGGAGGGCGCTCTGAAGCTCAAGGAAATCAGCTACATTGCCGCCATGGGTTATCCCAGCGCGGAGCTGAAGCACGGAGTCATCGCCTTGGTGAATCCCGAGACCCCGTCCGTGGTAATAGCCCCACATGATGCCGTTTTTCAGAAGAACCTGAGCAACATTGAGGAGGTCAAGGCGCGTGGCGGTCCCGTGATCGCCATCGGAACCGAGGGTAAGGGAGATCAACTCTCGCTCCTCTGCGACGACGTCATCTTGATCCCAGATGCTCCTGAGATCTTGACCCCGATCCTGACTTCGATCGTCCTCCAGTTCTTTGCTTACCACATCGCGGTGGAGCTGGGTTGTGATGTGGATAAGCCAAGGAATCTGGCCAAAAGCGTGACGGTCGAATAGGCGGCATGCGCTTCTAGCGCAGAGTGTTGTTGCTACTCTCTCGCTGTAGGAAAACTACAGCGTCGCTCACGCGCCTAACCCCGCATCTAAAATCCCTGCGCCAGGATGGGCTTTTTCGTCATGAATCAGGGGATAACCGCATTCTGCCGATTTATTCGGTAGAAGATGGTGCGCGATGCAGGATTCGAACATGCGACTTCTTGCGTGAGAAGCAAGCGCTCTACCACTGAGTTAATCGCGCATTACTGGAGAGGCGATGGCAAATGGCATCCCTACGAACCTTGTTCTGAGACCTCATCACTAGAGGAGTGGCTACACCTCATCAACAGTGACGAGAACAACTGCTTCTGGGGGTAGGCAGTCGGACACCCGCTACAACACCATCGCCCGCTTGAGTTCATCATGCTCAAAGGCGCTGGCCATGCGTTGGATTTCGGCAGAGCGTGCCCCAACCTCCTTGGCGATGTCGCGCCATCTGGAAGTCACCAGAGCCACCTCTTTGATGATCATTCGTGCTTGAGTTAGCGAGAGGCTGAAATACTCAGCAGCAGCTTCGAGCAGATCCAGGGAACAGGTGCCTTCGTCCAGGCTGATATTAGTCGTGAGAACACGTGCTTTGATATCGGCGGGCACAGGGTTCAGGTCATAGGCAGGCGAAAGCGACCATCCATTCTTGCCCAGCCAAAGAAACCCATGATTGCGCAGGTGATCGTCAACATTGGAAATCAGAACATTGAAAACAACCCGGCGATAGAGGGCCCGAGCGTCAGTCTTGGCTTGGGCACCATATTGAACAAGAGAATCTACGATTTCCGGGTAACTTCCATGCTCGCCGTCCTTGGCAGACATCATGGCCATCGCTGAGAGAAAAGGAATGCGAGTCCGATCCTGGCGGTCAAAACGCCGGGATAAGAGCACCGCCTTGCCTGCCGCCTCGATCAGTTGATGCTTCGGCGTGGCTATACCAGCTTGTTCGGCTAGTCGCAGAGCAATTTCCTCCCAAGTCTCCACGCTGTAGTCATCAGTCTCCTTCGGAAACTTGGCGATGGAGAGATATCCGTACTGATCAATAACCGATGCCTTCGGGCGAGCGCCGCCTATCGATGAACCTGGCGCAAAAATTAGCTGTAGATCCTCGTCAGTTTCTTCATCCCGCAGAATGCGTTCGGTAATCTGAAGGAGCTGTCCGAGCTTGATCAATGCCGGAACACCGGCTCGATCGGGCGCTTGAAAGGATTCTTCGCCGACACGACGGAACCGCAGTGCACCCAGGCGCGTCTCATCTGAGACACCAAGCAGATAATCGCTCTCAGCCAGTGTACGAATAGCGCGACCTTCCCGCTCTGCCGCCCTGCGCTCAGCTCTTTGCATAAGACGCCGTCCCCAGGTATCGGGTGCCGAGTCGCCAAGGGAGCCGAAAACGGTCAATCCACTGGGGGGAGCAAACGCGCCTCTTGTCATCGTGAGAGCAGGCTCCAAAGAAAAATGCTCAGGATCCTTTAGCCATGCGTCGTCGTATTCAAAGAGGATGGTCTCCTTACCGCGAACCCTGTTGCTTCTTGCCAGGCCGACTTGTCTCGTCCGTCCGTTCAGGGCGATATGGACTTCAAAATCAGACATGAGCGGACGATTTGGGGGATCGCTTGAGGTGGATATGCTTGGGCAACTGGGCCGTGGACTGGGCCAAGCCAACACTGTCCTTGCTGATATCGGCTACTTCGCTCAGTCCGTCCAGCAGGCCGAGTGCCTGAAGAACAGCGCAGTAGATACCGATGCCGACGCCGGGATCTCCTTCTTCGATCTTTTGCAGGGTAGAGCGGGAGGTGAAAGCCCGCTCCGCCACAATCGCCATGGGAAGATGGCGACGACGGCGAGCATCGCGCAGATCTGCGCCTAGCTTACTCAGGGCGCGTTGTACGGCGGATGATGATGGATGAGGTGTTGGCATTTGTTGTCTTCGCGCTACAGAAGTCCTATATATGTAGTGCGAAAACTACAAAAATGCAAGTTTTCCAGCATGGTCTTGCTGAATAAGGGCAAAAAATCCACATTGATGTGTTGGAACCGTCCGACGCGCCTCAGGCATAAAGTGGTTTTCAATGGGAATGGGAATTTTCACTGGGCGGTAAAAAACCCTCCTCCGGTAAAAAATGAAGGGGCGAGGCCGGGGCCGTTGCCGAGGAGCAAATTTAAGATCTCTGTCCGCCGGTGATGAGGCAAGGTTGGCCACTAGAGCCCTCTGGAAAGGTAACAAAAGGTAACAAAGTTTTGGCCGGCAAGGCGCTTTCTGGCACTCATTAGGCAAACGAGCCGATCGCCCGCGGGGCCTTTATCTATCAGCCTGAAAGAGTAATTTGGGCTGATTTTGAAATGGTGCGCGATGCAGGGTTCGAACCTGCGACTTCTTGCGTGTGAAGCAAGCGCTCTACCACTGAGCTAATCGCGCATTACTAGAGGGGGTGATGATTAGAAATCTCCACGGGCCACTCGGCAAGGAGATAAGGAGTTGAGCTTCTTCCTCCCCGGCCTCGACAAAAAAACCAACCCTGCGCTGGCAACAACGCGAAGTTTTTTGTTCACTTGGAACCCTTATGGCGACGCTCAATTCCAATTATCTCAAGCTCAAAGCAGGCTACCTCTTCCCTGAAATCGCACGGCGAGTGAAGGCCTTCACCGAGGCCAATCCCGACGCCGCCTCCCGGATGATCCGCTGCGGCATTGGCGATGTCACTGAACCACTCCCCCTAGCCGTTCGTGAAGCGATGCATGCCGCGATCGACGAGATGGGAACCCGTGAGGGATTCCATGGCTACGGCCCCGAACAGGGCTACGAGTTTCTACGGACTGCAATTGCGCAGCACGACTATCGCGATCGCGGGCTCGACGTGGCGGATGATGAGATCTTTGTCTCAGACGGTTCCAAGTGCGACGGTGGTGCGATTCTCGATATCCTCGGTCACGATAATAAAATCGCCGTGATGGACCCTGTCTACCCGGTCTATGTCGACACCAATGTGATGGCAGGACATACGGGCGAGGGTAGGGAAGATGGCTCCTACGAAGGCATCACCTACCTGGAGTGCACGGCTGAGAACGGCTTCGTTCCCCAGATTCCCACCGAAAAAGTCGATGTCATCTACCTCTGCTTCCCCAACAATCCAACCGGAGCCGTGGCCAGTATTGAACAGCTGGAGGCCTGGGTCGCCTATGCTCGCAAGCATGGATCCATCCTACTCTACGATGCCGCCTACGATGCCTTCGTGAGTGATCCCTCCGTTCCCCGCTCCATCTACGAGATCCCCGGTGCACGCGAGTGCGCTATCGAGTTCCGCAGCTTCTCCAAGAACGGCGGATTCACCGGTACCCGCTGCGCCTTCACCGTGGTGCCGAAGGGATTGACGGCACTTTGCTCAGATGGCGAGCGCCGCCCGATCCATCCTCTCTGGCACCGCCGCTTCACGACAAAGTTCAATGGAGTTAGCTATATCACCCAGCGCGGGGCTGCCGCTCTCTACAGTGAGCAGGGTCGAGCCGAGGTTGCCGCTCTGGTGGAGCATTACATGGGCAATGCTAAGATCCTGCGCGAGGCTGTGCAGTCGTGCGGTCTCAAGGTCTACGGCGGTGTTAATGCCCCCTACATCTGGGTCCATGCTCCTGCGGGCCAGACCAGCTGGCAGATCTTTGACCGGATGCTGGATGAGGCGAACATCGTTGTCACACCCGGAAGCGGCTTCGGCCGTGCCGGTGAGGGTTACTTCCGCATCTCCGCTTTCAACAGCCGCGAGAAAGCCTTGGAGGCTGCCTCCCGCATCAAGGCGATGACCTGGTGATCACGGAAGCTTTCGGCCGCCTCCGCCAGAGAGAAAGACTCATCAAAAAGGCAATGCCGAGTGCGATAAGAGTCCAGCTCTGCGGTTCAGGTACAGCATTCATCACGCTTGTGATTTCAGAACTGTAATAGGCTAGGTTCACAAAGTAGGAATTCCCATTTCTATCGTTGGCTTGATTGATTCCGGCGAGAAACCATGTGGAGCCACCTTTAATAAAGGCTCCACCACCCGAATCTCCAACGACAAGTTTAGCGGAATTTGTGCCATAAGAGGTCTGCCCGTAGGCCGTTCCAAAATCAACTGTAGTGTAGGGAGAGCCATCCAGAGGAACTAGAAGGTTATTTATTGTTACGGTGTTTGTTCCCCACGACTTCTGTCTTCCGCCGCTGGTATAACCATAGCCGATCATGACAAGCGTATTCCTTGTTCCTGTATACCATGATGGGATAATCAAGTTATTTGTCGGGAGCAACGAATTCCCCTGTATCGAGGTGGTTGATATTTTAAACAAGTTCAGATCCGCTGCGTAAACCGTCCCTGCATTCGTGAAGGAAAAACTCGTAAAAGAAGTGCCATTCGTTGCGTAGGTATTGGTTCCCAAGGTAAAATCCAGCGCTCCGACATGCCCCGCCGTGATAACCCAGCCGTTCCCGAGATAAACGCCGCTTGCGTCATTCGCCCCCCCAACCTGTCCGACGTAGTCCCAACCGTTATTCGTATTTCCCGTACCCCAGCCGCTGTCCCATGCGGAATATGAAGTGCCGATGTTATCAGAAGTGTTATAATAAGCGGACCCAGATGGATAAGGAACGATTTCCACCGCATTCACAGAGGTGCTTTCCAAACAAACAACAACCATCCCCCAAATTAAAAATCTTGGCGAAAATCCGCTAAAGAGGCGCAAAAATGAAGAAATCCGGGTCACGGGAACAGATCATTGATCCTTAACCCTGCCACTAACCCCTGAAAGGATCAAGGATGCGCTATGCCACGAGACTGTTCGTGTAATCGGAGGGTTCGTAGTTCTCGATCAGCACCTCGTTCTGCTCACCGCGCTTCATCCGGACCTGTTTGACTAGGATCTCAGGAGTCTTGTGCGGGGCAAAGAGGATGTCGTCATGGGTCGCATGGCTCTTCTCGGCAAACATCGAAGGGAGCAGATGGCCTCCAAGATGATCACTGCGGCCAGTTGCGACATGGATGGTTCCGCGCACCTTCTCGTCCTGAATGTCGCGTCCGCTGACAGGAAGAAGCTGGGTGCCGAGACCGAGTTCACCGAGTTCGCCAGTGACTGGATCGGAGATCAGCTTGGCATTGTGAGCGGCGATGGTGGAGGCATTTCCCTTGATGAGCTCGGCCTTCACGATACGGCCACCGGTTACGGACATCAGTCCGAGTGTTCCATCCTCGTACTTGTGGGGGAAAGATCCCTCCGCACCCTCGGGAACGAAGTAGACCTCTCCGGCGGGAAGATTCGCAACATCAGGCTCGTCACCGCGGCAGAGGCCATGGCTCTTCTGGGCCTCTTGGCCATTGAGAATGAGGCGGAGAGTGTAGTCCTTATCTTCGCAGCCGAACTCGATCTCTACCCAGTCGGCGTTGGTCACTCCAAGACGAAGCTTCTCGGCCTCGACACTGACTTCGTCGTAATCAACAGCGAGTCCGCTCGCGAGGATGATCTCGTTTACTCAGTGCAGGGTCGCTCCTAGGAAGCCGTACTGCTTGGCAAAGGCGGTCAGAGGGGCAGTTGCTGAATAGGTCGAGATGCAAAGGATGATGTCATAGTTGGGATAAACATCCTTGGAGAGACTGACCTGCTTGCCTGAGGGGTCGAAAGCCTCATCCGGTAGATCAAGATTACTTCCGCCGGTGAGCTTGTAGGCGAAGATCTCTCCGCCCTTGAGTCCCATCTTGGCCAGGATCTCACCATTGAGCGGTTTGTGGAACGACTCCACGGCATGCTTCTGAATGGTGAGCGAGGCGTTGTTCAGGAAGGCGAAATCCTTGATGTCGGCTGGATTTTCCAGATCGATCAAGATGCAGAGTCGTTGACCCTCTTTCGGAGCGAAAGTCGTTTTAAGAAGACGTTCCAGGCTGAAGGCAGGAAAGGTGCGGGCGGCAATCTGCTCGGCAATCGGGAGTGTCATTGGTTGTGCGGGGTTTTTTAGTTAAGGGATTTAACTATTTGAGTAAACTATCCGAATTGCCGGCCGATAAAAGGGATTTTATCAGTTAACAATACATGCCGTTTGTGATGCCCAAATTGTGACTGCGAATTACCTTGTCATTTCAACGGGGGAGGATCATTGAAAGAGTCTATGAAACAACTCAGTCACCTCTGTTTCGTCCTAGGACTCGCCTCAGTCCTCGCCTCCATCGCCATCTGGTATTATGCCGGCGGCAAGGATGTGAGCTTTGAGGTTCGTACCCACGGCGAACTCTTCGGGATCTTCGTCGGCCTCTGGGCCCCGACCTTCCTGATTCTCTCCAACCGTCTTGCGCGGTACGCCGAGGGAAAATAGTCTTCAGCTCTCCCAGAGCGCAAATTCACGAAGAAGGCCGGGTCAATGACCCGGCCTTCTCTTTTTTACAAACTATCCCGGTGGATCCAATCAACTCTCAACGCATCCGCCTCTGGTCAGGCATCACCTCCATCGGAGCCAATCTTGCGCTGATCTGGGGACTCGCATCCTTGGCGCAGCGAAAGCCAACATGGCTACTCCCCGTGTCAGGTGGAGTGCCACGTCTTGCGGAGGGGCGATAGCTTTCGCAGTAGTCGGGATGGCAGAGAAAAGACCCTCCTTTGGTCACTCGTCGTTCTGCCCCTGGAACCATGGGCGGGGAAGGGTCACCTAGAATGGCTTTCTCACCCTGTGAGGTTTTGGGCCCGGTGGGATCACAACAAACATGGCCGGCCTTGGCCTCCTCAGCAAAGGCATCGGCGCGATAGATATCGCTACACCAGTTCCACACATTGCCTCCCATGTCATAAAGCCCGAAGCCATTTGATGGGAAAGTGCCGACTGGCGAGGTGCCGGCAAAACCATCCGAGGCATCATCATGGTAGGGAAATTGTCCGGTCCACCGATTCAGCATGAAACGCCCGTCAGGACTCTCTTGGTTACCCCATGCGTAGCGCTCACCGTTGACTCCGCCCCTGGCTGCGAATTCCCATTCAGCCTCGGTGGGGAGGCGTTTCCCAGCCCAAGCCGCATAGGCTTTTGCATCCTCCCAGGCAATGTGCACCACTGGGTGGTTCTCCCTGCCGATGAGGTTACTGTCGGGTCCCTCTGGATGAGACCACGAGGCGCCATTGACCCATTGCCACCACGCAGACATATCACGTAAATCCACAGGCCCCGTGGTTGGATGAAAAACCAACGACCCGGGCGCAAGGGTCTCGGCGGGTGGCTTCGGTGTTCCAGGTGGAACTTGTTTTTTTAATTCCTCCCAATCGACGGGTCGCTCGCCAACGGTGACATAGCCGGTGGCCTTCGCGAATTTTGCAAATTCGGCATTGGTGACCGCATGGATGTCCATGAAGAAGGGCTTTACCTTCACCTGATGAGCCGGTCTCTCGTTGGGTAGAGCATACGGAGCGTCTGAGCCCATCAAGAAGTCACCACCGGGGATCAAAACCATACCGCCGGATGGTGCAGGGGGATGACATCCCAGCAATAAAAGCACCCCCAGCATTAAGAACCGCAAGGAGCGAATCATTCTGAAGCTAGTTAGCGTAGGGGGCCGAGAGCTTGAGGGGTCGCGAGGATTCCCCGCTTGTTGAATTCCTCCAGAGCACGTGCCGAGATGAGACCATCTGTGGCAAGGGTCACATGTTTTACCCTCGGATCTTCCTTCGCTCTTTTCAGGAGGGCATCGGTGCGGGACTCAGTTGCTGCACTCCAGAGAATGAGATCTGCGCCAACTGGTGTGACTAAGGCGCCGTTTGCATCTAGTGTTGTCAGCACGCCATCAACCTCACCCAAGGAAATAATGGGGGCGATTTCTTTGTGGTGTTTGAGTAAAATTTGCACGATTTGCATCTCATCAAGAACCTCCTCTTGGGTTGCGGGCTTTGATGCAAGCTGAAGAAAGGGATCTGGATTCAGACCAATATCCTTCAGTTCGGCGGTGAGAATCGTCTTCTGCCAAGGTGAGAGGGCGGGATTCGAGAGAAAGCCTTCCACCGCATCGGGAGCGGCCTTGAGTGCCAGAAGTGTAGCGCGGTTCTTGACTGCCATTTCCTCGGGTGTCGACTCAATGAGTGTGCGCTGAAGTGTCTGATTCACGCCAACTACGGAAATGGCAGTGCCGACTCCTCCGGTGAACATGAGACCTGAGAGGTTCACCACGAGAGCGCCACCCGCCATCGCCCGAGCAGTGGCATCCAGCTTATTCTGAAGCGAGGCATCTCGTGTGTAGGGACTGACTCCGAAACGAGCGGCCAATTCGTTTTTCATTCTCCTGATTCCTAGAACAGCTTGAGCTCCAGCGCGCGGATCGGCATTCCCCTCGGCAGCATTTTTAACAGAGGTGGAGACGCGTCCCAAGAGTCGGGAGGCTCCGAGGGGAAGGCGTTGCACGGTGCCAAGTGGATCTTTCACGACATCCCTCACGCTCCCGACTTTTTCGGCACCCGCCTTGAGTAGGGACTTTCCAAACTCCTCCGAATTGTCAATTTCATCGAGCGCTACGAGTGCTTTCATCTCGTTGACGCGTGTGATGAGGCTCTGCGTGCCGATGATTGATTCTGTACCAGCAGGACTCTGAAGGGTGTAGGTAAGATGGAGATCATCACTCTGCGCCATTGGTGAGATGGTGAAGAGAGTGTTCGTCATCAGGGCAGCAGGGATGAAGCTTGCTGCAGGAACTGGCTCTAGAACCTCGTAATTTGCTTGAAGGGCAACTTGAGGAGATAGGATAGGAAAACCTAGTAATAGTAAAAACGAGATGGATTTCATGACTTTAGCAATGGGAGAAAGGGAACGTATTACTCTGAAAAGATAGACCGCCAGTCCTTTTTCATATCAGTCACAACCCAGCCCCGCTGGGGGGCCTCGGCGGATCACCGTGACTCTTCTCCCTTACTCATTCGCCGAGGTCACCGACTCCATCACGCGATCAAGATTGAAGCTGCCGGGCTTTTGACGTGGAGGGAACTCACGGAAGCTCTGCAACCATCCCCCCACATAATTTGCGGCAGGTGCGATGACAAACATGTGCTCCAGGTACCAGCGTTGGTAACCCATGCCAATGTCCGGAGCGAGTTCGAAGGGGTCCATGCGAAGGTTGGTGACCATCGGAGCCCTCAGCGCCTCAAACGGATGAAGCCAGACATTCATGCCGTGGGCATTTTGTTTAAGGAAAGTAATCTTCCAGTTTTCATACCGAAGGGCGGCAACGCTACCGTCATCGGTCCAATAGATGAATTCCTTGCGAGGCCAGGGAGCCTCTCCTTTCAGTGAGGGCAGGAGGTTATTGCCATCCAAGTGTACTTTGTAAGTGGTCTCCTCGACCTTCAATCCCTTCAGTAAATCTTCTTTTACGGTTGGGTCTCCCGCAGCGGCAAGCAGGGTGGGTAACATGTCTTCATGGGAGCCGATATCGTTGATCACGGTGCCGGGCTTGATAACGCCAGGCCAGCGGATGAAGGTCGGCACGCGATATCCTCCCTCCCACTGGGTGTTTTTCTCACCACGGAACATAGTGGTACCGCCATCCGGCCAGGTGAAGGCCTCGGCACCATTGTCGCTGGAATACATCACGATGGTGTTCTCCTCAAGACCAAGCTCCTTGAGTTTCGCAAGCAACTGACCGACATGAGCATCGTGCTCAACCATACCATCCGCATAAATGCCCAAGCCCGTCTTGCCGTCGGACTCCTTCTTCAAGTGGGTGAAGATGTGCATGCGTGTGGAGTTCCACCAAAGAAAGAAAGGCTTACCCTCCTTTGCCGCACGCTCCATGAAGGCGAAGGTCTTTTCGTTGACCTCGTCGTCAATCGTCTCCATGCGTTTTTTGTTCAGTGGGCCTGTGTCCTTGATGCGGCCGTCTGCATAACTATGAATCACACCACGTGGGGCGAACTTCTTTTTGAACTCGGGACTCTTCGGGTAGTCGGGGTTTTCAGGCTCCTCCTCGGCATTCAGGTGATAGAGATTCCCAAAAAACTCATCAAATCCATTACTGGTGGGCAGCATGTCGTCCCGATCCCCGAGGTGATTCTTGCCGAACTGGCCCGTGACATAGCCCTGTGCTCTAAGAAGGGTTGCGATAGTGGGATCCTCTTTTTTCATCCCTTCAGGTGCACCTGGAAGACCCACTTTAGTAAGGCCAGTGCGGATCGGTGACTGGCCTGTGATAAACGCTGCGCGTCCTGCCGTGCAGGACTGCTGGCCGTACCAATCGGTAAAATAAGCACCCTCGCTGGCGATACGGTCGATATTCGGTGTGCGGTAGCCCATCATGCCGCGGTTAATTGCACTGAGATTGAACTGACCGATGTCATCACCCCAGATGATGAGAATGTTGGGCTTTTTCTGTTTATCGGCCGCATGCGATGAGAGCGCGGTGATGAGCAGTCCAAGAATGGCGAAAAGGAGTCGCGTAGGGAATAATGTGATCTTCATAAAGGTTGGCAGGCAGGGGATTTCTTATCTGAAGAAGTCCTATTTAGACAGGCATATCTTACAAAGGAGAACTTTTGGAGTCACTAATGTTTAAGACAGTGTAATGGTAACGTTTCTACCAGAGGGTTAGGTGTGAAGTTTCCCGAGGTTGTTCATGTGAAGGAGGGTTGGAATACTCGGGCTGATAAAGATTCGGACTCCTCGCTGTTTGAAGTGGGTAGAGACTCAAAACAATCAGCAGTACTGAAGAATGAAGGTTGAATCTGGAACTCAGAAACTCAGGAAAAAAAGGTGAACTGGAGTGGAGAACCCGAAAGACAAAGATGACTCCATCCTTATACCTGTTAGAGTTTTTCCGGTTTTCATCCGTTCGTGAGTTCCTGAGTTCCAGATTCATTATTGTCCCTCTTCCCTGCCTCCTCTACTCCCTGAAGAACCCATTCAAAATAGCGAAGAGCCAAGATTCGAAAGATCCAACAACCTTCAACGCATGAGCTGTCATAGTAAGGAACGACTGACTCTCCAGGGTTGAGAGGGTCTTTCCAAAGCAGCGAACCGATGGCGACCGGGTCATTGACCCGGCCTTCTCTTTTTTACAAACTACGTTGTGGATTCCACCCATTACCAACGCATCCGCCTCTGGTCAGGCATCACCTCCATCGGAGCCAATCTTGCGCTGATCTGGGGACTCGCTCTGAGTGCATCGTGGTGGGCGATGGGATTTTCCGGATTCGGTCTACTGGGGATTGCGGTGGTCCTTCTTGCTGTGGCGATCCTGGTCACACTGGCCAACCTCCCTTTCGACATGCTCTCGGGACATACCGTGGAGCAGGCCGTGGGCCGCACGGGGCAATCGGCAAGCCATTGGTTGTCGGATTGGATCCGAGGTCGCTTCGTCACGCTGATCGGACTCTGGATCGGAATGATCTATTTTTCGGCACTCCATCTAGCCTCTCGCTCCGGAACGACGATTCTGATCATTGCCGCGAGCGCCGTGGTCATCCTTTTGTTTCTGCTCGTTCCTGCCGGTGATTCTGCGCCAGCAGGATCTTCTAAAGAGGTGTTTGAAAAGAGCATGAATGCGGAACTGCAATCCTTGGGGGTGACGCCCAGACCAGTCCGGTGGTTTGATCTAGGTGACGAAGAAACGGTAAATGGCTGCATCACCCCACGCGGACTTCTTTCCCTATCGGCAACGGTCGCCCAATGGCTGACTCCTCGCGAAGCGGCGCTGATGGCCTCCCGTGAGGAATGCTATAGAAAATCCGGCACTTGGCTCCTCACGCTCCTAATTGTGGCGTCCTGGACACTGCTTGGGATTTTGCTGGCTACTCTCATTCCAAGTGCGAATGCCGTGCAAGCAGGCCTCATCGGCGCGTCTGTCATGAGTTCCTGGTGCTTTCTGGCGCTCTTTGTCTGGCCAACGCTCAACAGGTTCTGGATGAACCGGGGCGATGCCTTTCTCGCCTCGCTCGCCTCACCTATGGAAGTCAGTGAACTCCTCTCCAAGATCGAGCGGCTCAATGCCACGGACATTTCCCTCTCTGCCGTCAAGACGGCAGTGTTTCACCCCATCCCGCCGCTACAGGAGCGACTCTCTAAACTCGACCAACACTCATGAACCAGATTCCGCGCCTCCTTTTCTACGTCACCCGATGGTTTGGAAACGTCATTGGGACGTCGCTGCACTGCCATGTGGGCAAGCCTCGTTTCTGGAATCACCCTCCCAACTGGTCGTGACACCAGCAGGGGCCTCTGTGCCTGTGAATAAAAGGCAGCTTCTTCATTATCTTCCCTATGATGGAATCGTCGAATATGTCCCTTCGCTCTTTGGAGAAGGGGAGTCATCCCGACTTTTTGAAGATCTCCTGGCAGGGATTCCTTGGCAGCAGGACGAGGTGATCCTCTTTGGGCAGAAAAGGATCCTCTCACGGAAAGTGGCCTGGATGGGGGATGGAGAGTTCACCTACTCCTATTCCGGCACAAGCAAGGTCGCGGCACCATGGACCCCTGCTCTTCTCACGATCAAGGAGCGCGTCGAGAGCGAGTGCGGCCACCAGTTCAACTCTTGCCTGCTGAATCTTTACCATGACGGCTCCGAGGGAATGGGATGGCACAGCGATGACGAAAAGACCCTGGGAGAGAATCCTCTCATTGCCTCCGTGAGCTTTGGGGCGGAAAGGATCTTCAAGCTGAAGCACCGCAAGTCCGGGGAGGTCGTCTCTGTGCTCCTAGAGGATGGCAGTCTGCTGGTGATGAAAGGAGCTACCCAGCATCACTGGGTGCACACCATGCCCAAGACGAAGAAGATCACGATACCCAGGATCAACCTCACCTTCCGGAAATTCATTGGAATCCACTGATCACACACCATGAAAGGGAAAATTCAAAGTGATCAGATTTCTCTGGTGATCCGACTCGCATGGGAAGATCGGACCACATTTGAAGAAATCAAAACACGCACCGGTCTTGCAGAGCATGAGGTGATCGACATCATGCGTCGCGAACTCAAGCCTTCCAGTTTTGCCATGTGGCGCAAGCGAGTTGCAGGACGGGTCACAAAGCACCGTAAACTTCTTGAGAGGCGTCTTAAGTCCCCAGGCCGAACTATGAACGAATCGGATGAAGATGACGTCGATGCTGATGAACCCAATTCAAACGATCCGAGTTGAATCGGCCTAGGACGTCTACTCCTAGGCAAACCGCCGAAGGACGATGGGAATCTGCTCCTTGAATCTGAAGAATCCATGCGTGGCATGAGGCCAGAGGGCATCATCCCAGTCTCTTCGTAATCTCCGCACGGCCACTCCCTCCTGCTTCAGGAGCGAGAGTAAGGGATCCATGAACTGCTGGGTCGGCCCTACCGGGGCCCCCATCATGCTGACGGTAGAAGTTCCATCAACATAATGGGCCTGCAGGAGTCGGCTCAAGTTTTCCCAATGCGTCCCCATCGTCTCCATCGTCCCCATCGACGCACTTAGGAGCGTTACCGAGGAGTAGCCCGATGCCACCAGTCGTTCCTTGGTTGACTCAAGAGCCTCCCGTTTGAAGGTCGTTACATTCCGTGAGGTCCCGGCAGTGGCGTCAGCTGTATCAATCAGAATCACTCCCGACACATCGGCCGTCGGGACACACCAACTCTCCGGAGAGAGATCCTCCTCGGTGACTAGCAGAACCGTTTTCTGCCCGGGCACATGAGTCTCTCGCGCAGGAAGCAGCTGCGGTTTCGGAATGGAATGATCCGTAGGAATCGGCGGAGTCTCTGTTGCCAGGAGTCCAAAGGGGGCGTAACGCCCCTCCGTGTATCGTTCAATATTCTCTGCGCTCGCCACATAGACCTTCCCTGGTGTCTGCAGACCACACACCCAGCGCCACGAGAGGGTATTGGAGGCTGCATCTCCATCGAGAAGATGCCGTAGGAAGAAGTCAGCACCAAGTTGCCACGGCAGACGTAGCGTATGAATCCAGATGCTCGCAAACCACATTCGGACATGGTTGTGGAGGTATCCCGTCTCACACAGCTCCTTGACCCAGTCGTCCAGACATTCGATGCCTGTTTCTCCAGACTCGGCAGCTCGGACTCGGCCAAGGAAATCTGTTTCAGCATCCATGCGCTCACGCAGGGCGTGGAGATCCTCGAGGTAGTGGAGCCAGATTCCTGGTCTCATCTCCAGCCATCCCTTCCAATAGGTGCGCCAGCAGACCTCCTGCAGGAACTTTTCCGCCGCCTCGTAGGAGTGCCGCTGCAGGACCGCGCCAGCGATCTCCTCCTCGGTGAGGAGTCGATGGCGGACATAGGGAGAGAGCGAAGAAACCGTGCCGGGTACGTAGTTACGGCGCTCGGCATAGTCTCTTCCCGCAAAGGGTACAAACCCACCCAGACGTCTTAGGCCCTCCTCTCGCGTCAGCAGGGGTCTCGTCATTGCGAGGGCGTTCGGGAAGCATGCTTCTCAAGAGAATTTCCAGGAGAATTTCCTAGGAGAAATCGTTCCGGCACTCCGTTAGCTGCCCCGAGGATACTACCAACGACGGCTCCACGATGGCAGTTGTCTCCGCCAACCATGGCGTTGGCGACAATACCTGCTGTGAAATCGGACTGATACTTCCAGACAAGATAGAGGGAAGCCGGCATCGCGTCGGCGATGTAGCAGGCCGGACTGAAGCGGGATCCGACGACATGCTCGTCAGCTTGGTGAAGCCATGAGTCGGCTTTTTTGCCAGAGATCCAATCCCCAGCCTCGCGGCGGAGGACATCATGCACGGACTCACCGAGCGAAACTCCCCAGAGCACGCGCACCAGCGTATCTGCGGCTCGAAGGACATTGGCATGGGCATGGGTCAGACCGACATGCTCCTTCACGATAGATCGCAACTCAGGCAGCCCCATTCCCTCCAAGGCAGCACAGAGCGCAGGGACGGTCGCGAGCCCCCCGATATGCTCATCGCTAATGCCGCACTTCCGTGGCTTCTTTCCCTGGGCATAGCGCGTGAAGAACGAACGGTGGTACTCTTCCACGTAGGTGTCGTGATGCCAGCCAGGCTCCAGCATCCGAGCAATGTAGCGCTCCAGCCAAGCGTCGGGATCATAGCCACCTCGCTCCTTTACAAAATCGAAGAGCTCCCGGGAGAGGCGCAAATTCAGCGTGTTCTCACCTGCTTTGAGAAACTGATGGTAGTGAATCCCACGCTGCCCCCAATACTGTGCCTGCTCCCGCAGGATGTCTCCCTTCTCATTGAGTGCTTGATATTGCGAACGCCAGAGGATGCTCCCGGAATGCGGATTCTTGGGCTCCATGAAGCGATCCACAGTCCCATAGTCCCGATGGAGTGCCGCCGTGTCGTAGTACCAATGGACAGGCATCGCTAAGGCATCGGCAGCTAGGGATCCGCGCCATGCATTGATCCAGTGGGAAGCCGAGCTCATCTCGTTAAAAGAGTATCCCGCCTGCAAAAATCATCAATCGGGAAGGAACAGCTCCGGCTGAAGCTCAGGTTTCTTTGTCTTAGAATTCTGAGTCTTTGGGCCGTTTGATCGCATGACGCGCCAGAGCGATCCTGGTGAGACGATTGCGGCTGGATAGCCCGGTCGGTTGACGTCTTGGGGAAGATGAATTGAGTTGCTTGAAATATCGCGAAGCTCCGGAACCCAATGGCGGATAAATTCCCCATCGGGATCCTTCTCCAGAGACTGCTTTATCGGATTGTATATCCTCGGAGGGGAGCCATAGGTGGTGCCCGCCTGCATCTGGAGCTGGCTGTAATGGATACCTGGTTCGTAGTCGAGGAATGTGCGCGCGAGATGGGGAGCAAATCGCCGCCAATCGAGATTGAGCGCATAGGAGGCAAACGAGACAAGCATGGCCCGGGCGCGGAAGTTGATCCATTTCGTGGCATTGAGCGAGCGCATGCAGGCGTCGACGAAAGGATATCCCGTCATGCCCGAGACCCAGCGCTCATAAGCAACTTGATCCCATCCGTGGAGAGTTTCCCTCGAGGGATTAATGCAGCGGAATTCCATCCATGGCAGCGACTCGAATTTCTGCAGGAAATGATCCCGCCAGCGAAGCCGGCGGTGGAAGCTGTTGCGGTGCATCATGCTCCCGTGAGGTGGGCGCGGCTCTCGTGCCATGGCGTCCTGAGACGCCCGCTTTGTCGAGAGACTCCCCCAGGTAAGATGCGGGGAGAGGCGTGAGCAGGCCTCGTGGGCATGCAGGGGGCTTCCCATTTCCACACGGTATCCGTCGTGCAGGAGACAACGCTCGTTCAGGAAACTCTCCAGCAACCCGAGAGCCCGAGCCTCGCCGCCACGTTGACGCGTGATGGTTGCCGGTGTCGAGAGATCGGGGGAGGCGAACTGCGGCGGCAGGGTGGAAGGGGCGCTCCAGAACCGAGGGGTCGGGGCTTGCACTTCCAAAATCCACTCTCTCCATAAAGACTGATGCTCTGGCTTCTCGGGTGGTCTGTTCCGGCCACGAACCACGGCGTTCTGGAGAAATTCTCGCACAGGGATGCTTCGTTCCCTGCAAAGCCAAAGCGCGCGCTTATCCCGATCAAAGGTCCAGCCGTTGCCCGTTTCCTGATGGCAGAGGAGTTCCGCTACCTCGTAGTGATCAAAGAAGGATTCCAACACGATCTCTGCGGAGGGAGCTTCCGCGATCAGCAATGGGCAGTTGATTTTTTCAAGCTTCGTCGCAAGGTCCCGCAGACATTCCGCCACAAACCCCCATTGATCCGGCGAGGCCTTGTCGGTAGCCCAGTAGTCTGTCTCGTGGACATAGAGGGCGAGGGCTTTTTCTCCTGCGGCACACCGCCGCGAAGCCTCAGCCAGTGGGGCATGATCGTGGAGGCGCAGATCCCTCTTCAGCCAGACCAGATGAACCCGCTCCCGAGTGTTCATGATTACTTGCGACGGCTTCGTTTTAACTCTCCCTTGCAGGCTTCGCTGCAGCAGGTGATGGACTCCCAGTCGCGCTCCCATTTCTTGCGCCATGCGAACGGGCGGTTGCAGTGCAGGCAGATCTTCTCCGGAAGATCGGACTTGCGGACCGCTTTTCCCTCGCGGCGCATGACGAGGGTATCAGGCGTTCAGCGTTCCCTGCACGCGGTCCCAGAGACGGGCACGGCTCGCAAGGGCGGCCTTTGCGGCCTCGATGGCTTCCGTGAGCTTTGCCGGATCATCGCCGCAGAGCGTGGCTACCAGACGGAGCGCGGCTGGCCCGTGCTCGTCGCCGTCGAGTTCGGCATGCCTCTTGAGATAATAATGGAAGATCGGGGCCCGATCCTCGCCGATGCCGAGCTTGTCCAGTAGCGAGTTGAACATGCCGGGGATGACGTTCTCGCGGCCGAAGGAGAACGAGGCCGCGACGTTATGAGCTTTCCCCTCGCGCAGTAGAGCAAAGGTATCCTTCATGAAGGCCCGCGAGGGTTCTGACACCATCGGTGCCTCAAGAGCGGCATCAAGCCCCCGTGATCGGACGACCTTGAGGAACTCGGTGATCGGGGCGGTGTCGGCCCCGACCTCGCGCATCGCCATGAGGTAGAGGTCGAAGTGACTTGCATGGGTGCTCTCCAACCGGTGTGATTTCGGAAGCTTGTCAGACTCCTCACCGGTCACGATGTCGTTGACCAACCGCACAAGATCGCCATGGGGCCGGGGCATCCAAGGCCAAGTGGCGGGAGCAAGCTCGGCCTGCAGAAACTTCAGTAGAGACATGAAATCCCAGACGGGAAAGACATGATACTCCATGAACGTGCGGAGCTGGGCTTCCGATTGAACTGAACCAAAAACCGGATGTGACTCAATAGCCTGCAGGTCAGGCCTAAGCGTTTCTGCAAGATGTTTCTCTGTGGTCGAAAGATTATTGCTCATAGATGAATCTTAGCAGGGACGTCAATTTGGCACCCTTCCTGACACTTTGCCTAAGTTCTGGTTCTAAAATCGTAAAAAACCTATCAGACAGTCTGATATTTGCGCCTGCAATGCCTCTGGGACTGATTATTATTTCCCTAATCACCTATGCCTATTTCTTCTGAAAAGCACTCCATTTTGATCCTCCCGGATCAGCTCTCGGAGCGTAATGCGGCCCTCGTATCGGCCAGAAAGGGGAGGGATCGCCTCCTCTTTGTTGAGTCGAGACAGACATTCGGCAAGTTGCCCTACCATAGGCATCGTCTCATGCTTCTGCTCTCTGCCATGCGACACTACGCAGAGGAACGGAAAGCTGATGGGTGGGACGTGGAGTACCATCGGTTGGAGAATGCAGCTGATATGCGATCCGTTTTGGAAGCGCATTGCAGGGATCAAAAGCCTTCATCCGTTCTTGTTACCCAGCCGAATAATTATGACGAGCAGTTGGCGCTGAAGATGTTGGGAATTAAATTACCTGTCCCGCTAACGATCATCCCAACGACTCAGTTTTTGTGCTCCCGGGAGGATTTTCTGGAGATGGCAGGTGTTAAGAAGCGTCTTCTCATGGAGACCTTTTATCGCGAGATGCGTCGTCGCACGGGACTGCTTATGGAGGCTGATGATTCCTCCAAGCCACTCGGAGGGCAGTGGAACTACGATCAGGAGAATCGCGCTACCTTTGCCGACTGGAAGAAAGCGGGCATGCCTCGACCGAAACACTCGCGTCAGCTGCCACAGGATGAAATCACACAGGAAGTCGCTCGTGAGTTGGCAACGATCTACCCGGATGCACTGGGTAAAGCCGCTGACTTTGCCTTGCCGGTTACGAGGGAGGTCTCCCTGGAATGTCTTCGTGAATTCATCGAATCTCGCTTGCCGGAATTCGGCACCTGGCAGGACTTGATGGTGTCGGAAGATAGCGATCTCTTTCATTCCATCCTCTCACCAATGCTCAACATTGGATTGCTCGACCCGATGGAGTGCGCGCTGGCGGCAGAGAAGGCCTTTAAAGAAGGGAAGGCACCTCTCCATGCCGTGGAGGGATTTATCAGGCAAGTGATCGGCTGGCGGGAGTTTGTGAACGGTGTCTACTGGCTAAAAATGCCTGAGTACGCCTCGGTCAATGGTCTTAGCGCAACACGGTCGCTACCCGAGTTCTTCTACTCCGGTGAGACCTCGATGAACTGCTTGTCCACAGCCCTGCGGGGAACGCTAGATAAGGGTTTCAATCACCACATCCAGCGGCTCATGGTTCTGGGGAACTTTTTACTGATGGCTGGGATTAACCCTCAGGAAGCTCTCCGATGGTTTAACGAAATGTATGTCGATGCCCATGATTGGGTGATGGCTGCAAATGTGCTCGGCATGGCCCTCCACGCGGATGGTGGATTCATGGCTACCAAGCCGTATGCGGCCAGTGGCGCCTACATCAGCAAAATGAGCAACTATTGCAGCTCTTGTTCATTCAGTCCCAGCATCAAGAGCGGTAAAGGGGCCTGCCCACTGAATTTACTCTATTGGAATTTTTTCCATACGAATCAGGATCTCTTAATCCGAAATCCGAGAACCGCAATGCCTGTCCGGTCATGGCAAAAACGTGATGCCAAGGAGCGTCTTAAAATCGTCGCCGAGGCGGAGAGCTTTTTAGACTCCTTGAGCCATCATCAAGAGAGTTTTTCTTGAATCTGGTATCGCCTTTCGTCCCTATCACAACCGTCAGGCTCAGGGTGATTTGGGCGTGAGAAGAATCTTTTTGTCGTTCTCGGGTTGCGGAAGACGAGGGGCTTTACCCTCGATGAAGACATCCATCTGCTGGCCGACATAGACGGGCACCTTGGTCTTGTCGAACTGGTAGATCACCTGCAGAACGCGGGTATCGACGCGCTCGCTGCTATCGCCGGTGAGCGACTTTTTCACGGTGATGTAGGGTTCGATCCGGACGAAGCGAAGAGGGATTGGGTCAGAGTGCATCCCCTTGATGTAGGCGACGGCAACAGCGCCTGTTTGAACACGCGAAGCGCTATCCTCATCCACGTCGGCACGGAGTTGCAGGTGGGTTGTTTCCCCAAGCAGTAGTGAAGGAGCGTTCGGATCGGAAGAAGCGACCCCCGCGTATTCCCCCTCGTGCATGTTCTGCCGGAGTATCTCACCATCCCGCGGTGCGCGGACGGTGAGCAGATCGAGAGTCACTTCCGCCTGAGTCAACTGGGCGCGAGCCAGGAGTAGTTCTGCGCGCGCGGAGTCAAGGGCGGACTCTGCCGACTTAAGTTCAAAATACTTCCTCCTCTGCACATCGTCGCTAATCACCCTCTGCGAGAGCAGTCGGTCAGCTCGCACCAGATCATCCTGCTTGTCGGCTACCTTCACCTCCGATTCCTTGACGCGCGCTTCCAAGAGTACGACCTGGGCCTGCTGGGCGCTGACCTTAGCCCCAGCGTCACGGGTATCCTGTCGGAAGAGGGGGGCTCCCTTTTTCACCAAGTCCCCGACGTTCACGTAGATATCCGTGATCATTCCTGGCAGAATCGGTGCAACGATGACGTTCTCGTTGACCGCCTCAACGATCCCGCGAGCCCCGATGGAGTCGGTATAGGGTGCCCGTGACGGTTCAACCAAGGGGATTGGTGTTGGCGGGGCTTTCTTCAGTCGGAACACGAGCAGGGTGACTGCGAGGATCCCCGTAAGGGCCAGGAAGATGCTGAGACGTTTAAGCATGATGATATTCGGCGGCGCGACAACTCTTCACGACTCTGCCATCTTCCATCTCCGCAATCCAATCTGCGAAGGAAAAAATCCTACTGTCGTGGGTGACGACAATCACGCAGCGATCGGGGGCACAGGCGCTCCTCTTGAGAAGTTCCAGAGCATGATGACCGGTCTTGGCATCCAGTGAGGCGGTCGGTTCGTCACAGATGATGAGTTTGGGGTCATGGACTAGGGCACGGGAGATTGCGACCCGTTGCTGCTGCCCCCCGGAGAGCTGTTTTGGGAACGATCGAATACGCTCGCCCAGACCCACATCTTTTAGGATCGCTGCAGCTTTTTCCTCGGCCTTGCGGTAGTTCCAACCCTGTAGGATGAGCGGGATGGAAACATTCTCCACCACGGTGAGGGTTGGGATCAGGTTGAATTGCTGAAAGATGAATCCCACGTTCTTGCTACGGAACCCGGTCACCTCCGAGGGACTCATGGAGCCCAGGTTTTTTCCAAAGACCTCGATGCTGCCGGAGTCTATCGCCAACGTTCCGCAGATCACGCTCAGTAAGGTTGTCTTTCCGCAACCCGAGGGGCCGACGATCATGGTGAGTTCGCCACATCGGGCCTCGAAGGAAACATCACGCAGGGCATAGGTTGGGGTGTCACCGTTTGGAAAAATCTTCGTCACGTTGCGGACTGCCACAGCTATGGAACCCGACCCTGCTTGCGATGCTTCGTGAGGGATCATTTGAAGACGACGGCTGGCTCCAGCTTTGCGATCTGGCGGAGGCCAATTGCTGCCGAAAAACAGCAGATGAGGATAATGATCACTGCCACAAAGGCCGGCACCTGCCATGGCATGAAAAACGGTGGCTGTTCGATTTTGAGAACCTTGTATCCGAAGATCGATGTCAACCCCACTCCGAGACCGAAGCCGACAAAGCCTACTGAGAAGGATTGGAGAAAGACCATAGCGGCCAAGATCGGCATGCGCGCGCCCATAGCCTTCAGCGCTGCCAGGTAGCGGAGATTATCGAGAATGAAGAGGTAGAAGGTCTGTCCAGCGATTGCGATGCCAACGATCACCCCCATTAGAACAACCGTGCCGAAGGAGATTGGGATGCCGGTGTTCTTGATGTACCACCACACGGTACTCCAGAAGAGATCGTCGCGTTCGAAGGCTCGCAGGCCTGGAATAGCACTGATGCTCTCTGCAAGCTCTTTAGAGGAAACCCCCGGCTTGGGCTCTACCAGGACGCAGCTCATCATCTTTCGCTGGGGCTTCGCAAACTGAAGTGCCCGGTCATAGGTCGTGTAGATGTAAGGTTGCCCTAGGAAGCTCCGGTTGGCATGGCAGAGCGCCACGACACGTGCCGTCTTGTCGTTGATCTCAAAGGTGGTTCCAATATCGATCGTGATTCCCTTTTTTCGGAATTTATCAACGCCGACTTGGTCGATGATGACGGCGTCCGGCATGCGCAGGTCCTCGATCCTTCCCTTGGTGATCTGCATGGGGCGTCCGACAAAAGTCGCCGTGTCGAGTCCCACTAACTGAACATTCTGGAAGGATCCGTCGCTGAGTCGGGCCTGCTCAATGCCGACATAGAGGGGAACGGCCCATTCGACTCCTGGTATACCGCGGACCCGTGTGACCTCGATCTCTCGAAGCGGGATCACCTCGTTGACCTGCTCCACCTTGGCGTCGAAGACCCACACCTTGGCCCCGATGTTTCGGACTGTCGCCGAGGTCCAGAGCATGAGTCCGCAAAAGACCGAGGACTGCTGGGTCATGAGAAGAGAGCAGAAGGTTAGTCCGACAATGAGCATGACATACTTAGCTCGATCCCGAAAGAGCATGAGAAGAGCGATGCGGAGCATGGGGGTTGGGTGATGGGGAATCGGGGATGGGCTATAGGGGATAGAACAACAGCCAAGATCTTCAGTCCCTATCACCCATGCCCGAGAACCTATTACCAATTTGTCGCTCGGCATACTTGGCGAGCATGTCATACTCGAGGTTCACGAGATCACCATTCTTTAGATCGCCCAGATTTGTTTCTTGAAGGGTGTGAGGGATGATCCAGAGACCGAAGTGATCGCTTGTTAGGGAGGAGACGGTGAGGGAAACCCCATTCACGGCTATCGATCCTTTTTCAATGAAGTAACGGGATCCAGCCGGGGGAAGCTCGATCTGAAGGTTGAGATCGGAACCTTGGTACTCCGCTGAGATCACCTCGGCTTTGGTATCGATATGGCCCTGTACGAAGTGGCCTCCGAAGCGCCCATCGGCACGAAGGGCCCGCTCCAGATTGACCCGAGAGCCGGCAGTAAGCGCTCCTAGGTTTGTGCGGGCCAGCGTCTCCCCCAGCAGATCAAAGCTCACCACACCCTCCTCCTTGGAGGTAACAGTCAGGCAGCATCCGTTCACGGCAAGGCTTTCTCCAAGGGAAAGTTCCCGGGCAAGTGGGGTCTTCAACAACAGGCGGGCAGCATCACCGCGCGTCTCAAGCGAGCTAACAGTCCCTAGTGATTCAATAAGTCCCGTGAACATAGCGATATGCTACCTGAGGAACAACCAACCGGCCAGCGCTAGCACCGGGAGCAGAATCGGGAGTGCGTAGCGGAGGATGTAGCCGAAAAAGCTGGGCGGGCGCGCCCCGAACTGTGCAACGACGCTCTTAACCATAAAATTGGGGCCGTTGCCGATATAGGTCATAGCGCCGAAAAAGACGGCCCCCATGGAAATGGCGATCAGGTGTTTGGGATCTTGGGTGGCAATGCGAAGGACATCTTGAGGATCGCCCAGCGTCCCGCCCTGCAGACCTAGCTCCACCGAGAGGAAGGCCAAGTAGGTGGGCGCATTGTCGAGGAACGAGGATAGGATGCCGGTCAGGTAGTAGAAGTGCATCGAACCCATTCCCATCGACCCTGCCAACTGCTGGGCGTGATACTCCAGATAATCAAGGGCAGGAACCATCGTGGCAAAAATACCCAGAAAGAGCCACCCCACCTCCTTGATCGGAGCGAAGCTAAAGTCATTCTTCTCGTGAGTGAGTCGCGGAGTGAGATACCACGACAGGAAGGCGGCGGCCGCCATCATGATCTCTCTCCAAGGGCTGGGAAGAAACACCGCACCAATGATGGCTGCCATGGGGAGCAGGTTCCCAAATCCCTCGAAGGCCCAGCGCTCTTCAGCAGTCTCCTCCTCTCGGACAGCGCGGGGAGCACGCAGGAAATTCTCTCGGTCGATAAAATAAAAAATCCCGATCAGCAGGCTGACGACCAACAACCACGGCCGCCAGAGATGCTCCAGCGTCCACCAGAAGGGGACTCCCTTAAGAAAGCCCAGGAAGAGCGGAGGATCGCCGATAGGCGTGAGGCCGCCGCCGACATTGGCGATCAGGAAGATGAAGAAGGCCGTATGGAACCCGGTGATGCGGTATCGATTCATCCGCACCCACGGACGGATAAGCAGCATAGAGGCTCCCGTGGTGCCGATAACACTGGCCAAAACCGAACCAATCAAGAGAAAGAGGACGTTCTTCCATGGTGTGGCCTCACCATAGACCCTGATATGGATACCCCCCGCTACGATAAAAAGGGCAGCCATGATGACAACAAAGCTGATGTACTCATGCAGAGGCTCGAGCAGGTGCTCGCCTCGTCCAAGAATCAGCAGGTAATAAAGCGCCGTGCTTCCCCCGAGGATTACCGAAACCTTTGGGTAATGCCGCTCCCACCAGTCATGAGCTAGGAAAGGCATCATGGCGATGGCTAGTAATTGAAGAAGAAAGGGGAGCAGGAGCAGAGGCCCGGGGAGATGATGAGGGACTTCGGCAGCTGTCATGGCACCCAGTCTTTTTCATGGACATCGCGGGTTTCGCGAGCAAATTCATCTCCCTTGAATTTATTCCATTCCGTTTTCCTCTCTTGTCGATTTTTGTTTGCCGTCTCATTGTTGTTCCTTTCGGGATGCGCCTCGGTCGGAGTTGGTAATGTTTTTTCCAAGGGAGAAGCTCCAAAAAAACTTCCCGCCAGGATTTATGTTCAGGAATTCAAAACGCCGGAGGACAGCTTCCGCGTTGACCGAGGAGGTAATGACCTGATGGCCTTCATTGCTGCCGAGAGGCTTGCCCTAGCTCAAGCGATCGTCGAGCAGCTAAACAAGTATGTCGCTCCAGCCGAATTCCTTGGGGAGGGGAAGGAGCCTCCTCGAGGGAACTTCTGGCTCGTGACCGGGATCTATGACCGTGTGAATCAGGGGAGTCGCGCCTTGAGAACGATTGTTGGTTTCGGAGCTGGGGGAACCAAGCTTGAGACGCGCGTTCAGGTTTTCTCAGTTTCCGGGAAGAAGCCCTCACAATTCCTCTCTCTTCTCACCTCAGGTGGTTCTGGCATAGCTCCGGGAGCGTGGGCAGCCTTTACTCCGGCAGGAGTCTTCTCCGTTCCGGGAGCGGTGGCAAATGCAGGCGGCGCCTCGCTCGGAGGACTTTCGATTGATCGAAAAAGGACGGCACGCGAAATCGCTGCCACGATTTCCGAGTATTGTTTTCAACACGGCTTGATTCCAGAACGGAAGATGCGCCGTCCGAAAAGACTCGGCGAATTACCCGCTGTGCAGCGCCCTGATTTTGTCGTCCCGAGAAGCGGACTGTAGGCAAACAGCGCACAAGGCTTCAGCCTCTTTTTGAAGTGATCCTTTTCAAGACCATGGCTCTCTGATTGTCTCCTTGGGTTGTTCGGGCCACGCCGCGCCTTCACTTCCAAACCAACCCATTTTTTTATGACCGCCACTCTCCGTAAAACCAAAATCATCTGCACCTTGGGCCCTGCGACCGAATCGCCGGAGCGCCTCCGCGAGATGATCCTTGCTGGAGCCAATATCTTCCGGCTCAACATGAGCCACGCCCAGCACGATTGGGTGCGTCAGATCGTCCCGACCATCCGCGGGATCGCCGCCGAGCTTGATATGCCGGTCGGCATCCTGCTCGACACACAGGGGCCTGCTGTCCGCACCGGTGATCTCCCCACAAAACTCGATCTCAAGGTGGGCGATATCATGGAGTTCACCGTCCGCGGTGCCCGCAGCGAGGAAATCTATTCCGTCAACGTCAACTACGACGGCCTGATCGACGACATCAATGAGGGAGACGTTGTCCTCGTGGATAACGGAGTCATCCATCTCAAGGTTCTTTCCAGGATTAACAACCGCATCCGCTGCGAGGTACTCACACCCGGAGAGCTTGGCTCTCGCCGTCATATCAATCTGCCTGGTGTGAAGGTCAATCTGCCCCCCCTCACGGAAAAAGATCTGGCTGATATTGCTGTCGGGACCGAAGTCGGTGTCGACTTTGTTGCCCTGAGCTTCTGCCGCGAACCTTCTGACATAGTCGAAATGCGTCGTGTTCTGGCCCTCCATAACAGCAAGGCCCGGGTTATTGCAAAGATCGAGGATCAGAGCGCCGTCAAGCTGATCGCCGAGATCATCAAGGAGACGGATGCCGTCATGATTGCCCGTGGAGATCTTGGTATCGAATGCCCGATGGAGGAATTGCCGATCATCCAGCGCAAGATTCTCAAAATAGCCCTGAAGATCGGCAAGCAAGTCATCGTCGCCACGCACATGCTGGAGTCGATGATCGAGAATCCCGTCCCGACCCGCGCTGAGGTTACCGATGTAGCCAACGCAGTCTTCGAACAGGCCGATGCGATCATGCTCAGCGGAGAGACCACGGTTGGCAAATATCCTGTCGAATGCGTCAAGGTGCTCGACCGGATCGCCCGCCGTATCGAGCGCAGTGGCAGCGCCCACTTCGCCGAACAGACCTCACTGCTTACGCCCCGCCAGAAGACCGCTTACTCCGGTGTCGTGCTGGCTAACTCGTTTCCCAATGCCAGCATCGCCGTCCTGACCCGCCACGGTGATATGGCCGACTACACCAGTCACATTCGTCCCGAGCACGCCACCATCTATGCCATCACCCCTTCGGAAGTGACGGCTCGTCATCTCACGCTCAACTGGGGCGTGATGCCAATCGTGATGCCATTCGGTGCGACTCCCGAGGAGTCCGTCAAAAAGGCCGAAGAGCTGCTTCTTTCCCGAGGCCTCCTCGATAAAGGTGATCAGCTCATCGTGATGAGCGACATTATCGAGGGCGACGAGAAGTTTGATTCGATTCAGCTGCGCAAGATCTAGCATCCCTTGTCCTGAGGGACAGGAGCTCGGAATATAAGTGGATAGAAGCAGTAACCACAGCAATGCTCTCATGCCTTGTTCCATTCCATAACGATCTTTTTCCTGAGTTCCTGATGCTTTAGCAGGCAAGCAATTCCAGATTAAAAACCTCTGCGTCTCTACGTTTGTACTCGCTTGCTCCCGCAAGGCTTGCCCTACGGGTCCACCTTCGGTGGCTACAACTCGCTTTTCCCAAAGGCTCGTTTCAGCAGGAGATTTTGTAGTTCCCAAAAGTCTTTAGCTTTCAGTCTAGCCAGCCAGCTCCGCCCTGAGCGCCTCAAGTTCCTCCCAGCGGGCCATCGTTTTCTCGATGGTCTGGTGAAGCTGATGGAGTTCCCCTTCGACCTTTTGGAATTCGCCGCCTTTGCTCTGGTAGAGAGCTGGATCAGCCAATCGTTCGGAAAGTTCTGACTGCTTGGCCTCCAATTCCTCAAGCTTTGCTGGAAGATCATCGAGCTCTTTCTGTTCGCGATTCAGAAATTTGCGTCCTTTTTCCGTCTTTCCAGGCTTCAGTGCATTGTTGACCGGTGTCGAAACGATGGGCAGCGATACAACGCGATCCAATTCGCGGCGCTGATTGACCCAGTCTTCGTAGCCGCCGGTGTATTCGGTGATGCGACCCTCTCCCTCGAAGACATAGGTGCTGGTCACCACATTATCCAAGAAGGCGCGGTCATGGGAGACGACCATGAGCGTTCCCTCGTAGCCGACCAGGAGCTCCTCGAGCAACTCGAGAGTCTCGGCATCGAGGTCGTTAGTCGGCTCATCGAGCACGAGGACATTTGCCGGTTGGAGAAAGAGACGCGCCAGTAGAAGACGGTTTCTCTCACCGCCAGAGAGCATCTTTGCGGGCATCCGAATACGATCGGAAGGGAACAGGAAATCCTTCAGGTAAGTATGGATATGGACAGGCCTTCCCTGGAAGGTCACGGTCTCGGCATCACCCGCCACGTTCTGGCCCAAGCTTTTCTCGCCGTCGATCTGGTCGCGGAGCTGATCGAGATAGACGACCTGGAGCTTGGTGCCCAGCTTCACGGATCCCTCCGTAGGCTCCAGTTTGCCGAGCAGCATTTTCAGGAGTGTTGTCTTGCCTGCTCCATTGGGGCCGATGATCCCGATCTTATCGCCTTTCCAGAGGGTCGCGGTGAAGTCGCTGACAATGGGGTGATCTCCGTCACCCGC
Source organism: Chthoniobacterales bacterium (assembly GCA_026461395.1). Lineage (GTDB taxonomy): Bacteria > Verrucomicrobiota > Verrucomicrobiia > Chthoniobacterales > UBA6821 > UBA6821. The sequence continues at coordinate 4,554 of JAPJNA010000025.1, read as the reverse complement.
TGGATCGTCGTAGCGGAAGGTGATGTTCTTTGCCTCGATGACCTTCTGGCCCGAGGAGCCGGCTTCCTGAATCTCGATCTTGGCTGAACCGACTCGCTCGCGGCGTTTGCCACGTTCTGCGCGCAGAGATTTCAAGGCATGCACGCGGCCTTCGTTCCGGGTTCGCCGAGCCTTCACACCTTGACGTATCCATGCTTCTTCTTGGGCAAGTTTCTTGTCGAAGGCGGCCCATTGTTTTTCCTCGGCATCGAGGAAGGCCCCCTTGCGCACAAGGTAGGTGTCGTAGTCGCAGGCCCAGCTGGTAAGACTCCCCCGATCGAGTTCGACGATACGGGTGGAGAGCTTTCGGAGGAATGCGCGGTCGTGGGTCACGAAGAAGAGGGTCGGCCGCACCTTCAACAGGAAGTTCTCTAGCCACAGAATTGACTCGAGGTCGAGATGGTTGGTCGGCTCGTCGAGTAGCAGGACATCGGGCTGTCCCACAAGGGCGCGGGCGAGTAGCACTCGACGCTTCATGCCTCCGGAGAGACTCTGGAACTCTTTTTCGGCAGGAAGTTTCATCTCATCCATCAAATCCTCGACGCGCACGTCTGCTTCCCAATCCTCCTCCGTTCCACCGATCCGGAGGCCACTGTGGATAACTTCGTAGACTGTCCCAAGGATGCCATCCGGCACTTCCTGAGGGAGCCTGGTCAGGACGACTCCGTTGGGCTTGGTGATGTCTCCCGACTGCGGTTTTTCCTCACCGGAGATGACCCGCATGATGCTGGTCTTGCCTGTGCCGTTGCGTCCCACCAGGCAGACGCGCTCGCCGGGATCGATCTGCAGATCGACTTTGTCGAGAAGCGGAAGGTCTGTGTAGCGTAGCGTGACCTGCTGAAGTTGGAGAAGGGGCATTGGGCAGAAAGGATGAAGGATGAATTATGAAGAATGAAAAGGCGCCTCCGAAGAGGCTTTGCTTGTTTCGCCAAGGCGATGTCATTCCAGGCGTAAGCCGAGAACTCCGAAGATCAGCAGACAAAAATTGCTGGGGGCTTTTTGTCTTGGGTGCAGGAACCTAACAGCCTTTAACCTTAGGAAGCACTGAATAAATCCCATGATGGCCGCTGAAGAGGATTTGATTGTTTTCCAAGGCGTGCAGCGCAGAGGCAATACCCTTGCGGTCTTGCCCAAGCAAGCAACGCAGGAAAACGGCCAAATGGTCTCAGCCCAAGGGGTTGCGGAGATAATAGAGCCGGAGGCTGTGTTGGCTTCGCGCTTACAGCCCGCATGGGGATGCGCGCGCGAAGCCGTCTTGCCTGCGGCCCATTTCTCCCGCAACGGCCTCTATGCGATTTATTCAGTGCTTCCCGAAGCGCTTATAGCCTTGGATTAACGGTTCAAGGGCTCGTTTAGCCAGGGCTTGTCCTGAGCACCCATTTGCAGCGAGTTCATCAGGACATAGAGGAGCTGTTCCAACTGTGCCGCATCTCCGCGGTAGACGTCTTTCGCTCCTGCGGGTGGTTGCCAGGTGGAAGCTGGGAATCCAGGAGCATAGGAAAGCTCTCCGATAAGAAAAGACATGGCGAAATCGCTTCGCCGGATGTCGATTCGCTTCGGGGTGTACTCGGAGCAGATCCAGAGCTTTGCTGAGAAATCCTCTACGTTGGCACCCTTCGCCACTTCGGGGATCAAGCCACCCGAGATGATACGGCAGGAACTGCCGCCGACATCGGCGATCTCCTGGGATTGGTCGAGTTGAAAGAGCGCGGGAAGCAAAACCGCCTGCTGGGCTGTGAAGGGAAGCTGAAGAGGGGCGCTGTTCTTCTGCTGGAGATGGGGCTTCTGCTTAAATTGACTCAGCAGGAACTGAATTTTAGCTCCAGGCACAGCCCAGACCTGGTTGCCGTCACGACAGACCGTCAATGTCTCCCCCATCACCGGGGCCTCGACACGGATCCGGCCCGGATACTGGATCTTAGCAGTGAAGGTCGCCCCCTTAATCACTTGCGGAAGACGGCCGGCCACCTGATCAACAGTAGCTCTCAGCGTCAGAGCGCGATCGACTGACTCGTTTCCTCCCAGCAGAACGGCCGCCATGGGGGTGATCATCTTGGAGAGAATGTCGTAGCGGTTCTCCGAGGGAGCTGGTGCTGACGATGAAGGTAGTGAAGACGACGATGACGACGTTGCTATTGTATTGGTCGAAGGCAGCATTGCCGCATTGCCGGGAGCTGATAGTGGATCTGTTTGTAGATCTGCGGCGCGAAGGGAAACTGAGAGACAGGCAACGGCTAGTAGCTGAGCTAAAAAAGTGGATTGAAAGACAGGATGGAGCACCCCCTGTTGATAACCGGCTCCCCACCTCATGGCAAAGCTACATTCGAGAATAGCAGGCCAAACGCTGACTTCACCCTTGTTCTGCCCAGGAGTACGAGGATGATAGGAAGGTGGCCAGCAAGCTGAATATCCAGGAAGTCATCCAACGACTCGGGTTGAAACCTCATCCGGAGGGTGGGTATTATGCCGAGACTTTCCGTTCCTTGGAGAGCGTTATGCTCTCCGATGGAAGGCAGCGCTCTGCCAGTACGGCCATCTATTTTCTGCTTCCGGAGGGTTCTTTTTCAGCCCTTCACCGCGTGGCCGCTGACGAGTGCTGGCACCACTATGGAGGAGCCCCGCTCGAGTTAGTGATGATATCCCCCCAAGGCTCCCTGGAGAGGGTTATTATTGGCCTTGATCTCAAGGCTGGACAGCGCCCTCAGTATGTCGTGCCGTCGGGATGGTGGCAGGCGACAAAGCCTCTGGACGGTGGCTCCGCGCTGGCGGGATGCACGGTGGCTCCTGGATTTGACTTCGTGGATTTCGAGATGCCCTCCCGTTCGGTTCTGCTGGCGCTATTTCCAACCCATGCGGCGGTGATTCTGGAGTTTACCTATCCCTAGGAAACCGTGATTCTTGGAACTATGCCCTTATTGCTTGGTAGCGGAATCGTCTATGCCTTTCTCGAGTCGACGCCCGAGGGAAAGGCGGTCCTGCTTGTGCTCTTTGTCGGTTCGATTTTTAGCTGGTCGGTGATGATCACCAAGATACGAGTCCTTGGCTTTGCTAAGAAGCAATCCGAGCGTTTTATGGCCCTGTTCCATCGGGATCGGGAGCCGCTGAATATTTTCGAGACCGGTCTGGAGTTCGAGGGATCTCCCCTCTTTGAGATCTATCAGGCTGGTTGCGAGGAACTCTGCTTCCAGGTGCTCGGCTCGACCGAGGTGGACGAGACGTTCCAATCGCGGTTGAAATACGCAGAACGCATCACTCCTGCCCAGATGCGTTCTGTTCAGGCTGCCATGGAGCGAGCCGTCGGGGAGTCGTCGCTCAAGCTGGAATCCCAGATGATCATTCTCTCCACTGCGGTTAGCGGTGCCCCCTTTGTCGGTCTGCTCGGAACTGTCTGGGGGGTCATGGATGCTTTCGGTGGGATTGCCGCATCGGGAAGTGCCAGCCTTGCGGCTATGGCGCCCGGCGTCTCAGGAGCCCTCATTACCACGGTGACCGGCCTGCTTGTCGCGATTCCAGCGATGTTCGGATACAACTTTTTAGTAACCAGCGTCCGCGGGATGATCGTCTCTTGCGATAACTTTGCCGCAGAACTTTCCAGCGAGATCGAGCATCGCTACGTCACCCACGGCAGTCGCAACGGTTAGGAAACCGCTGAAGAAATTCCATGCGCAGATTCTCGGACCGCAACGCACTGCACACACTCAGTGAACTGAATGTGACGCCGCTGCTCGACCTGGCGTTCGTGCTGCTGATCATCTTTATGATCACTACACCGCTTATGGAGAACAGCATGGATCTGATCGTGCCCAGCAGCTCCACGGCGAAGTCCGAAGTGAACCCTGCGCAGGTTCAGACCATTTCGGTAGATCGGAATGATGTCATCAAGCTAAACGAGCAGGTGATCTCACCGGTGGATCTCGAGAGCCGTCTGGCTTCGCTCAAGCAGGAACAGCCGAACCTTGCTGTCGTCGTGCGGCCCGACAAAGACCTCCCTGTTCAGAATTTCGTCCGTGTGATGGACCTGCTTCATAAGGCCGGCATTTCGAAAGTCGGCGTGATGACTCGGCCCGAGGCTCAGGGATCCACGCAATAGCCTCCGATGAGTGTGCAAGAACCCCGCTTCCGCAGGGCGCTTATCGTCGTCGGCCTGATCCATATCATCCTGATCGGCGGACTCCTTTGGTTCTTCAACAGGCCGATCAAGAAACCCTCCGGTCAGCTCACCTGGATGGAGACAGGCTCATTTTCTGCTCCTCAGGAAACTACCGCTACGCCTGTCATCCAATCGCACCAAGAGGAAAAGCAAAAGGAAGAGATGGAACAGCCTCGCGAGATCAAATCGCACCCGCACCCTACGCCTATTCCTCTCCTAGAGAACGAGAAACAGGCCCCCCAGATACCCGAGCCGCCTTCTGAGATCTCTTTGGCCACACCGACCCCTACTCCCACTCCAACGCCCATTGCGACTCCTGCTCCTACGGCGACACCTACCACCACTCCAAGAGCTACGCCTAAACC
>JAPJNA010000024.1 GCA_026461395.1 Chthoniobacterales bacterium | reverse complement strand
TCGGGCCTCAGAAACGTGCGCACCTTTTGAATATCTGTTCTTCATTGCTGATTAGGGACTTATACCCCATCAGCACCCCATCAACTACATAAGACCCAAAACTAAAAAAAAAGAAAATCCGCTTTTGCCCAATATCAATAACCTCCGAGATGCATGTGCCCTTCATCACACGACATCTGGTCATTGATTTCTTCTGGACGATGCACTGGTTTGGCCTAGAAGTAATTCAACCATGATCAACGAAATTAAAAACTACCTTGGAGCAGAGGCCGACTCCCTTCTCAACCACCAGTGCAAGACGGTCTCCAAGGACCTTCTTCACCTTCCGGGTCCCGACTTCGTCGACCGCATTCATATTGTCAGCGATCGCAATCCCCGCGTTCTGGCCAATCTTCAGCGCATGTATGGCACGGGACGCCTGGCTAACACCGGCTATCTCTCTATCCTTCCCGTCGATCAGGGAATCGAGCACTCCGCTGGAGCGAGTTTTGCTAAGAATCCGATCTACTTCGATCCCGAGAACATCGTGAAGCTTGCTATCGAGGGTGGGTGCAATGCCGTGGCCTCGACCTTTGGCGTTCTTGGTTCTGTGGCCCGCAAGTACGCGCACCACATCCCTTTCCTAGTCAAGGTGAACCATAATGAGCTCCTCACCTATCCGAATGTCTCTCGCGAGATCATGTTCGGCACGATCGATGAGGCCTATGACATGGGTGCAGCCGCAGTCGGAGCTACCATCTACTTCGGTGGTGAGGATGCCAGTCATGAGATCATCCAAGTCGCAGAGGCCTTCCACCATGCCCACGAGCTTGGCATGGCGACTGTTCTCTGGTGCTACCTCCGAAACGACGCGTTTAAGAAGGACAAGGATTATCACCTCTCCGCCGAGCTCACCGGTCAGGCCAACCACCTCGGCGTCACTATCGAGGCCGACATCATCAAACAGAAGCTTCCTGAGAACAACGGCGGCTACAAGGCACTCAACACCGGCAACTCCAGCTATGGGAAACTCGATGAGCGCATCTACACCGAACTCACCACAGATCACCCGATCGACCTCTGCCGCTACCAGGTCATCAATTGCTACATGGGACGTTCTGGCCTCATCAACTCCGGCGGTGCTTCGGGAGCTCACGACTTCGAAGATGCTGTCAAGACAGCTGTTATCAACAAGCGTGCTGGTGGCTCGGGAATGATTTCCGGCCGTAAGGCTTTCCAGCGCCCGATGAAGGAGGGAGCCAAGCTCCTCAATGCCATCCAGGATGTCTACCTCTGCCCAGAGGTCACGGTTGCCTAGGGGCAACTGTTGTCTGAAAGTGAAGATTGAATAAGTCCTCATGAGCGAGCGTTCACTGCTTGCTGCCCAAGGTTATCTCGAGCTCGGCATGGTCGAAGAGGCCCTAGCCGAGCTCGTTGACGTTCCTACCTCGGCGATTTCCGATCCGGACACCGCCCCAGACCCCTACATTATCGAACTGCGGTTGCACATCCTGATGAAGGGAGAGAGATGGTCAGATGCCCTCTCCTCAGCCAAGGAGCTCTTGCTACTCGATTCCGCAGCTCTCCCAGCCTACATTCACGGTGCATTCGCCCTGCATGAACTCGGGCGCACCACCGAGGCGCGTGATCTACTTCTCAGAGGGCCGGAGGTCCTCGGGATGGATCCTACGTACCATTACAACATCGGCTGTTACGAGGCCGTCCTTGGAAACATTGAATCCGCTAAGCGAAGCCTGGAAAAATGTTTCGCACTTGACGAGACCTATCGCGATTTCGCGAAGCAGGATTCCGATCTTGAAACGATCCGCTCAGAAATTGAGTAAAGATGCGTCAATTCGATCATGATCAGACAATGGAAAGGCTGCGCTTGGCCTTCCAGGAGATCATTGCCGAGACGCCCATAGGAGGTTGCTCGCTAGCCATCTGTCAGGATGGAAAGCAGTTGCTCTCACTCCATGCAGGTGAGGCCTCACCAGGCATAGAGTGGAAGTCATCGACTCCCTGCCTGATCTGGTCAGCCAGCAAGGGGGTGGCGGCGGCCTGCACCCTTCACGCCCTGCAACAACAAGGGATTTCCCTGGAAACTCCTGTCTCTGCGCTCTGGCCGGAATTTGGAGCCTATGGAAAGGAGAGCGTCACTCTGGCAAAGCTCCTTTCCCACCGTTCCGGTTTGGCAGCAATCGAGCCAAAGGGATTGGGCCTCCCCATTACGGATCATGAGACCGTCTCGGCGGCTCTTGCGGCCCAGCCTCCAAATTGGAACCTCAATGATGATGATTCGAATGGCAAGTTTGCCATGCACGGCTACGGAGCCAGAACCTTTGGCTTCCTCCTCGATGAGATCATCAGGCGTATTACTGGCGAGACGCTCGCCTCTTATTGGAAACGGGTATTCCAAGATCCCCTAGATCTCGACCTCTGGTTTGGCCTTCCGGAATCATTCCTGGAAACCGCTGCAACGATGATCGCCCCAAAAATACCGCCAGCTCAAGGCCCATTCTCCGAAGCCTTTGCCGATCCCTCTTCTCTCACCCGTCGTGCCCTCAGCGATCCGGGCGGCATTCTTACTCCCTCCGTCATGAACACCGAGGCTATGAAAAGAGCCTCCATTCCGTCCCTCGGTGCTATCGCTACTGCTGACTCCTTGGCTAGATTCTATGCCCTGCTAGCGAGTGATGGTGAAGGATTCTTTCAGCCCGAATCGCTTGCCGCTATGCGAACCACTTTGACAATGGGTCCTGACCGCGTGCTGATTGACAATACCTCTTTCTCAGCGGGATTCATGACAAACGACTTTGGAGTTTACGGTTTAGGAAAAGGCTCCTTCGGTCACCCCGGTGCCGGCGGAGCCCTGGGTTTTGCGGATCCCGAGCTCGGTCTCGGTTTCGCCTTTATTCCCAGCGCCATGAATCCGGGAGCACTTCCCGGCCCTCGGACACAGAAGCTCGTCCGAGCACTTTACGATTCCTGAAGTTTTAGGTTGGTTTCCCCTACCCTTTAACTCTTGAACGCTAAATCCCAAGGATCAACAATAGTTCCTTTCTGTTGCTTGCCCTTTTAAAAAACAAAACCTACCTGCGCTATGCCCTCATTGCATGCGCCATTGCGGTAGGATCTAGTTGGACTAATTTCGGGCACGTTTGCGGGGACGAATATTCTCAGATCTTTGAATTTGCAGCTTGGAAACTCGGCTATGTTGACCACGCAGATCTACGACTTTGGGAGTTCGACAGTCAGATGCGACCATCCATCCAGATCTGGATGGTCGTTGCGGTGTACAAGCTGGCTGGTCTTTTTACAAACCAGGTCAATCCCTTTGCGATCAATTACATCATCTACCTTGCAAGCGGGATTCTTTCGATTGCCTCGATCCTGGTGTTCACGAATGCATTCATCCACAGGGTAAAAGAAAATTACCGGGATTATTTCGTCCTCCTCAGTCTCTTCACCTGGCTGGTTCTCTACTCCAACACCCATTTTAACTCAGAGAATATTTCCGGCCACCTGCTCTTGTTGGCTGTGGGTTTGTTTTACGGGAACCTTCAGAAAACCGGGCGCATTCTTCCAATGATAGCTTCTGGAATCCTCTTGGGACTCTCATTTTCCTGCCGCTTCCAAGTCGGCTTTGCGATCCTTGGACTGTTCATATGGTTTTTCATCACCTCGTGGAAAAGGAAAATATTTGTCCCCTGGATCCTTCTTTTCGCAAGTCTCCTTCTTTCCATCTCCATTTTTACCATTCTGGCGGATTATTACTTTTACGGCCGTTTCGTCCTGAGCCCTTATAATTATTACTATCAGAACATTGCCACGGGCACGATGAACAGTGCTTCGGGAGTCTCGCCCTGGATTGCGTATCTTTTCATGGTATCGATCTACCTACCCTTCGGACCCCTCTATGCCTTGGCGACTATCCGTCAGACCATCAGGTTTCCCTTCGATATTCTAACCAGCATCATCGCCCCGTTTGTTCTGTTCCATTTCCTGATTGGACATAAGGAAATCCGTTTCCTACTCCCGATGCTTGGATTCATGCCAATCCTCATAATGGGAACCCTCGACGAACTGGTAAACCGCTTCAATTATTTGCAGAAACATCTGCCTTTGATTATTAAGACCTTCTGGACTGTCAACATCATCGCTTGCTTTAGCATGCTTATTCCGGCGGCCACGGAAATCGGCGCTTGGCGTTATCTCTACGATCATTACAGGAAGCCGACCCTCCTCTACTACGAGGGAAGTGTTCACCAGAAGCTCCTCTATTATAGAAGACCCAACCTTCGCGTCATCGTCTGCAAAGAGGGCGATCCGACGCCATGTCCCTCGGGCTTTAATGCGTTGATTGCAATCGATGCAAGAAGCAAGGAACCGAAACCCAACTTACCGCAGGCCTACACGTTTTTCCCATGCGGCCTGAATAAAATCCTCCCGGCCGCCATCAATCGCTCGATTGGTCACTTTGATATTTACGAACTCAGGAATATCGAATCCGAGTAAGATAACCCGTACTATGGTTGCAATCGTGTATCGTATACCGTGCATCCGATCAAGATCCCTTGGCTCAAACCCTTTACGGAATACAGACTGGCGAATAAACTCCCAGAATGAGCGAAGCGTTGAACCCACAAACTTCTCCGACCCCTTGGAAGATAGGGAATGAAAAGCTCTGTCGTGTCACCGACGCAGCATCCAACCGTCTCACCTCCCTGCTCACCAAGCAGGGTCGTCCTAACGGAGCCCTCCGAGTTGCCGTGATCGGTGGCGGATGTTCCGGGCTCCAGTATAAGATGGATCTCGTCGATGGTCCGGTGCCGCGTGACATCCTCGTCCCCTCCAAGGGAGTGAACATCGTCATCGATCCCAAGAGTGCTCTCTTTGTCAGCGGCTCAGAGCTCGACTTCAGCGATGATCTCCAAAAAGGGGGGTTCAAGGTGACCAATCCCAACGCCGTCGCCCACTGCTCCTGCGGCGAAAGCTTTTCCGCTTAACTTTTGAATCACAGGGATGAAGGGGATGAAGGAGATAGTTAGAAGCAGATCATCTATTTTACCCCATCCCTTTTATCCCCTTCATCCCTGTGAGTTTTTCCTCCGATGGATCCCTTTGCACTTCTAGCTCTTCCTAAACGACCACTTTTATCCGAGGAAGAGATCGGAGCGACCTATCGGAAACTGGCGGGAGAGTCCCATCCGGACCAGAGCGGTGGAGATGCAGCCCGTTTCCGCGAGCTCAGTGAAGCTGCCGCAATCCTGCGTGATCCTTCCCGACGTCTCAGAATGCTATCCATTTCTCCCGGCGGATCGCTGCTTCCACCAGAAGCAGCCCAACTTTTCCCTCGGATTGCAACGATACTGCAGCAGGCAGACAACCTTATTGAAAAACAAGCCACCGCCTTCAATGCCCTGGCCAAGGCGGTCCTGGCGGCTCCCTTGAAGAACCTCAGGCATGATCTTGAGTCCACTCTCCATCAACTCCAGGAATGGAGGACATCCCTAGATCGAGAACTTACAGAGATCGACTTGCGGTGGCCCGAGCATGATCCGGATGCCATAAGCCTCCTTGCTGACTCGTATGCCTATGCAGGCCGTTGGGAAAGCCAACTCAGAGAGAGAATGCTGTCTCTGGATTGTATTTGATTCACAAGGATTCAGGGGATGAAGGAGATATTATCCAATCAGTCAGCTCTTTCTCATCATCCCTTTTATCCGCTTTATCCCTGTGAATCTTTGTTCAACCTCCTTCATCCCTGTGATTAACATTACTTCCAAATGATTGCTGGCATCGACCTCGGAACCACTAATTCCCTTATCGGGGTCTATGAGAGTGGATTTCCCACTCTCTTGGCCGATTCAGAGGGAAAGCGGCTTATTCCCTCCGTCGTCTTTTATCCTGAGAACGGAGCACCGTTGGTGGGTCGCGAAGGCCTCCGGATGCAGGCACTCCATCCCGAGCGCACCGTGGCCTCGGTAAAACGACTTATCGGACGCCGTTTTGGCGAGGATGAAACAAAGGATCTTGCTGGCCCCAAAGGCTCTCCGGTCACCATCCCGATCAACGGAGAAGATCTTTATCCTGTGGAAGTCTCCGCAGAAATCCTGAAGAAACTCAAGGCCATTGCCGAAGATCGCCTCGGCACAGCGGTTGATCGCGCGGTAATCACCGTCCCGGCCTACTTTAACGACGCTCAACGGGCAGCCACCCGCAAGGCTGGGGAGCTTGCGGGTTTTGCTGTGGAACGCATCCTGAGCGAACCCACGGCGGCAGCCCTAGCTTATGGGTTGGATCGCTTGCAGGAAAACGCCCGCGTGGCTGTCTACGATCTGGGTGGCGGCACCTTCGACCTCTCGATCTTGCGTCTCGACAACGGCGTCTTCCAAGTACTCTCAACCCACGGCGATACACGCCTGGGAGGTGATGATCTGGATGAGGCGATCGCCGGACTGCTTCTCCGTGAGGCCGAAATTACGACTTTAAGCACTGAAATAACCCCTGAAATGAAAGTCCGCTTGAAGGAAGCTGCGCGCGCGGCCAAGGAGCTTCTTTCAAACGAAGAATCAACCTTCGTCCGTCTGCCATTCATGAAGGGATCAAAGAGTCATGAGATTTCCCTCACCCGTGCGCAGGTCGAGAAGGTCTGTGAACCGATTATCGCGAAGACTCGTGCCCATTGTCTGAGGGCATTAGAGGATGCCGGCTTGAAAGCGGAGGAGCTCGATCAGATCATCCTAGTCGGTGGCTCGACGCGGATGCCGCTGGTGCAGCGACTTGCCGCCGAGATCTTCGGTAAGCAGCCGAATCTCTCTCAGCATCCCGATGAGGCGGTGGCTCTCGGAGCCGTTCTGCAGGGAGCGATCCTGGAGGGAAATCTCCAGAATGTCGCCCTGCTCGATGTCACCCCCCTCTCGCTTGGGATCGAGACTTTCGGAGGCCTCATGAATGTCATCATCCCGCGGAACACCACCATCCCGGCCAAGGCGGGAGAAATGTTCACCAATGCCGTTGCTGGCCAGAGCGGCATGAAGATTATAGTCCTTCAAGGAGAACGGGAACTTGCCACGGACAACTGGACGCTCGGCTCTTTCGAGATTCCCTTTCCACCTTCGCCCAAAGGAGCAGCCCGAGTCGGAGTACAGTTTTCCATCGATGCCGATGGCATCCTTCAAGTGCTGGCCAGGGATACCTCTACGCGTTCGGAAAAGATCGTTGAGATCCAGAGCGCCGTGGAAGTTTCCGATGAAGCCGTCGAGGCGATGCTGGCGGGATCGCTAGAGCACGCTTTCGAGGATATGGACGCACGGGTTTTCACCGAGGCAAGACTTAAGGCGGAGGAAATGCTCCCCGCTGTCGAGGCGGCCTTGGCCCAACTTGGATCCGAACTCCTCGAATCGGAGGTTCTAGAGATCCAAGGGAAATCATCCGAAGTACAGGCCGCTTTGGAATCCAAGGAAACCGTCCGACTTAAACAGGCCCTCGCGGCACTCGACAATGCAACCCAAACGCTGGCTACCAAGCTTCTGGAAAAAGCCATGGGATAGCTTTCCATCTCCTGACCAGAACCTTTCCTCTTTTCACTTTTCACTTTTCACTTTTCACTTTTTCAATGCTCGATATCCGACTCATTAGGGAAGACGCACCGGCCGTAAAGGCCCGTCTTGCGACACGTTCTGGCCAATATGCCGATCTGATTGACCTGATCTTGGCCTGCGATGCACGTCGCCGCGAAAGCGAGACACGGGTTCAGCATCTAAGAGCTGAAAAGAACCGCCTGAGCAAGGAGATCGGCGGCATCAAGAAGTCAGGAGGCGACTCCTCGGAACTGGAAGCCCAAGTGAAGGGATTTTCCGAAGAAATGGAGGACCTAGGACGCACCGCTTCGGAACTGGATGCCGAGCAGCGCGACCTTCTCCTGCGGGTGCCGAATTTGCCCGCTCCAGGACTTCCTGAAGGTCACGATGCCGATGCCAACGTGGCCATCAGACACTGGGGTGAGCCAGCCCCAATGAATCCCGAGGATCATGTCGCGATCGGCGAGCGACTTGGACTTTTCGATCTAGAACGAGCCGCCAAAATCAGTGGCAGTGGCTATGTCCTCTATACCGGAGCAGGAGCTCGGCTCGAACGGGCACTTATCAACTTCCTGCTCGATCTCCAGACACGCGCCCACGGCTACACCGAAATTGCACCTCCGGTGCTGGTCCGCCGTGAGTGTATGGAAGGAACAGGACAACTTCCTAAGTTCGAGGATGACATGTACGGCTTTGACGAGGGGGCTGCGTTTCTCACGCCGACCGCCGAGGTTTCCCTGACGAATATCCATCGGGACGAAATTCTCCAGGAATCGGAGCTCCCCCTCAAATACACCGCTTGTACTCCCTGCTTTCGCCGAGAGGCTGGATCGGCTGGACGTGAAACACGCGGCATGATCAGGATGCACCAGTTCGATAAAGTAGAGCTCGTCAAAATCTGCACACCGGAGCAATCCGAGGCGGAACTCGAGTCCCTCACTGGCGATGCGGAAAAAGTCCTGCAACTCCTCCAACTTCCTTACCGCGTTCTGGAACTCTGCACCGGTGATATCGGCTTCTCCTCCTCCCGTACCTACGATCTGGAAGTCTGGGCTCCGGGTCAGGGAGGTTACCTTGAGGTCTCCAGCTGCTCCCAGTTTGGCGACTATCAGGCGCGTCGGATGAATCTCCGCTACAAGAATAACGAAGGGAAGAACGTCTTCTGCCACACGCTCAACGGCTCTGGCACCGCCCTACCCCGTCTCTACGTCGCGCTTCTCGAAACGCACACAAAGCCCGGCGGCCCACTGATCCTGCCCGAGCCTCTTCATCCCTATTTCGGTGCCTCGCAAATTGGCTGAAGATTTTTGAATCTGGAACTCAGAAAATTAGGAAAAGCAAATAGGGAGATCAGCCCATTGCCGTTGATTCTAAAAATCAAGGAAGTCCTTGCTAGGGTTTCACCACGTAAAAAACTGATTGTTGCCGTGTCGGGCGGAGCTGATTCAGTGGCGTTGCTCCATCTTCTGATCGAGGCTGGATATAAGAATCTAGTCGTCGCCCATTTCAACCATCAGCTCAGAGGAAAAGCTTCAGCAGCCGACGCCACCTTTGTCAGGAAGCTGGCAGATCAACTGAATCTGCCATGTGAGGTTGGTAGTGATGATGTCCGAAAACTGGCCTCGGATCGTAAATCCTCGCTCGAAACGACAGCTCGTGAGTCCCGCTATGACTTCCTGGCTTTCGTTGCCAGGAAACAGCGGACGCGCAGTTTGTTTCTGGCTCATCATGCTGATGATCAGCTCGAGACCTGTTTCTTCAATTTTCTGAGAGGTTCCGGTATTGCGGGCCTGTCAGGAATGAAACCTTTATCTGTGCGCAGCGTTGGCGGAATTAAAATCGAACTCCATCGCCCTATCCTGGGTATTACCAAGAACGAGCTGCTGGATTATCTAAAAGTACGCAGAATCCGTTTCCGTGAAGATGCGACCAATGCGATTGCTGATGCGTCCAGGAACAAACTCCGTCTTAAGGTTCTTCCCCTGATCGAGGAGCTTTTTGGTTCTGCTTTCAGGGCAACCATTGTGCGTAACGCCCGGATTTTTTCGGAGGAGGAAGAGCTTCTCTCCTCGATCTCACTACCGATTGCCAAGAACGAGACTCTCTCAGTCAAGCTGATGAGGGATCTTAATCCGGCGCTACGACGTAGAGTCCTTCATGCATGGCTTAAGAACCGAGGTGTCGATGAACCAGGATTTGCCGAAGTGGAACGCGTCGCATCACTTCTGGAACCGGGGGCTGCTGCAAAAGTGAATCTCCCAGCGGACCGTCATGCCCGCCGCCGTGGCGGGATTCTCTTTATCGAATAATAAAAATCACAGAGATAAAGGGGATAAATGGGATGGGATGCCTAGGGGATTCTGTATTTTTTGATTCTTTCGATATCACCTTCATCTCCTTCATCCCTGTGAACTTATCAATTCACAAAGAAAGGCGGCAAGCTGAGTGCCCACCTTTTCGTGTGTGAAACGCTCTTGGACGGTTTTCCAGCCGGACTCCCCCATCTTCGTGCGCAAGGCAGGGTCTGAAAGAAGTTGAACCAACGCGGAGGCCCAGCCACTCGGCTTAACCACAAGCCCAGAGCCGGTCGCTTCTATCCACTCGCTGTTCACACCGACGTCGCTCGCCACCACAGGAAGTCCGCATGCCATGTATTGGAGGGCTTTGTAGGCGCATTTGCCACGCGTGAATCCGTCATCCGCCAGAGGCATGATGCCGAGATCGGCCGAGACAATGGCGTCGTATTCGGACTTTTCGATCCACTCGATAAATTCCCAAGAAGTAAACTGACGAAATAACGGCGGGCGGTTGCTTACGATTCGAAGCAGGAAAGGATGCTCCGTATGAGCTGCCAGAAGTTCCGCCTCCATCGCCTCGACTTGGGCAACGTTCGCCCCCATGCCAACCCAGACCACCACAGGAGTGTTTCCCGTTTCCCGATGATTCCTAGAAGGAAACTTGGGAACGCTTGTCGGAATCAGTCGCGTCTTTTGCTTAGGGGCGCTGCTTTGAATTTTCTGTTCCAAATAGGGGCTTCCGCAGATAGCTCCATCCAGGAAGCGCATCAAGAACCCGAAGCGCCTTGCCTGCTTGCCGCTTCGGTAGGGAACATGGTTTTTCTTTCCCATCCAGACCGCATCATCGAGATCAAAGAAC
>JAPJNA010000023.1 GCA_026461395.1 Chthoniobacterales bacterium | reverse complement strand
GGCTTGGGAGGCTCCTGCTTCGGTGGAGGCGGAGGCGGGGGGGGCGGTGGAGGTGGGGGCATCGAGATCATGTGGATCTCGTTCTTGGGCGCCGAAGTGCCTCCCTCGTCGCTCTTGTTAAAAATAAAGAATGCGGCAATCCCACCCAAAACAAGCACCCCGCCGATGATGAGCGGCAGGGGTGACTTTTTCTCTTCTTGGAAGTTGTCAGCCATTTGAATGGTGGAGTGTCGGTGAAAGAGGAATGGAACTATTGACGCTTCTGGGTGGCCAGACCGACCTTCTCCATGCCGATGCGCCCGATCACATCGAGAACATCCATGACCCCCTGATACTGAGTAGCACTGTCTCCACGTACCACGACTGGGGTGTCAGGATTAGCCGATTTGGCCTCCTGGAGCTTCTGCTCGAGTTCGGGAAGGGTTACCGGAAGGGTATTCAGAAAGATCGCCCCCTCGTTGTTCACGGTCACGGCCTGAGTCTTGGGACCACCCATACTGGGCGCAGAACTCCCCTTGGGAAGGTTCACCTTCACTCCCTGGATCCCGGCGCTGGTCATGATGATGAAGATCAGCAGGAGAACTAGGTAAAGATCGACCATCGGCGTGACATTGATGTCGGCGATGGCTTCTCCCCCGGAATCGGATTGCATGATGGGTTTCGTTTACGGGTTGAGCTTTATTGCGATCTTAGTGAGAAGAAGACGCATCTCCCTTTTCAGGATAATATTCGGCCATCTTCGTCAGGAACTCCTCGGTGAAGAGATGCATATCCGTGACGATGTCCTTCACCTGAACGCTCAGATAGTTGTACCCAAAGAGCGCTGGGATCGCGACGATCAGACCGCAGACCGTGGCGAGCAACGCGGCGGCGATACCGGGAGCGATGGCATTAATATCGACCTCTCCTAGCATCGCGATCTCACCGAAGGTGATCATGACACCGATGATCGTACCGAGCAGTCCGACATAGGGACCGCCTGCGATACAGATAGTGAGGAGCACCATCATGCTCTGGAGTTTGGCATTTTCACGGGTCACCTGAGCTTCCATGCTCGATTCGATCGACTCAATCGCACGGTGAGAGATCCCTCCACCTTTGCTCACACGTTGGCGGATTTCCTCACATCCCAAATGATAGACGCGATAGATCGGCGTGGAGTGGATGAACTTGATGTACTTTTCCTCGGCACGGCCACCAAGTGTTTTGATCACTTCGACGTCATCGGTGTCGATTGCTGTGAGATCACCAGCGAGATGATGCCACTGGTTCAGGAACTCCTTGGAGCCACGAGCCAAGCTGGTGATGTACTTGTTCTTGGCGTACATCACAATCCAGCTGATGGCGGACATGATCCCCAGAATACCGATCACGACCCAGGCGTCGACGGTCACTGACTTGATCAGGAAACCGAAGATACCAAGATTCTCAAGGAAGCTCACCTTGGCTGGCTCTGGCTTGCCGGCTACGAGAAGCTTTGCGTTCTGCTGGCCCTGACCCAGCGCCGCGAGCTTGATCAAGGCCGCACTTCTCGCGCTCTTGGAGATCTCCAATTCGTCGATCTCACCGCCGAAGGAGCCCTTCCCCTCCTCCCCGCCGATGAATGCGGGACCATTCAGGGCGGGCATAGCGACCGGCAGGTTGGCCACGGCATTGCCATCCACATAGAGCGTCGTGCGGGTGCCATCTGATACCATGGCAAGATGCTTCCAAGTGCCAGCGGCTAGAGGCGCAGCAGGCGCGGAGCGTTGGGTGCCGGCGGGCCCCGTGATCTCGAAGAAGGGAGCCCCATTGTCGAGGCCGATTTTCAAGGCTGAAGATCCATCCTTACGGCTGTAGATGATCGATTCCGAAGCGAGCACGGTCGGCTTCACCCAGGACATCCATGTGTAGGGGGCAGCCTCAAGAACAGCGGCGTTGGGATTGGCAGGGATGCTGATCGGCTTCTTGCCGTCGAGCTTGATACCACCGCCGATCATCGAGCCCTCGATGGGAATCCCCGGTGTCTCAGCCCTGACCCCTTCGCCAGAGGAGTCACCGGGTGGAGTCCCATGCTCGTTGAAGTGATAGACGGTGATCGTCTCACTGTCGTAAGCGGTCTTGGGCAGATCGGTCTTCTCACCCTTGGCCGGCTTCTTCTTTTCATTGCGGGCCGAGTAGAGGTAGATGTCACGCGAGGCACCGGCCTTGACGTCGGGGATCTTCACCCAGACGAAGCCCTCGTTCATCACCGGGTCGAATTTCTCGATCTGGGAAGCGAGCATGGTCTTGTCATCGCTGTCCACGAAGCGAATATCGCTCCCATCCTCCTTAGCGGAGGTGAAATCGAAGTTCCCGTCATGGAGCCTCACGACGACTGTGGCGGTGCCGGCCGCATCGGGAAGAGGGACACCATTGTCGGAAGTATCGACAGTGAACTTGGTACGGGTGCTCCATGCCTCGTTCCACCAGGTGCGGGCGTGAAGGCTTCCAG
Source organism: Chthoniobacterales bacterium (assembly GCA_026461395.1). Classification (GTDB taxonomy): domain Bacteria; phylum Verrucomicrobiota; class Verrucomicrobiia; order Chthoniobacterales; family UBA6821; genus UBA6821. The sequence continues at coordinate 4,755 of JAPJNA010000023.1, read as the reverse complement.
TCGCCAGGATCATCATGGCGATTAGTCGAAGTAAGGATGATATTTTCATAAATGATAGATTGGGTAATTGTTAAAACTCTCCAAAGAGACGGAAGGTCACGAGCGGTGACCAAGCGACCACGGTGTAGGGAGTCTGTCCTGCGGGCTGGGATGTCATCGGGATGCCCATATCGACCGAACCGTTCAGATACTTGAACATCTTGAGCCTGCTTCCGAGGCCGTAACTCGCAAGATTGTAACTAGGGGCGTAGACGGGAGTCGTCGACCCCGAGGGAGCCACGTTGGTGACAGTGCCACCATCAAGGAACGCGTAGACTCTCCATTCGTTGATGCCGGCATGACCAGGCAGCAGCATTGGCGAACGGACTTCGACCGTGCCGAAGACACCGCTGTCCCCGATGACCGTGCTCTCGAGATAGCCACGGCAGGTATTGAGCCCTCCCCCTGAGAACTGCTCGGTAAAAATGAGGGGCTCGGGAGAAACCTGCCCCTGCACTTTGCCGAAGATCTGGAACCCTCCGGGCAGGTCGTGGGTATGGGAGAGATCTCCATCCAGGGCAATGAATCCACCATCCGCTCCGAACTTGGCATCTGCGATCTGGCTCTCGTTCCCGTATGAATTATTCCCTATGGAGATCGCCGCCCCGCGGAACCCGAAGGAAAGACCCGTATTCAGGATGGTCACCGAGTTGCTCGGCGCCCAGACACCATTGTAGTTCAACCGGACAGGCCAGTAATCGAGCGGTTGTTCGTTCACGTTGGCGCCAGCGCTAACCTGGGACAACTGAGTGATCTGGTTGACATGCTTGAAATCGATTCCCCAATTGAACGACTGGCTGAAGTCCTTGGCCGCGGGCAATGTGCAGAGAAAACGGAAGCCCGCGGTATTTCCGTTTCCGAGGGATGAACCGCCGCCCCCAAGCGTGGAAACGCTGTTCTGCTGAGAGTAGGAGACATTCAGCTTGAGCCAGTCGACTTTCGGGATCAGAGCAGTATAGAAAAGATTCCAGTTCTTGACCGCGGATGGCTGTTCGGGGGCGGTCTGGTAGGAAGCTCCAACCGAATGGCCGAGTTGCCAGAGATTATCGTAGCTGGTGGCAAGATTCAACCGGAGCTCCGGAGTTCCATAGCTGTAGCGATTATTCAGTTCGACGCTACCGTGCCAAGGAAGTGTGTCATTGACCTTCAGATTTACATCAAGGGTGCCAGGCTCGAATCCCGGCGTCAGCGTCGGGATCACCTGACGGTCGCTCCATTGGTTTAGGGCCAAGATTTCCTTAGAGACCTTGTTGAAGTCGGGCACCGTGCCGGGCTTGAGAGACGGGACTTTCTTCTTGATCGCATCAAGGGAGAAAAATCGGGATCCCTCGACATTGAGGCGTCCCACCTTTGCTTCCGTAACCTGAAGGAACACAATACCACGCTTGCCGGTCTGCTGGGGAATCTGAACGCTGACAGCCTGGAATCCCTTGTCCTGAAAAGCCTTTTCGAGTGCCGCACGGGCCTGCTCTACATCCTCTGGAGTGCGCTCGGGTCCCATGAAAGGATAGACCGATTTCTCGATCTCTGAGCGACTGAGTTGGTGCGAACCGATCACACGAAATTCCTTGATATAGAGCATCTGGCTTCTGTCCACGGCATTGGTGGAGACTCCAGGTGGAGTTGCCGCTACCGGAGGAACCGGCGGGGGAGCGTCATCAGAGTTAGAGTAAGCCAGCGCATTTGGTCCATCGGCGGCAACAAGCTGGGCACATGAAATTCCAAGAAACACCACGCCAAAAATAACATCGCCAACGCGCCAGAGCACGGCGGTGAATATTTTTTTCAAAAAATGGGATTTGGATAAAGGCACGATGTCCAATTGCCTTCTCTATTGGAGTAGGGCAAATTAGTTAAGGAAATTAACAGAGCCTCCTAATTGAAGGGAATACATAATTGTGACAATTCCGTGACAATTAGTGAGACAAACACACTGGGATGCTGACATTCCAGCAAAGCTGTTAGGCTGAAGGATGAAGGCTTTTAGGCTGTTAAAGAAACGAGCCCAAGGGTGGCCTATCATGAGATAGCCTAGTAACGGAGAGCCTCTACCCAATCAGATCAAACAGAGATTCTTGGATTTGGCATGGAATACGGCGGACAGAGGGATTTTTTCGTCAAATGTCGCAAGCCGCCCTTTGTGGTTAACTGCCAGGGCCAGCAAATAGAGATCCGTAAGTTGTCGTGAGCTATGGATGAGATCCTCGGCAAAGATCGCTCCGTTCCGAAGAGAGATGGAGTCCTCCCAGAATTCATGATCCGTCTGTGTGGAGAACTGACGGATTCGGGCGATTAATTCCCCTGGGGTAAACTGGATTTCGCGGCTGTAGCCGGTACTGCTCATGATACGAACTGTGCCGTTTTCCGTGAGTGGGCAACTGGCCCAGCCGTAGTGGTGATTCTCCTCCCACCAAGTGTGTGCTCTTTCGTGAAACGCATGGTCTGGATCGAGAAGTGCGATCATCACATTGATGTCCAGCAACGCACGCATCGTCTCAGATCCCTTCTTGATCCATCAGTTTTCGGATCCGGTCAGTCGTCACCACTTCCCCCCTCGAGCGTACAAGCGGGACCCCCCCCCGGATCACCGGGGTTTTTTCGAGTTTTGACTTCGGATTGCTTAGTCCCCGTCGCGCAAGCAGCGAGATGATACGACCCGCCGTGCTCCCTTCCCGCTCGGCAAGTTCCTTGGCCGCCAAGAGCACATCCTCTTCGATATCAAGCGTGGTTCTCATGCATCTGATGATAGTGCATCTAATGATTCCGTCAACCGAGCTTGAAGCTTGCCGACTAAAAGGCTGACACGCCATCTAGGGACGAAGGGGTCGAGAGTCGAGCGACGAGCGTCGAGGGCTTGGGAAGAGCACGCCATAATCGTCAGAGTCATGGACGAAGGGTCCGGATCATGATAATTATCTCTCATGCGTCGCGACGAAGCACTGCGTGTCCTAACAAGCATCAAGCTGGATCTCCAAAAACGTTATCCCGTCTCTAGGATTGCACTCTTTGGATCCACGGCCAGGGATGAGGCAACCGAGGAAAGCGATGTCGATGTCCTCGTGGAGGTTGATTCATCCGTAGGATTGAATTTTGTGAGCTTGGCGGGCGAAATCGAAAAAGCCTTGGGGCATCCGTCCGACGTGGTCTCCAGGCGCGCCATTGACCCCAAGCGCTGGCGCTTCATCGAGCCGGATCTTGCGGATGCCTAAACGCGACCAACTCCTGCTGGTGGCGGATATCCGCACCGTGTTGGGCAGGGTAATGGAATATACTGGCTCTTCGCTATCCACTGTGGGTGGACGGTAAAATCATACTTTGGGAGACAGAGGATTATTTCACCACTAAGGAGACAGCCAAGGACTTGCAAAGGTTTCCCGAAAAGGAACTGAGTAGGGAAGTCGAGCGTCGACAGTCGAGCGTCGAGGGCTTGGCATGGATGCAGTGCTGAAGGTACTGCGGGGAGGTTGCTGAGCTGATGTGCCTCTGCGAGCCAGCTTGCGAGAGCACATAAGTTCAGTAACCCAGCTCCGTCCTGACGGAGCCCATGCCATTTACGGGCTGCCCCTTTGATCGCAAACTTGGATCCCCCTTGGATTGCCCTTAGTGGTTAATCACTCCCGTGACCTGAAACCTCCGGGCTAAGCGTCGGCGCGTAGGCTACACTATGCCCCCCAGCACTCGGCGTTGTAGTGAATATTTCCTAACGGTAGATGTTTTTCCGATCACCAACGGCAACAAGCAGAACGATCAGCTTTTCGTCCTCAATCTTGCAGATGATCCTGCAGGAACCAACGCGATATCTCCACAAACCTACTAGATCACCTACAAGGGGTTTGCCAAAACGTCTCGGGTTTTCTTTACCTTGGAGACGCTTTTCAAGGTATGAAATGATCTCTATCTGAGCAGTATGCCCAAGCTTTTTAAGCTGTTTTCTAGCTCTCTCGGAGATTTCACACTCCCAATTCATCTTTGATTTCTTGCAAGGAATAGGTTCGTCCGCCTTCTGCCAGAACCTTCTTAGCCATATAGATGTCTTCTAGATCTTCTAGGTGCTCCAAGATCGCCTCCCGGGCATAGAAGGTCTTGGTGCGGCCTGTTCTTTCAGCAAGAACAGCTAGCCGATTTTCAATTTCGGGATCTAGTCGTATAGCAAGCATAGTTAAAGAATAATCCGCTATACAAATATTTCAAGGGCTATTCAGCCCACACACCTTTTCGGGCTAGAAAGAGAATTTCTCCGGGTGGAGATTTCACCACCGAGGACTGGCAAGGGGCCGAATGACGAAGTCGAGCGTCGACAGTCGAGCGTCGAGGGCTATAAAGGCTCTTAAACTGAAGTCTTTAAGGCGACTGAAGACCTGCAGATTTTACCACAACGCCGAGTGCCCGGCTGGGCACGGAGTAGCCTGCAAAGCAGTCCGTAGGACGATGCTCGTGGGAACGTGATCGGCAAAGGAGACAGCCAAGGACTTGCAAAGGTTTCCCGAAAAGGAACTGAGTAGGGAAGTCGAGCGTCGACAGTCGAGCGTCGAGGGCTTGGCATGGACGCAGTGCTGAAGGTACTGCGGGGCGGTTGCTGAGCTGATGTGCTCTCGCAAGCTGGCTTGCAGAGGCACTTTGACCTGACCCCAAAGTTGGGACACATCAAAACTGAAGTTCGGATGGTATTGGTTGGTTGATGTTGTGGATGGTTGTTGGGTGGATTGCAACCCTGTG
>JAPJNA010000022.1 GCA_026461395.1 Chthoniobacterales bacterium | reverse complement strand
TACCAACCAAATTCCAAATCGAACACCCAATTAGGTAATCCCCAACTCCTAACTCCTAACTCCCAACTCCCAGCCGCAGGCTCCACCCTCTACGTCACTCTAGAACCCTGCTCCTCCCACGGGAAGACCCCACCTTGCACGGAGGCTATTATCGCGGCAGGAATCTCTCGCGTTGTCTACGGCGCCAACGACCCCGACAAACGACACCTCGGACGAGCGGCAAAGATTCTGCGTAAGGCCGGCATCGAAGTAACCGATGGGATCCTCTCAAGGGAATGTGCCGCGTTGAACTCCCATTGGAACCACCTTGCATCCACAGGGCTTCCCTGGATCATCACCAAGGCGGGGATATCACTCGACGGACGGATCGACTCACCTCTCCATCGGAGATGGATCACTTCTGCCGCTAGTCGCAGAGAAGCCATGCGTCTCCGGGCCTCCGTCGAGGCAATCCTTGTCGGAGGTGGCACCGTCCGAGCCGATGATCCCTCTCTCACCATCCGAGGCGTCAAACTTCCTAAAGGTCATCCTCAACCATGGAGAGTCGTTTGGTCACGCACCGGCAAGATCCCCAGGAAATCCAAACTCCTCACCGACACCCACCGTGCCCGCACGCTGGTCCTCAGCAGCATGACGCGCCGGAAAGTCCTGCAGGAACTTGGCAAGCGTGGCATCTCAAGCGTCCTGATCGAGGGGGGCGGACAAACGCTAGGCGAGGCCTTCAGGCGTAAGCTTGTCGATGAAGTCAGATTTTTCATCGCCCCGGTGATCCAAGGCGGAAGCGTCCCCGCCGTCAGCGCCCTAATCTCTTCTGCCCATTTGACGGATGCTAGCTATACCAAGATTGGATCGGACGTCATGATCTCGGGGAAAGTCAAAAAAGCCTGAATTCTCGCGCGGAGACGCGGAAGCTCAGAGCTTTTTTCGCATACAGATTTAAGGACTTAATTCTCTAGTAAACTCTCAGCCAGCTACTTCTTGAGTTCGGTGATTTCTTTTTTCAGCTTCTTCAGCTTCTTCAGCCTCTCGCCCTCGTTAACCTACATTCAGTAAGTTAAAGTAACCTAAAAGTGTATCTCCCCTAACTACAGTCCTGTTGTCTGAGAAACTTTGACAATGCGATTGGTGTCGTAGCCCTGGTTGGCGGCCTTTTGAAGAAGTGACTGATAGGTTTCTTCAGACAAGGTCGGTGTGCGGGCCATGATCCAAATCAAATCTCTGGAGGGGTAACCAATTGTTGTCGTGCTGTAATCAGGTGCCAGGTCAATGACGAGGTAGGGAGCCTTGAACGGCCAGAGAAACTGGACTCCCCAACGGGCATTGGTCTTGGTGTCGAGCACACTTCCGATCGCATGCATCGCCTGGCGTTTTGCCGAGAGATCCTTCTTGTGAAAGGCATAAGTAATGTCGATGCGACCATCAGGCCTCATCTTGTAGATATCCATCGTTCCCACGTTATTCTTCTCGACGATCCACGGGATCGTGCCGATCACATACCACTCACCCATGAACCGGTTCAGATCCACATGATCGACCGTTCTCAAAGGTGCTTTTTTTGGGGGCATTGACATACATCCACATAAGGGCAGTGCGGCACAGAGCAGGATCGCGAAGACGGCGGTTTTCATAGTTTTAATTGTGATCTTAACTTTCTGAATCGCGAAGGGAAAGGCGGTCGATTCATCTCCCTCCCCATAAGATTTAGGCAAGAACCATAAGGATTTCTCCTGAATCCCTCGAATAAGCAGCAAGCTGAAGTGTCAGCGGAGCTTGCGGCCCTGGATGATCTGGATCAGAAGCATCACAAGGGCGAAGACAAGCAGGATATGGACGAACCCTCCCATTGTGTAGGCGCTGACGAGCCCGAGCGCCCAGAGGACGAGAAGAACGATGGCGATTGTATAGAGCATGATCGTGGTAGGTTAGGAGTTGTAGGTTAGGGGTTATGTTTTGGTGAGAGATGCGAGTGGTAATTAGTAGTTTACGGAACGCGTCGTGGTAGTTGTGTTCGGCGTAGTCCTGGTGTGCTGGGTATAAGTGGTCGTGGATTGGGGGGTGGCATCGCTTGTTCTCGTTGTGCTGCTCAGCCAGAAACATGACGTCAGCGATAGAGTGATCAAGCTACAGATCCCAATCATGGTTGTTGTTTTCATAGGGCAAATCTACTCCCTGAAGAGCCCCCGGACTAGATGGGGAATTACTTAAAAACGGCTAATGAATATGCTTAGAGGGATCGTGTGACAAATTGTGGCGAACTAAGCACTTCCAACATGAAAACAACCTCACTGAACATGATGGCCTTGATCACATCTCTCGTTCTTATCCTTTCCGGCTGCGCAGGAACGCTAAGTCTCTTCTGATAAGAGTTTCAAAGATCCCGGAACAATCACACGCACCTTTTCCGGCGTTGACCTAGCTTCGCTCAGGAATGGATCCTGACGACATCTGTATTACACTTCGCTATTCCTGCCCCCATTCCTATTAATTATGCCTCTGCATGATGGGAGCGGTTTCAGAAATCTCATGGCACCCGCTTTCAGGGGGGATTTGCCTCGCGTAGACTTTAACCCTCCCTCCTGGCACACAGAGCCTCTATCTAGGAGTAGACTTCAACCTTCCAATTCCAGCCCAGACCAATACCAAGACCACCGGGACAGATCCCGCCATTAGCCAAACCTTAGGGAGATGCCACGCTTCAGACAGGGGTGCAGTCAAATAGGCCATCAGCTGCAAAACATAGTAGCTGATGGCGATCACCGAGAGGCCCTCGACCGTATGTTGCAGGCGCAAGGACGTATCTGCACGGGTGTCCATGCTCTGCAAAAGTTGTTGGTTTTGTGCCGAACGCTCCACATCGACTCTGGTGCGAAGCAGTTCTGACGCTCGTGCTGCACGATCCGCCATAGAGGTAAGGCGCGCTTCGGTAGCGCGCACGGTTCGCATTGCAGGGTCATAGCGGCGCGTCATGAATTCGGCAAAGGTTTGGCGCCCTTGAAACCTCATCTCACGTAAGACGGAGATGCGTTGACTCACAATTGCTTCATAGGCTGCGGTGGCCGGCAAACGAAAACTGGTCTCTACTGCAAGGCGTTCCAGTTGCCCCGCAATGGAGAGTAACTCATGGAGTACCTTTTCGGCAGATTCTCCGCGTTCATCCAACCCTGAGACCAGCGCCGAAAGGCGCGGATCCAGCGCATTCAACTCTCCCGATAATTCCCATACCCTAGGCAGGCCCAACATCGAGGCTGCAAGATAGGTTTCCAACTCACAGAGACGCTGCACAATCCGTCCGACCCTTCGTGTGCCAGTCTTTTTGCGCACGAAAACCGAGAAGCGCATGAACCCTGCTGCATCGATGCGGAAATCCCCAGCAATGACCGCCGCCCCATCGAGGACATAGGAGACTGCGAGACTTTCGGGAACGAAACAATCGAGCAACATCGGCAGGATCTTTTCCTCGTCCTCAGGCAGTTCCTCGACGCGGATCATCATCGCAACCATGGTCTGACCAGGTGCTTTGGCTAACCAGTCGGGGGGTAATACGGTCGCTCCCGCTGGATCAAAAGGCCGTGCATCCAAACCGGGGGTAAAGGCGGAATAGGTCACAAACTCCGTATGTGATTCCCATTTCAAATCTGTTTTGCCCAAACTTGCTTCAAAATGCGTCGCTCGTGCTTCGGGATGATTCACGCCAAAGTGATCCAGTAGGGTGATCAGATGGGCCCGGTCCTGATCTCGGTCGCGTTTACGGGCTTCTTTGGGTTCCTTGATCGCAAAATAAACCACCTGACAGGGTGTCGTCAGTACAGGGAAAGGACGCGCGTGCAGCTCATTGACCATGGCATAGCGCAGGGGGTGATCGGGGAGGGTCCTCATGGCTTCGTTAGGAATTGTATCAATCTAACCTTCATTGGTAGGAAAAAAAACGCCAAAGGTGAAACGTCCCTGCAGTCATTGGATAATCATCACCTTTAGGAGCTTTGCTTCTCTGATCGTAAGCCTCCAAGCCTAAAAACAGAAACAGCCGGGTCATTTCTGACCCGGCTGCTGCTGTAACTTCTTTGAGAAGCGTGGGAGTCGGACTTAGTAGTCCATTCCGCCCATCCCGCCCATTCCGCCACCGCCCGGAGGCATGGCTGGACCCTTCTCCTTCTCGGGGGCGTCAGCGATGACGGCCTCGGTGGTGAGGAGGAGTCCGCTGATGGAAGCGGCGTTCTGCAGGGCGCTGCGGGTGACCTTCGTCGGATCGACGATGCCAGCCTTCACGAGGTCAACATATTCGCCGGTGGCGACGTTGTAACCTTCGTTGCCCTTGCCCTTCTTGACTTCCTGGACGACGAGTGCGCCTTCCTTGCCTGCATTGGCAACAAGCTGGCGGAGAGGAGCCTCGACGGCACGACGGATGATCTCAAGACCGACGGCCTCGTCACCTTCAAGCTTGAGGGTGTCGAGCACCTTCTGAGCGCGGATGAGAGCGACACCGCCGCCTGGGACGATACCCTCCTCGACTGCCGCACGGGTGGCGTGAAGGGCGTCTTCGACGCGGGCCTTCTTCTCCTTCATCTCGGTCTCGGTAGCTGCACCGACGTTGATGACGGCTACACCGCCTGCGAGCTTGGCAAGACGCTCCTGGAGCTTCTCACGGTCGTAATCGCTGGTGGTCTCCTCGATCTGCCGACGGATCTGACCGACGCGGCCCTGGATATCAGAGCTCTTGCCGGATCCTTCGACGATGGTGGTGTTCTCCTTGTCGACGGTGATGTGCTTCGCACGACCGAGGTCCTCAAGGGTGATGTTCTCGAGCTTGATGCCGAGATCCTCGGTGATGCAGCGTCCACCTGTGAGGACAGCGATGTCCTCGAGCATGGACTTGCGGCGATCTCCGAATCCGGGAGCCTTGACGGCGCAGATCTGGAGTGTACCACGGAGCTTGTTCACCACGAGGGTGGCAAGGGCCTCGCCCTCGACGTCTTCGGCGATGATGAGTAGTGGCTTGCCGCTCTTGGCAACCTTCTCGAGGAGAGGAAGCAGGTCCTTGAGGGAGCTGATTTTCTTCTCGTGGATGAGGATGTAGGCGCTGTCGAGTGATGCTTCCATTCCCTCGGCGTTGGTCACGAAGTACGGAGAGAGGTAGCCCTTGTCGAACTGCATTCCCTCGACGACATCCAGGGAGGTCTCGATGGACTTGGCCTCTTCGACCGTGATGGTGCCGTCCTTGCCGACCTTGTCCATCGCGTCAGCAATGATCTGGCCGATGGTGGTGTCCCAGTTGGCGGAGACGGTGGCGACCTGAGCGATCTCGGAGCTGTCCTTCACCTTCTTGCTGATGCGGGCAAGCTCGCCGACGATGGCGTCAACGGCCTTGTTGATTCCGCGCTGCAGAGAAGTGGGGTTGGCACCCGCGGTGACATTCTTGAGACCCTCTTTATAGATGGCCTCGGCGAGCACGGTCGCAGTCGTTGTTCCGTCACCGGCGATGTCGCTGGTCTTGGAAGCAACCTCACGGACGAGCTGGGCGCCCATGTTCTCGAACGGGCACTCAAGCTCAATCTCCTTGGCGACGCTGACGCCGTCCTTGGTGATCGTTGGGCTGCCGAATTTCTTGTCGAGGATGACGTTGCGACCTGAGGGCCCAAGCGTTGCCTTGACTGCCTTGGCGAGTTTCTCGACACCGCGCAGGAGTGCGTGGCGTGCGGTCTCGTCGAACTGGAGTTGTTTAGCTGCCATAATATTCTTCTGTGTGTTGGTTGGTTAGATTGTGTGGATTAGCCGATGATGCCGAGGATATCGTCCTCGCGCATGATCAGATAGGTCTCTCCGTCGACCTTGACCTCGGTTCCGCCATACTTGGAGATGAGAACGGTGTCGTTCTTCTTGACGGTGAAGGCGATCTTCTTGCCGTCTTCGTCGAGCTTGCCGGTGCCGAGGGCAATGACCTTGGCCTCTGTCGGCTTTTCCTTGGCGGTGTCAGGGATGATGATCCCGCCCTTTTTGACTTCCTTCTCATCGATCGTCTGCACGAGCACACGGTCACCGAGAGGTTGGATGTTTACTGCCATGGTATGTTTTTCCTTATGGTTGTGGTTTTCTAACGTCTGCCCCGGCCCGCACCTGCGGTAGGGCTTGTTGCTAAATTCTTGTGGAGAGGGGCGAGACTTACTTCTTCTTGCCCTTGTCTGCCTTGTCTGCTTTCTCTCCCTTATCCTCGTCGACCATCTCGAACTCGGCGTCGACGACGTCCGCATCCTTCTTGGGCTCCGCTGCATGTCCTGAGGCGGCACCAGCTCCGTCTGCGGCTTCAGGTCCGGCTCCGGCACCTGCTGCTGCGGCATTCTTGTAGAGCTCGGCGCTGATCTCCTGGAACTTGGTCTGAAGAACCTCGTAAGAGGACTTGACGGCCTCAATGTCCGTACCCTTGAGGGCCTCGCGCACCTTGGCGATCTCGTCTTCGATCTCCTTCTTCTTGGCGCCGTCGAGCTTCTCACCGAGATCGGTGAGCTGCTTCTCGCACTGGTAGGCGAGTGTATCGGCGTTATTCCGAATCTCGATGCCTTCCTTGGCCTTGAGATCTTCCTCGGCGTGGGCCTCCGCTTCGCGCTGCATCCGCTCGATCTCTTCCTTGCTGAGACCGCTCGAACCAGTGATGGAGATCTTCTGCTCCTTGCCCGAACCAAGGTCCTTGGCGGAGACGTTCAGGATGCCGTTGGCATCAATGTCGAAGGTGACCTCGATCTGAGGCGTGCCTCGAGCGGCCGGCGGGATGCCGTCGAGATGAAAGACGCCGAGCTGCTTGTTATCACGGGCGAGTGGGCGCTCTCCCTGGAGAACCTTGATCTCCACACCGGGCTGATTGTCGCTGTAGGTGGAAAAGACGTTGCTCTTCTTGGTCGGGATCGTGGTGTTGCGAGGGATCATCGGGGTAGCGATGCCTCCGGCGGTCTCGATTGCGAGGGTCAGCGGTGTGACATCCAGCAGGAGGACATCCTTCACGTCGCCGCGAAGCACACCGCCCTGGATGGCCGCACCGATTGCCACAACCTCATCGGGGTTGACACCCTTGTGGGGCTCTTTGCCGATCATGTTGCGGGCGGTCTCTACAACCTTAGGCATGCGAGTCATGCCGCCGACAAGAACAAGCTCGTTCACATCGCCCTTCTTCCACTTGGCATCGGACAAGCAATCCTCGACAGGCTTGATCGTGCGCTGGAAGAGATCGTCCGTGAGCTGCTCGAGCTTGGCGCGGGTGAGCTTCTTCTGGATGTGCTTCGGTCCGCTGGCATCAGCGGTGACGAAGGGGAGATTGATCTCATACTCCTGGGTGGAGGAGAGGGCGATCTTGGCCTTCTCAGCCTCTTCCTTGATACGCTGGACGGCGTCAGGCTGCTTGGTGAGGTCGATGCCGGACTCTTTCTTAAATTCCTCGATGATCCAGTCCATGATGCGGTGATCCCAGTCGTCGCCACCCAGGTGGGTGTCGCCGTTGGTGCCGCGAACCTCGAAGACGCCGTCGCCAAGCTCCAGGCAGGAGATGTCGAAGGTGCCACCGCCGAGATCGTAGACGGCGATCTTCTCGTCGGCCTTCTTCTCGAGGCCGTAGGCCAGAGAGGCGGAGGTCGGCTCGTTGATGATGCGCATGACCTCGAGACCGGCGATCTTACCTGCGTCCTTGGTAGCGTTGCGCTGGGAGTCATTAAAATAAGCGGGAACCGTGATGACCGCTTGGGTGATCTTCTCACCGAGCTTGGCCTCTGCGTCGCTCTTGAGCTTGGCGAGGATCATGGCCGAGATCTCCGGAGGGGAGAAAGCCTTGGGCTTGCCGTCAATCTCTACCTGGATATGGGCATCACCGTTGGCGGCCTTCACCAGCTTGTAGGGAACGCGATCCTGCTCGCCGCGGCACTCGTCGTACTTGCGGCCCATGAAACGCTTCACGGAGAAGATGGTGTTCTGTGGGTTAGTGATGGCCTGACGCTTGGCGGCCTGGCCGACAAGACGCTCGCCACTCTTGCTGAAAGCAACAACCGAGGGGGTCGTGCGGGCGCCTTCTGAGTTTTCCAGAACAACCGGCTCTCCACCTTCCATGACGGACATGCAGGAGTTGGTTGTTCCCAAATCGATTCCTAGGATTTTAGACATAGCACATTTTAATAAGCAAAGGGCGTGCCTAAAATATGAATATAACGCATCCTGCTCCAGGAGAGAGAGATGCGATTTCTAAACGCATCTATCAAGCGAACTCAACAAGAGTCATTATGACTCAATTATGAGCCAGCAGCGAGTTTCTTGAGACTCTCTGTCTCTCCAAGGAATTTGGCTGCTGCAATGTTGAAGAGAGGGGTGAATTCCTCAGGCGTTCGCTCCAGCCAGCGGGCAATCTGCTCCACAGGAAAGAAGGCTCCTGTCTCAACCTCGCCGGGAGCGAAGCGGAAGGGACCATCACAGCATCCTACTAGGAACTCCACAAACTCATTGCCAGTCTCCTCCGAGGCGCCGGTTTTCCAGAATTTGACCAGAGAACAATCCGCCCCGATCTCCTCTCTCATCTCCCGATGCCCCGCCTCCTCATAGGTCTCGCCGGTATCGACATGGCCCGCCGCACTGGAGCACCAGAGATCGGGATGATTGATTTTCCAAGGGGAGCGTTTTTGCAGAAAGAGCTCTCCCTGAGCATTGAAGATCCAAAGGTGAACGGCTCTGTGCGTGAGGTTATTCACATGGACGTCGCTACGGAGTCGGGACTCGAGAATCCGGTCCTCAGAGTCCACCACATCACAGACTTCTCCGGGGTGATCGTGGCCAGGATGAGTGAGTAAGAACGCAAGATCGGCCCAGTCATCCACAGAAAGATCCTCGGCTCTGGCCGTGAGTGGATGCCCATTGGCAGAAGCCCATTCCTCCCAGAGTCCCTTGGGCAAATCCAGCAAGGATCGGAGTTGCTTTCGACGTGAGGAAAAGCCCTTCCGGACAAGCGAGGAAAAGATCTCCGGATCGCAGTTCGGAAGCCCGGTAACCGCACGGGGATTCACTGAAATCACCGCCGACTCGACACCGGGTCGCGGCCAGAAAACATCCGGAGGAACGACCCGCAGCTTCCTCACCGACCAGCGCCTGCCTAACTGCACAGTGAGGGCGGCATAATCCTTGTGCCCCGGGGTTGCAGCCAAACGATCCGCTACCTCCCTCTGCACCATCAGAACAAGTCTGGAAGCGGGTGAAGCGGCCTCTGTGAAGCGACCGATGATCGCCGTGGAGGCGCTGTAGGGAAGATTTCCCACCATCTTCACGGGGCCGTAACCGAAGAGAGAGAGGAGGTCTGTTTTCGCCCCATCACCCTGACGGATCTCAAGACGACCGGAGGCGACCTCGGCGGCATAACGCTCGGTCAATTCTGCAGCCAGACGGTGATCCCGTTCGATCAAGGTAATCCTGCGCGCCGGCGACTCCAGAATATGGACAGTGAGCGCCCCCATACCGGGGCCAACCTCCACGAGATGATCACCCTCAGAAGGTTCAAGATCAGCCACAATCGCGCGGGCCAGATTCGTATCGAGTAGGAAATTCTGCCCGAGCATCTTGCTCGGACGAACCCCTATCTCGTCGAGACGGGCACGGAGTTCTGCTTTGGACATGGAAGCAGTCATAACTCCTTGCCCCCTCCTGTGCCAGCTGTCATCTGGAACATCTTTTTCGCCATTGTTCCCAAGTTATTCACAAAGCGGAAGAGGCAACAGAGTTTGACAGAGATGAAGGGGATAAAAGGGATGGAGTAAGAATCTTACATAGTCTCAGAGAATTTATCTCGCTGTCCTGAAATCTCCTTTATCCCCTTTATCCCTGTGAGTTCTCTTGAGAAGTTTCGTCAGCTCCGACACTCTCCTTGCCTCATGAAGAAGTCCGGATGTCTACCTCTGCTCCTGATCGTACTGCTTGGGTTCAGTCTGTTCGCGAATCTCATGCTGCTGATCGCGCTGGGTTCACGCGGCAAGGGACCTGCGAAAGCCATGGCCAAAAAGAAATTTGCGGAGACGACGCTTGTCCAGGGACATGACAGCTCCGACAAGATCGCAGTGATCCGGCTCGATGGACTCATCTCCTACAAACATGGGGTCTCCTCAGCCTCCACGGGGGAGTCAATGGTCGATGATCTGAAAGAGGCCTTTCAGCAGGCTGCCAATGATCCTAAAGTGAAGGCCGTCGTGATTTCCGTGGACTCTCCCGGTGGCGAAGTTACCGCGGGAGATACAATCCATCACGCCCTCGGCAAGCTTAGCGCCAAGAAACCAGTCGTTATCTTCATCAACTCCATCGGCACCTCGGCGGCCTATTACATCGCCTGTGCCGGATCGTGGATCATGTGCAGCGACACCAGTTTCACCGGTAGCATAGGCGTGATTATCTCGACCCTGAACTACAAGGAACTCTTCGGAAAGATAGGCCTCCAGTCGGTGATCTTCAAGAGCGGCCAGTTCAAGGATGCTCTGAACGGCGCACGCGACCTGACCGAAGAGGAGAAGAGTTACTTCCAGGGACTCGTGATGCAGACCTACGACCGCTTTCTCAACATCGTTGCCGACTCGCGCCATCTCGACCCTGCCACTCTCCGCGATGGCATCGCCGATGGTCGGGTCCTGAGCGGCAAAGATGCGTATACCGCGAAACTCGTCGATCAATTGGGCTATATCGAGGAGGCCTATGCGAAAGCCCGAACTCTGGGCAACGTTCCCGGGGCGGAAGTCGTGCGCTATGAGAAGAAACGCGGACTTGTCCAGTTCCTACGCTTGTTCGAGGACTCAGAAAAAAGCGACATCCACCTAGACCTGAATGTTGGTTCTGCCACAGGCATGAAGCTCGAGAGCGGACGCCTCTACCTGCTCCCCTCTTTCTACGCGTTCTAATGCAAGCCTACACACCCTCAGGAATCCTGCTTCCGCTCGTTGGGTTTCTAGTCCTGCTCGCATTCTACGGATGGCTGGCCTATCGGAGTTCCGCCCATGCCCGCTTGACCACCAGACCCTTCGGCCTGCCAGATGTTCTCTGTGCATCCATTCTTGGGATCTGGATGATCTCCGTAATCTGGCACTCCTTCGGGTCGGATCAAGGCATCACTCTCCGTGCCATCGTCGCCAATTCGATCGTCTACACGTCCTTGATTTTGGGAATTTTCGGAGTGATCGGATTCCAGGGGAAGTCAGCGATCGCGTCCTTCGGACTGGAGCCCTCGCGCCTGCCAAAGGCAGCCGGCACAGGCCTTCTCTGGTTGCTGATCACCTACCCCTTAATCCTGGCGGCCCAGGGATTGGTCCAGAAGATCTTCGGAAGCGCGGACGACTCCCAGATGATCGTAAAATACTTTCTGGAGCATCCCGATCTCAAGCATCGCGCCGCAGTCATCTTCATGGCCGTCATCATGGCTCCCGTAGCGGAGGAGGTGATCTTCCGTGGATACTTCTACGGAGTGATCAGAAGTTACGGTGGGCGACTGCCCGCCCTACTGACTTCCTCGCTACTCTTCGCCGCGATTCATGTCCACCTCCCCTCTCTCCTTGGCCTAGGGATTCTGGCAATTATCCTCTGCATGGTCTACGAGCGAACCGGATCGCTCTGGGCATCGATCGCGATGCATGCCGCATTTAATGCCTCGACCATCGTGGTTCTGATTCTCTGGCCGGAAGCTATTTCCTGATGAAACAAAAGCTCCGATCCGAGGAGGAGTTACTGAAGCTAATCAGTCGTGAGCTACCCTCTCCTGCGCCCGAGGTGCTGGCTGGCATCGGGGATGACTGCGCAGTGATCAGGTCCTCGCATCCAAAAGGGCATCTGGAACTACTCAAGACCGATGCGCTTGTGGAGGGGGTGCATTTCGTTAAAGGCACGCCCTGGAACAAGGTCGGGTGGAAGGCTCTCTGCCGTCCCATCAGTGACATCGCGGCTATGGGGGGATCTCCTCATCATGCATTGATCACGGTGGCCGCTCCCTCGCATTGGGGTTCACCAGAATGGCGCTCGCTCTATCAAGGGATCGGAAAGGCCGCGAGGGAGTTCGGAGTCCCCGTGGTGGGAGGAGAGACGGCCAACTCGCCGGGACCCCTCTTTCTCTCGGTCACCCTGACCGGGAGCGTACCGAAACAAAATCTGAAGCTTCGCTCCGGAGCCAGACCCGGCGATTTGATCTGTGTCACTGGAAAACTGGGCGGATCCTTCAAGAGCGGCCGCCATCTCAACTTTCAACCCCGCGTGGCTGAGGGGCGCTGGCTCGGTGGAGAAAAGGGAGTTACAGCAATGATGGATCTCAGCGATGGCCTCGGAAGCGATCTCCCGAAGTTGGCGAATTCAAGCGGATGCTCATTCAGAATCGCGGCGGACGGGCTACCGCTGAACCGGGGTTGCTCCTTCCATGAAGGTGTTTCCGATGGGGAGGACTACGAGTTACTCCTAACCATAGCGGCCAAAAGCTGGCCCAGCATTCAACAACGCTGGACCGTCGCCTCATCGGGAGTACTTCTTACCCCGATCGGTGTCGTCTTGCCTCCGGACGAGAAGTCGTCTCTTCTTCCCACGGGATTCGATCACATGAATCCCATCACTTGCTGAAGCCATGATCAAACTGGTCTATCTGACACCCGGCACCTCGCCCATTGCCCTTGATCTCCAAGGACGTGGTGAGGCAGTCAAACCGAGCATTACCCTCTGCACCTACGATGTGGACTCTGTGGAGGAATGCGTCTGCACCGACGTGGCCGATGCGATCCTCCGACTCGATCCTAAAAAAAATAATTGGATCGATATCAACGGGCTTGGAGATGTCGAATCCGTGAAGGCACTGGGAGCCCATTTCGAACTCGGACCACTAGTCGTCGAGGACATCCTCACCTCGCAGCGTCCGAAGATGGAAAGTCTGGATAACGGGATTTTTCTGATCACCTCCATGGCCTATTCGCCCAAGGATCAGGAAGGAGTGGTCGAGGTGGAGCAACTGAGTCTCTTCTTCACCAAGAATACCGTCATCACCTTCCAACAGAACGGCAAGAGGGACTCCTTTAACGAGGTGCGCAGGCGCCTTCATCTGCCGGAATCACTGGTGCGAAAGCATGGTGCAGACTTTCTCACCTACGCGTTACTCGATACAGTGATTGACCATTACTTCCCTGTGCTTGAAATGATCGGGGACGAGACAGGGGTAATCGAAGAGGCCCTGGTAGAACGGCCAAGCCGGGAGATCCTGAAGGATCTCTTCTATTACAAGAGAGTTCTTCTTGAGATGAGACGGGGAGCCTGGCCTCAGAGAGAGGTCTTCAGTCACCTGATGCATGATGACGAAGGACTGGTATCCGAGACTACCCGGATGTTTCTGCGCGACTGCTACGAACACATCACACAGATCATCGACATTATTGAAAACTATCGCGATCTCACCTCCGGACTCATGGATGTCTATCATTCCAGCCTGAGTTACCGGACCAATGAAATCATGCGGGTGCTGACGCTTTTTGCCACAATCTTCATGCCCCTGACCTTCTTGGTCGGAGTCTATGGAATGAATTTCCGTGACAGCCCCTACAACATGCCTGAACTCGAATGGCGCTATGGATATCCTGCCTGCTGGCTCGTGTTGATTTCGATCTCTGTGTCGATGTTCCTCTATTTCCGCAGCAGGAAGTGGCTCTGAGTCGACCTCCTCTTTCCAAATCATCCATGAAGCGACCGATCCTGATTCTTACCTCCGCCTTCGGGGAGGGTCACAATGCAGCCTCCAGGAATCTGGCAATCGCTCTGCGCTCTCTTGATCCCGAACGGGAAGTCGAAGTGAGGGATCTCTTCGCCGAGGCCTACGGTCCGCTCTACACACTAGCCCAGAAGGGATACTTTTTCTTTATCAACCACTTCCCGGGACTCTGGGGCGGATTCTACAAGTTTCTAGACAAGGACAAGGCAGCCCCGGGTAGGGTCTCTGTTTACAAGCGAGGCGCCCGCCTGCTTAGCAAGAAAATCTCCGAGATGAACCCAGCGGTCATCGCCTCGACCTACCCCGGATATAACCACCTGCTCGATCATCTGTACGGCAAGGTGAACCGTCCCTTCCGCACCGTCACCGAGGTCACGGACTCGATCTCCATCAACTCGCTCTGGTACAGCGGGCACTCGGATCTCTTTCTTGTTCCAAATGAGGTTACCGCCCAGGTCATGGAAGAAGCCGGCGTTTCCCGTGAGATCCTGCGAGTGACGGGATTTCCCGTACCTGCACTCTTCGAAACCCTTCGTGGGGAGAGAGTGGCACCGGGACCTTCTAGAACTCCCAAGGTCCTCTTTCTTGTAAATCCGGGCCAGAAGAATGCAGCGAAAATCCTACAGCATCTCGGCGAGGTAGAGGGGATCGAACTCTCCGCGGCCTGTGGTCGGGATGAGGAACTACGCACAGCACTACAGAAGATTGCTTCAACGTTTGATCGCCCGATCAAGATCGAGGGATGGATGGAGAACCTGCCAGAGAGGATGGCCTCGAGCCATCTCGTCGTGGCCAAGGCTGGGGGCGCCACCGTCCAGGAATGCCTAGCCGCTGCTACTCCTCTCATCATGAGCCAGATCATTCCGGGACAGGAGGAGGGCAACGCAGAACTCCTGACGACCGAAAACTGCGGATGCACCGCCACATCTCCTCAGGCCGTCGGGGCGGCTGTGAGGCATGCCTTCTCCCATGGAGCCCAAGTCTGGAAGACATGGGAAGCCAATGCCTGGAAAACAGGAACTCCGGAAGGAGCCAGAAATTCGGCGATTGCGGTCCTTGAAGAGGCCCTCAAGGAAGGATGAAACTTGATGCCTGAAACCTGAAGAGTTTTACCTAACCTCGCTCTTTTTTCATTCCTCTATTTCCCTTTTTTCCAATGCCTCAAATCAACGCCGTCATCTTTGACATCGGTAATGTTCTGCTGACCTTTGACTACTTTATTGCGGAGAGGGCCTTGCTTTCTCACACAGGCAGAGAGTCTGCACCCTCGATCGAGGAACTTCACCCGCACCGGATGGCCCATGAAACCGGCACCATCAGTAGAGAGGAGTTCATTCGTGTAGTCCGAGAGGCCTTTGCCCATGACGGACCCGAGGACCACTTCATGGAGCTCTGGACACGAATCTTTCAGATCAACACCCCGATGCTTGAGTGGGCCCGCTCGCTGCATGGGAAGACACCGCTCTACCTTCTCTCCAATATCGGATGCATCCACCACGATCATATTTTCGAGGAATATGATTTCTTCACGGCGCTCTTCGTTGATGGCGTCTACTCCTACAAGGCGGGCGTCATGAAACCCGAGCCACGGATTTTTGAAATGGCCCAAACCCAGTTCGGAGTGGATCCCTCAACGACGCTCTATATTGATGACCTGGAACAGAATGTGAGAGGCGCCGAGTCAGTCGGCTTCATCGGCCACCATTACGATCCGTCACGGCACAACCTCTTCGAACAGAGGATCTCCTCTCTCTCGTTCTCTTAGCGATTCAAATTTGAATTGTCTAAAAACGGCTTAACTGAAGTTCCTTCTGCGGCGGATTCGATGAAGAGCGCTCCACTTTTGTCCTGACGGAAAAGCTTGATGCCTTTCTCTGCCAAGAGACGTTCCCACTCACCGCTCGGGACGCCGTTTTGTTTGAAGAGTTCGACCTGTGTGATTACGGCCTTCGGAGCGATCCTTGCGATAAGGGCCAGCGTGGAGGCCAATTCAGCCCCACCTAACGGCATCATAAGCACATCTGCATGAAGGGAATCATCAGACACGACCGAGAGGGAAGAGATCAGTTCCTGATCTGCTAAAGGAAGGAGCAGAATTCGGGATTCACTCAACTGGATGCGGATTACCGGAGGACCCTTGTCGCCTGTTGTCAGTAACTCCGCGCTCACCCGCTTTGAAAGAGAGATAGGCTTACCGGGAAAAACCGTATGCGAATTAACTGACGAGAGGATGCCCTTCGCAATCTGCGAGTGAGAAAGCGTTGAGGCAACCAAGACTTCCCGGACGGGGATTTCCTTTCTGACAATAGGCAAGCCCCCGAGATGAGAGGCATCCAGCTTGGTGATGAGACAACTCCTGATAGAATTCGCCCCCACAGATTCCAGGAACGGCAGAATAGTTGCTACGGCATCTCTCTTCTTCCCTGCATTGATAAGCACAAACTGGCTACCATCCCTGATCACCGCGCAGGAGCCTCCTCGCAGATCGAGAATGGTCATTACTGGGAAGGCTGGAGCAGAAGTACCCACGAACCAGTGTCCTCCGGGCATCAGGGCGCTAGTTTGAACGATAAAGAGAAGGAGCTTGGTGATAAGCCAGTTGGCATTGTTAAACGCTCCAGCCATCCAGCTGGAAAACGTTCCAGCAACAAGCGACAAGGCACCTAAGGAGATGACTAGGAAGGCAAGCGGGACAGCCAGAAGATTGGCTCCGAATGCAGAGAAGGAAATAAGGTGGAAATAGGCGAGCGTCGGAATGATCGCTCCGATCCAGGCAGAGGCTGAGACGGCTGCTAGACCGGACACATGATGCCATACCCGGAATCCCCACCTCTCGCGCCTCCCGATCAGCTTGGTGGGCAGAAAAGGATCAGGCTCGTGTAGCCGAATTAGCCAGGCCTCAATGCGCGGTGCCGCTACGATAATCGCGAAGACCACCGAGTAGGAGAATTGCCAGCCTGCAGAAAAGAGATCGTTAGTATCCAGCGCGAGTTGAAAAAAAGCGGCGGCGGCAAGGGTGTTCAGTAACGGGGAGCGCCGGAAGAGGGTAATCCCGATCAACAGAATCGAGGCCATGGTAGCGCTGCGGATACTCCCTATTTTCATTCCGGTCACCAGCACAAAGAAGAAGAGCATCGGAATGGTAAGAATCACGGCCCAAGTCCTCGGGATACGCACAGCTTTAAGTACGAACCAGAGAATCACAGCGAGCATGCCAACGTGTAGGCCCGAGACGGCGAAGAGATGCATGGTACCGGTAAACCGGAAGTCATCTGTAAATCCCTCGGGTGCGTGCTCGGTGACACCGAGACAGATTCCTTCGATCGCCCCCCTCACCTGCGATACTCGCTCCATATCGATCGAGAGGATTTCCTCCATGCGGTGACGCGCTCGGATTGCAAAGACCATGAGTGGATTTCCATGCCCGCTGGATTCGATCGTCCCGGGAATCGAGGGATCCACCTCGAAACGGATGGTGATACCGTGCCTTTCCAGCCATCGCCTATAATCCATCTCTCCCGGATTACGAGGGGGGGCAGGTCTCATCGGTATGCCCTGGAAGAGCACACGATCTCCGTAGGAGGGTTGATTTCCCGCCCAGCGTACCTGCACTTTCAGCGGGGCCCTTGTAAGAAGATTCCCATCCTGCATTCCTCTCAACTCCTCAAGTCGCATCGGGAATGTGGCGGATCCCGAGCGGCTAATTTTTGGCTCACCAATGATGATACCCCGTACGGCAAGCTCATTTCCCGTTGCTTCGCTCCCTATCGAATCAAGGTAGGGCGCAAGATTGCGCGTCGGTGACAAGTCCCAGTTCCAAAGATGAAGAAGAGCAAAAACAGCAAGCGTTGCCGCCCAACACATTCCACCCTGCCTGCGGAACAAAAACAGGAGCAGACAAATACTGCAGACCACCACCAGTAGCCACAATCCATAGCCAAAAAAGGAACTAAGGAGTATCCCAGCAATAGCGGCCAGAAGTATCCCAAGGAAAGGATATCGCTGGGTAAAAAAAGAAGGGGCCTTCACTGGCCGAAGAAAAACTGATGAACTCTAGGGCTCATCATCTCATAGGAAGACCCCTGATCGTCCAACCAAAGCCTGAACTAAGCCAAACCCTAACCTCCGCCGCCGGTGTCGAAAGAGAAGGGACTGTAGCAAGACTCGGTATAAGCTGAGTCGTACCAATCATCGACCAGAGGAGCATTGTAGTAGAAAGGCTGCTGATCCTGGTTCAGCTTGGTGTTGTACTTCACATCACCCGGGATTTTGTTGCCCGGCTTCGGTGGCACATTGTTGCCATAGAAGCCCTGGGTCTCTGTGAGATAATTCAGCAGATGCGGCTTAGCTCCAGCAGCCTTGAGTGAGGCAAGCTGGGAATAGCTGAAGTCATAGACTTTCTGAGTGCTGCGGAGATAGCCAACAGTGATGTGGGAGGGAACATGGCCGTGGACCAAGTTCATGATATCCGCGTAGGAGAGCGTCTGAGCGTTGAAGATCTTGTTGTAGGTGCTCTTGTTCACGTTGGCAGAAGCAACGGCCGCAGTGATCTGCGGATCGACCTTCGGTCCGTTGGCGCACCCGGCAAGGAGTAGAACACCGAGCGCGGCGGTGGCGGAAAGCAGGCTGGAGAGGGTCTTCATGCGACCTGTTGTTTAACGTGTTGCCTCTCCCTCATCAATCAGATTTCCAGAGATCTCTTTTTCCCTCAGTTCATTCAAGAAACGTTTTTTCTTGTGAGTGCTGACTGCGGAGGGCATTCCAATGGCCATGATCTTTCGCTATCTCAGCAAGTACCGTGACACAGGCCTATTACTCCTCCGCATCCTCATAGGACTCTCCTTCCTGGCTCATGGTCTTCCCAAACTCATGGAAGGTCCCGATCTTTGGATCAAGCTTGGCAAGTCGATGTGACCTGACCCCAAAGTTGGGACACATCAAAACTGAAGTTCGGATGGTATTGGTTGGTTGATGTTGTGGATGGTTGTTGGGTGGATTGCAACCCTGTG
>JAPJNA010000021.1 GCA_026461395.1 Chthoniobacterales bacterium | reverse complement strand
GTATTACATATTGGTTATTGTATATTAGTTGTATTGTATTACATATGGTCTTTTAAGTATTGTATTACACTTTAATTCAATTAGTTAAGCTGCCATTCCCTACCTGCATCGATACAGAAGATAAAAAGGATGTCGGTGGCATCTTTCGTATTTATTTTCTGATCGATGGGATCTGTGGCCCAGATGACAGAGAGGTGAGGTGTTTACCCGATTTGAGCGCCGGATGGATGTTTTTGATGAAGATCCAGGAGATCGAGCCGGCAAGGAATACGACAAGACCAATGTAGAGGGCTCCCATCGACAGGCGCTTGCCCAAAGAAACCGTGTCGTAATCGCGCTGTTTCCGGGTCCTCTTCTTAAAGAGTGATAAAACCATGGGCAGCATGACTGCCAGTAAGATGAGCACGACCGGGCTGTGCACAAACCATGCGAAGGCAGCCATCATGAGGTAGCCGGGGATCCAGAGCCATCGGGTGAGCACGACCGCAATATGTCCTCCGTCCAGAAAGCCTAGGGGGATGAGATTGAAAAGGTTGAGAAAGAAGCCAATGATTGCCAATTCGCTGAAGTAGAAGCTGCCGGCGGCACCTGCAATGACCCAGCAAATGCATGCTCCAAGGGAGCCGAGGACAGGCCCTGCCATGCCGAAGACCGCCTCGTGCCAGGCATTCCGCATCGGTTCCTTCATGTTGATGAGCGCTCCGATAAACGGGATGAAGATCGGAACGCTCATGCGTGCCCCGTAATAACGAGCAGCAAGAAGGTGTCCGCATTCATGAATCATCAGAAGGGTGATGAAGCCCCAGGCTAGGCTCCATCCCATCCGTGAGGAATAGACCGCTATCGAGACGAGCATGGAGCCGATCATCCAGACAGGTGAGGGAATCACCGAGAGCACCCTGGAGGCCTCAATGACAGCAAGCAGACCCTTGAGGAATGGGAGCAGAAAAGCAGTCGAGAGCCAGTCGGTGATGCGCTGAAGCCGGCTCCTGCGTGGCTCAGGGATCCGCTCCCAGATGGAATCGGAGCTGCGAGTCCGGAATGGAAGCTCCGATTGCAGGAGGTCTCGGGATGAAGACATAGCTTGTGTGAACAGAACAAATCAGCCGGCAACGACAGGAGGTGTCGGTCCGAATTTAATGACAGACGATGGAGCGACATTCCCTGTCGCAAATTTTTCGGATGTTCATGGCGAAACAAGTCACTACCCCGATCTCTCCACTCCTCACCATGAAAACTTCACATATCCAATACGACCCGCTCAACGATGCCCATGTCACGACACTCTTCCTCGACCGGGACGAGGAGGGAAACTTCCTCGACGTGGACTCCATGCTCCACCACTCGGAGGAGTGTGGGTTCTACCTTGCCCGAACCATCATCCAGATCCGCCGGGGTCGCACCTGGGAAACGGCGACCCGTGACGAGGCGGAGGAGGCCCTGCGCGAACATCGGCGCAGCCTAAAGGTCTTCCGACCCCTGACACAGGCCCAGGTGATACGCATGATCGTGGAGAACAATGTCCCGGAGGAGGAAGGAGCGCGTGCCATGGCCATTGCCACCCTCGACGCGGCGGGTATCCGCTGAACCCATTATCCCCACACCTGACCCATGAACAGACAGGATGTGTCCGTCCAACGTGATGCCAGCCGGCCGAATCGGCTCGGAATTCTCGGAAATAAACGCTATAACTAACATAATGAAATTACGTTATTCAGCTAACATTATTGCCTTAATAATGATTTTATCTCTTCTTTGCTCCTGCACAACAATCACTTATCCCAACGGAACAACGGTGACCACTCCTTATGTGGCGCCAACCTATGGAACCTATTATCCCGGATATTACGGCTCTCCTTACGGGACATACGGGGTCTACGGAGGGGGGTATTTCCCTGTCTATGGGTATGGATACGGGGGGGGCTGGAACCGCCCGTACTGGAACAACTGCAACGGGGGGTGGAATGGCTGGAATCGCGGCAACTGCTGGAACGGAGGCGGATACCGCACCGGGTGGAGCGCCCCTGCCAGAGGAACCTATTCCTCGGGCGGATGGAACGGCTGCCGCAGTCAGGCCCACTGATCAAACACCCTCTCCTTTTTCATCATGACCACAACCGATACCTCCATGACCTCCGACAAGAATACCGCTCCGGACTCCCAGACTTCCAATGCTCAGAACAAGCTTGCTTCCAATCTGACCCCTTATGGTCGGAGCCCTCATCTCCGCAGCTATGCCGCCCGCTGTGAAGCTACCTCCGGAAACCTACATCTCGAAATCACGGACATCGCGACTTTCTCGGATGACTACAATAGGGCCCCCCTTCCTGTGCTTCTCCACTACGGTGCTCGCCCCCTGCACCGACTCTGCATTCCCTCGGACAGCTGGGACATAGAGAAGATGCGCGAAGAACTCCGTGCCGTGCTGATCCGCGGTGACGCCAGCTACGCATCGGGCGCTGTTCATCGGAAAGACCTGGTCTTCGGCACGCGCCAGGGAACTTTCGTCCATTACGATGATGGCTCGCTCAAGGTTTACGCATCATCCCCGCGCCGCGTCATCCTCGCGGCGATGCGCCTCAAGCGCTACATGATCAAGGTCGACAAAACCCTGCCCTCATTCCATCTGCTGCGAAAATGCGATGATGGCCTGAGTACGCAGAAGGTGGATATCAAGGACTTCGAGCCGCTGGATAATGAAGGACTGGACCTGCACTACGGGTCGGGATTTGCGGATTGGTCGGATCGGCTAAAAGACAAGCTGAAGTCGAAGAACTCCGGTATCGTGATCATGGAAGGCGAACCGGGCACGGGCAAAAGTACGTATCTAAAATCCCTGATCGCGAACTTGATGGACACCCATCGCTTTTATTTCCTGCAACCCCATTACGCCGGAATCATCAGCGAACCTTCTTTCGTCGGATTCTGGATGGATCAGAGCCGTCAGCATGAGGACAAAAAATTCGTAATCATCCTGGAGGACAGCGAGAAATGTTTGATGCGCCGTGAGGACGACAACCGTTCCGAGGTCTCGTCGCTTCTGCAGATCACAGACGGCCTCATGGGGTCCTTTATGAAACTGCAGGTTCTCTGCACCATCAACTGCCAGGCGACACAGCTTGATCCGGCGCTTCTTCGACCGGGACGATTGCTTGCTCGCAAGGTCTTCGGTCGACTCTCTCGCGAGGAGGCAAAAAAAGTCGCGGACAAACTAGGCAAACCCATGCCGGAAGGCGGCAGCATTTCCCTCGCGGAGCTTTACAACGACGCTGTGGAGGAGCCCGAAGTCCAATCCGGCAAGATCCTCGGTTTCGCGGCATGATTATGAAGCACGGCACTCTCTACGATCACCTCCTGGCTGAGGAGGATCTCGACGAGAAAACGAGGGCCATGATCCTAGAGCGCATCCGGCTCGACGAGGTGGAAGCAGCCAAGGAAAAGTCCGCTGCAAAACGCCGTCGTCTGAAGGCGCTCGCGGATCTCTCGTTACTAAAGACTCCTCGCAAGACACTTGGTAGTCGCACTGACCTCCATGAGATCGCGCCTGACACGCAACTCGCTCCCAGAGGGGGAGGGAAGCTCTGCAATACAGAAGATTATCTGTTTCTGGCCGTCCTCCTCGAGCGATCCCGCAATGCCGATTACATCCTGCAGTGCGGCCCTGCGGGCAAGACCCAGGAATGGATCTACCTTCCGGACAACCGTCAGGAGCTGATCCCGGAAGGATTCACCGTGAAGCAACGCCGATCCCCGCAGGAAGTACGGCGTCTCTTCAAGGAGTGCTTCTACGGATTCAGGCGAGCCCTCTCCTCGACAGAGCGCTCAGCTATGAGCTTCAGCATCGGCGGGATCGAGGTGCGCCATGCTGGAAGTCGCGGGGATCTTCCATTCTGGGATTTTACCGCCCAGCTGCATCATTCCTTCAACAGGCAGAATGATCCCTTGATTGATGACCTTCACTCCCGCCGTTTCTTTGCCGCTCCGGAGTCAAGGACTGCAAAGATCACCCCGTTCCTCTGCCCGATCGATGGACCCGTGGCGGCCATCGAGGGGAAGGTGACAAGTCCAGGATGGACCTGGCGCGAACTGTGCGGACGTGAATGGCAATCCGCACTCTGCCCCCACTGCCTCGGGGAGTTAGCTGAGACGGGGTTCAAAATGAATTAAATGCCGACGACAGATGCTGTCGTCCTCCCCATGCATGATGACTTCATGACACACGCAGACCTTCAGTTCTAGGAGTAGAAAAGTTAAAATATCAAAACGTTAAAAAGAGTAATACCAACCCCCATCACCGATAACCCATACCCACAACCCCATTAACCCATGAGCAACGACGACCATAACCCCATCTACGGCGATCCTTTCCAAGCCCTGCTCGATCACTTCGAGGCTGCGGATATCCGCTATAGCTCCAACCGTGAAGAGCGCCGCGTCTGGTTCTCAATGAACTCCGGCGGCGTTCTGCAGAACTGCTCCTTCAAATTTGATA
The DNA here is from genome assembly GCA_026461395.1 of Chthoniobacterales bacterium. Taxonomy (GTDB): domain Bacteria; phylum Verrucomicrobiota; class Verrucomicrobiia; order Chthoniobacterales; family UBA6821; genus UBA6821. The sequence continues at coordinate 5,542 of JAPJNA010000021.1, read as the reverse complement.
AAACAGGTGATGTGCTCCAGATCTGTATCCAATATCCCGTATTGGCAACGGAGAAGTTCCGTCCCCTCGCCATGGAATTCCTGACCCGGGCCAACTACGGCCTAGTGTTGGGAAGCTTCGACTTTGACAACTCGGATGGGGAAGCCAAGTTCAGGGTTTCATATCTGATGACGGACGGGAGGCTCGAAGGAGAAACAATCCGCAGATTGTTCAGCACAGCCATGGGGACAGCCAACCGCTATTTTGGACCATACATGAAGGTGCTCTTTGCGGGAGAAACTCCCACTGATGCGATTTTCCTGGCGGAACTCGATCAGCATGCAGAGGCCGTGGAGGATTCCCCGAAGAATGCTCCCGTTCAGCCCAAGACCTCAAAACGCCCCCGACGCAAAAATGGCAAGGCCAAATCATCCAAGGGTGTCAGTCGCGATCCATCTGATGAGTCGGCGCAGTCGACCCATCAGAGCGCGGGGAAGACACATGAGCCCACCTCAAGCACCCCACCTCCGATCCCATCAGCATCCTGCCCAGACAACGCCACATCGGAGGATGACTCCGATGGTGAGACGCGCAAGGTTGTCTAATCAGTCAGATCCTATCATCTCGGCCTTATCGCGTCGTCCCCTTGGGCGACGCCTTGTGCCCCCTGAAAACCTCGCATAACATCATCCCATGAACCGCACAGTTGCCATCTGCTACGACTTCGATGGGACACTCTGTCCCCGCTATATGCAGGAGTACGGGTACATTCCCCAGCTCGGGGTGAAGCCGAAGCACTTCTGGAAGATGGCGATGGAACTGGCCAAAGAACAGGATGCCGATCCGATCCTCTGCTACATGTTCCTGATGGTCAGGGAGGCAGGGATGCACAACGGGGTCGAACTTACCCGTGCCTCTTTCCAGAAGCACGGGAAGGGCATTGATTTCTTCCCTGGGGTAACAGGATGGTTCGGGAGGATGAACAGATTCGCCAAGAGCAAGGGGGTGAAGCTCGAGCATTACATCATCTCCTCTGGCATCAAGGAGATGATCGAGGGGTGCCGGATCGGGAAGGAGTTCAAGACGATCTACGCCTCCTCCTTCCTCTACGACCAGAACGGCATCGCGAAATGGCCCTCGATGGCCGTGAACTACACTACCAAGACCCAGTTCCTCTTCCGCATTAACAAGGGCTGCCTTGATGTCTGGGACACGGCCGGCATCAACGCCTATCAGCCGATGGAGAAACGGCCCATTCCCTTCAACCGAATGATCTTCATCGGTGACGGGGAGACCGACGTCCCCTGCATGAGCCTGGTGAAGAAAGAGGGGGGGTACTCAGTTGCCGTTCACAAGCCTGTCGCCTCCGCAAAAAAGAAGGCCAAGCTCCTACTGGATGAAGGCCGAGTCAACCTGATATCAGCGGCGGATTATTCAGCAGGGTCATTGCTTGACGGTGAGATAAAGAAATTAATTGAAAACATATTTATCGTTAATTAGATATAAACATCATGTTTGAAGAATTTAGCGACGGCCTGTGCCCTCATTGTCTTTTGTCAGAAAAGGACAATCCCATGAGAATTAATCGTCGAGATAATTGGGAATGCCCTGAATGCCATTTATGTGCAGTCTCACCTAAGCCCCTTTTTATAGTTCGCAAGAAGAAAGGTATGGGAAACTTTAGAGAAACTGTAACTTTAGCGACTGAAAAAGTTGCGGGCTTTCAGCTTTGCATCGAAGGCCCCAATGGCTACTTGGAAGACGACTACACGCCCGTTAAGTCGGAAGATGAGTTGCGCGATTTTTTAAGCAAGGTTTCATAGTCATTAAATATAATGAGCTAGCTAGTTAGTCTTTGATTAGACTAGCGCCGCCGCCATCGCCCGCACGTCCTCTGCCACTTTGTCTTTCAGGGCTTTGGGGCTGATGATCCTAGCCGAGACTCCCCAGCTGAGAATCCAGGGCTTCAGCTCGAGATAGGTCGGTTCGTCGAAAGGAAGTTCCAGACGCACTCCCCCATCGGGAAGTTTCTCTATTTTCTGCTCAGGGTGCCAAACCGTCTCGGAGACGCGCTGGGCAGAATCCTTGGTGAACTCCAATACAACCGGATTCTTGCGCGCCTTTAATTGACTGGGTACGACTCCGAAGCTGTATTCAAAGCAATCCTTGGGATCGATCCGAACGTGGGTGAACTTTTCACCTGTCAGCTTGGCGTTGCTGATGCGGGCGAACTTCAGCGTCCGTTTCTCGGGCTTGCCGGCCTTGGAGGAGTAAAGATACCAGGAGCCGTTGCGCATGAAGAGGAAGTGTGGTTCCACAATGCGGGTGCTCTTGGGGTCCTTGGCTGGCTTGTAGTCGAGGGAGACCTGAAGGTTCTCCCTGATCGCCTTGTGGAGTAGGTCAAAGAGTTTCACATCTTCCCGTGAAACCTCGGGCTTACCTTCGAAGCGGAAGTGGACGATCCGTTCCCACTGCTTCCAGTCGGTCGTTCCGGTCAGGATGCCAAAGGTATGATTGAATGACTCAATCATGCTCTTGCCGATTCCTGTGTCCTTGTACGGCTCCAGACACTGGCGGAGGAAATGAAGCATCAGAAGATCTCGGTCCTCGACACGGATGATGGGAAAGTGGTTGAGCTTATGGCGCAAGCGGTAGCCGCCGTTGTGATGATCGAACTCGATGGCGTTGCTGTCGACCTTGCCGAATTCAGCATGGGTGGTCTCAAAGCTGCTCAGCAGCCCGTTGATCTGATCGATATCCCTCAGGATAGTTCTGTCGTTCCGGTCGCAGAGTTTCGCCAGTTTCTTGAGCGTCGGAAATCGCTCGTTCTGCACCTCCGAGAAGATGACGAAGATCCTATAGATGTGATCGCGGGAGGTATTTCCCTGAATGATGCCCTGAGCTTTTTCTCTAGTGGGAGCCATCATGGGATTTCCTTTTGAACGGGATGCTCGGATCGTCGGGGATGAAGCTCTACCTGGGGATGGGCGTGACATTCCTCCCACCTAGCGTGCTGCTGTAACCACTGCAAGGGAAAGGAAAAGCGATTCCGGCAGCCCGGGTATCTATGACACACGGTGAGTTTCCCTTTTTGGGGTGGCTTCTGCCATTATGTTCCCAGACATCAGGAATTCCTTCGCGAAAGCGGGGGGTGCCAACCTGGGAGGAGACAGACCCCAAGGTGGCTGGATGAGGAAACTCATCCGATGTGCGGAGGGAGAAATCCTCTGAACAAAATCAGTCTCTCGGATCCAACCGCCGCTTCCTGACTGGAGACGGCGGCTTTTTTATTTCCGGAATCCCGGTGTCCTAACCCTAAATCCAAGAAAGACACCCATGAATGTTCCAACCCTACCCTTGACCCGATCACAATTCGTTCTTGGAGGCGGGAGCCTGCTAGTCAGCCAAATAGTGAGCCACTTTTTCCCTCCTATCACGCACAGACCTGCACGGCAGATCGGAGCGGCTCAGGTGAATCATCGTTCTCCCATCAGCTTTTCCGAATTATTCCATGAGGAAGCTGGGCAAAAACTGACTTGGTGGAACGAGACCCAGCGGACTTCCGTGAAATCAAGAAAATCGGAGCCCCCCCTTTCCCTGATCCTAGGTATCCTTCACTTCAAACATCGCGAAGAAGGCGATGATTTAGATGGTTGGCGTAAAAATCCCCTACACAGCGAAATCCAAACATTTCTAGGAGGGATACGTGTCTGGAGGATCCTTCAAGCCGTGCAGTCAGGTGAAGCGGATGATCGGTTTCGGCAGATCCTTCAGTGCGAGTTAAATAAGACAGGAGGCTTCGGTCCCATCTGGAGCCAAATGCCGAGATTTCTCCATTATCAGGCCTATTTCAAAGTCCGTCTTCTGGACTGCTTCGAGGATTCCGTGTTGCGGAGTACGCCGACCGTGCGTGATTGGAAAGGATACCCAGGCAACATCTATCCATCCTGCAAGTATCCCCTCGACGAGATTCTAGCTCTTCCGTTACGAGATCCATACCACGAGAGAGAAAGCGATTTCGCGTGACAATGAACCCCAACTTCCACAACGCCGTTGATATATCTAGGACACTCTGTGTCTAGTAGCGTTGGTATAATAACCCATCATGAAAACCGTTCAGACACCTCAAGGCGAAGTCACCTTGCTAGAGCCCCCTGTGGAGATCCTTCGAGCCATAAGATCCTATTTTCCCTACGGAGCGTTTCGATTTCCAGAAGCACACAATGGAGCTGACTTTGGTCTAGTGATGCAGTGTGGGGAGGATGAGGTTCTCGGCGTCAAACAGCAACCCACCGACTGTGATGAGAAGCAGAGCTGGGTCTCCTATCAGGCCAACAGCATTCTGATCGCCGACAGCTTTGTGGAATACCTCGGATATGGGTTCTCTGGTGTATTCATGCCGTGTCCCTATATCCGAACCAAGCCAGGTACTGTTTATGAGTCCGGAATCACCTACTTCTGCTTCCCATCAAAGACAGGACGCGAGGCTCTTGAATACGATTATCAAGGCTCTTACGATGGCCAATTCGGCCATGGATTTACCACCATGATGACGAGCTTCATCAGGGCATTGCAGAAGAGCTCAAAAGAATCAGGGATCTCCCTCTCTCCAGTGATTGGATTGGATGTGAGGCGCAGAAGTGATCTTGGAACACTTGGCTTCGGATTCATGGCCCTCGGACCTCACGTCATTTGCCTCAAGACCCGCATCTCAGAAGACGACCCCGTCTGGACTACTCTCAGGAGCACCGGAATCAAGGAGGTTATTCACGTTCCGAGCGTTCCAGCCACGATCACAAAAGAAGATTTAGCCGTCACGAAGGATAAACAATGATTCATCCAGAATACCTCCAATCAGTCTTTCTGGCAGAAACCCCACCTCAGGGATTGCCCAAACGCTTTTACATCATCACGGCTTTCAATCCAGGCGCAGTGGTCAGTGATCAGGTTAACTCCGTTGCCGATGATCAACTCAGAAATGATCTCAATAATACCGGCCCGCGCTGCAGTCTTAAAGCCGCGCAAAGGAACTGATGGAGACCGTCAGAAAATGAAAAAGGATATGAGAGGGTATAGATGACTCTCCCTAGTAAAGGGGGAAGAAAGTACGCTCGAGCGGACTCGTTTACCAATTTGCTGCTTAAGGTCAACAGCTACCTGAGAGTCAATGAGATCGTGGTACCCAGCGACAGGGTTGCATGGTTGCAGGATGCCGTGTTTCGCCAAAAACAAGTGGGGTTCTCAAACTTGTACTCAGACTAGCGACCAAGGCTGATAACCATATTCCCAGATTTCATGACTGGGTCGCCCTCTCCCATAGGATAAGTTATCGAAAAGCTGGAATCCCCTACAACGACTCCGCTGTAGTTTTTTCCGGCCTTATCGTAGACGCTGTAGACATTCCCGTAGATGGTTCCCTGATCTAACTGGTCTGCACCAATCGGGAGAACGGGGACAGCAGCTCCGACATCGTCATTGGGGAGCGGTCGGCTGACCCACAATGGCTCTCTGGGTTCTGCGCGATAGACTTGGAAGATACTATGGTGGTAAGGGACTCTAGGAT
>JAPJNA010000020.1 GCA_026461395.1 Chthoniobacterales bacterium | reverse complement strand
TTCCTAGTTAGGGGTGCCAAAGATGCTGGCTGCCATGACTAAGAATCTCTTTGGAAAAATCACTCCTGCTAGCCTCTCCAAGGCCAAGAAGGAAGCTTCCGAGTCGGTGACAGATCACGAGAAGCGTCTTCTGGATGTCTGCTGTTTGCAACATGACGCCGCCCTCCTCGCCATGAAGAGCCGCGAGGAAGGTCTTTCAGAGACGGAGGTCGAGACTCTCCGTCACGAATGGGGGGCGAACGACTTGGGTCATAAGAAGAAAATGGGCTTCATCGCGGAGATACTGACCCGGTGCAAAAATCCGCTGGTGATCCAATTACTTGTGATCGCTGCCATTTCCCTAGCCACCGGTGATCTGGCCTCCTCCACGATCGTGGGTCTGATGGTCGTGATTTCGGTCGGGCTCTCCTATTATCAGGAACATAAATCTGGCAAGGCCGTAGAGGCCCTTAACGCAATGGTCCAGACCAACTGCCATGTCATCCGTGGCGGCCGTGAAGTGGAGATTTCCATGTCGGAGATCGTCCCGGGGGACATTGTGGTCCTGCAGGCCGGATCCATCATCCCATCGGATCTCCGGTTGATCACGGCCAAGGACTTCTTTGTCAGTCAATCCTCGCTGACCGGTGAATCCATGCCGATCGAGAAGCATTCCGAGACCCCGTCCGAACCGTCCAAGGCAGTCATCGAGATGACGAACGCCGTCTTCCAAGGCAGTAACGTGGTCAGCGGCACGGCCAAGGCCGTGGTGGTGAATGCCGGCATCCGCACCCACTTCGGTTCCATCTCCGAGAAGCTGGGCAGCGCTCCCGTACTGACGAGCTTCGATCGAGGCATCGCCGGGTTCACCTGGCTCATGATTCGCTTTATGCTGGTGATGGTCAGCGTGGTTTTCCTGATCATTGGAATCACCAAGCATGATTGGTCCGGAGCCCTGATGTTCGGCTTGGCTGTGTCGCTCGGCATGACCCCTGAGATGCTGCCCATGATGGTGGCGGTGAACCTTGCCAAGGGTGCTCTCGCCATGTCCAAGAAGAAGGTGATCGTGAAGAAGCTCCACGCGATCCAGAACTTCGGGGCGATCGACATCCTCTGCACGGACAAGACCGGAACGCTCACCCAAGACCGTGTCATCTTGGAGAAGTACGTGGATGTTACTGGGCGCCAGAGCGAGGATGTCCTCCGCTACGCCTACATGAACAGCTACTATCAGACAGGGCTTCGTAACCTGCTGGATAACTCCGTTCTTTCCCACACCGACCTGGATGTGGATCGCGGCTGCAAAAAAGTCGACGAGATCCCCTTCGACTTCCAGCGTAAGCGGATGTCCGTGGTGGTTGATTACGAGGGAGACCACGTCCTTATCTGCAAGGGGGCCGTGGAAGACATCTTCAAATCCTGCACCCACTATCAGGTTGACGAGGAGGTCTACATGATGATCGACCTGATCAAGAACGACCTACTGGAGGAATTCGAGTCACTCAGCCGCGACGGCTACCGCGTGCTTGGCATCGCCTACCGAGAGTTCCCCCGGGACAAGGGGACCTTCTCCATCGCCGACGAGAGCGACTTGGTTCTGCTCGGTTATATTGCCTTCCTGGATCCACCGAAGGAGTCCGCTTCAAAGGCCATCGCTTCTCTAGCCAGCCACGGAGTAGTCACCAAGATCCTCACCGGGGACAATGCGCTGGTCACTCGCAAGATATGCAAGGACGTCCATCTTGACGCTGGGGAGATCATCACCGGCGACATGATCGTTGGTATGGACGAGGACCAGCTAGGGGATCTCGCCGAGAAGACTAGCGTCTTCGCCCGCCTCTCGCCGGCCCAGAAGGAGAGCATCATCGTCGCCCTTCAGAAGAAGGGACATGTCGTCGGATACATGGGGGACGGCATCAATGATGCCCTCTCTATGCGCGTCGCTGATGTCGGTATCTCGGTCGATACGGCCGTCGATGTCGCCAAGGAATCGGCCGATATCATCCTGCTAGAGCGTAGCCTCATGGTCCTCGAGGACGGTATCCTGGAAGGACGCAAGGTCTTCGCGAACATCATCAAATACATTCGTATGGGGGCTAGTTCCAACTTCGGCAACATGTTCAGCATGGTCGGCAGCAGCTACTTCCTCAGTTTCCTGCCGATGCTTCCCGTCCAGGTGCTGGTGAACAACCTACTCTATGACTTCTCCCAGATTGGCATTCCCTACGACAACGTGGATCCCGAGTTCCTTCAGAAGCCCAGGAAATGGAACATCGGCAACATCCAGAAGTTTATGATGTGTGTCGGGCCGACCAGTTCGCTCTTCGACTACACGACGTTTGCCGTGATGCTTTGGTTCTTCAAGTGCAGCAATCTCAATCTTGCCGCACCCGCCGAGCTTCTTCACCGCTTTGCCGGTGGCCCGGGAGTGGCAAATGACGACACCTATGCCGCCGCTCTCTTCCATTCCGGATGGTTCGTGGAGTCGATCATCACCCAGACCCTGATCGTCCATGTTATCCGTACGCGAAAGATCCCCTTCATCCAGAGTATTGCCAGTCCGGCCCTCATCCTTACCACAGTGCTCATCATGCTGATTGGTTCGGCTATCCCGTACATTCCGTTCGTGGCGACCTACCTACACATGGTGCCGCTTCCGCCGATCTACTGGGCCTTCATTGCCGCCACGATCGTCTGTTATGTGACGCTTACCCACACGGTGAACGCATGGTTTGCCAGAAAGTACGGTATTGATTAAGACTACTCCTCTTCATTCCCATGAAAGCTTTACTCAATGCACTCCAGGAAGGCCGTCTTGTCGAACTTCCCGACAATATCAAGAACGACGCCCTGGAGTTTCTCGGTACCCTGCTTGAGGCCATTCCTGAGATCGCCGATGAGGGGGGTATCACCGAGAAGGCCTTTGCCCGTGAGAAGCAACATAACACCGGCATCGGCAGGGGATGGGCCTGTCCCCACGCCACTTCCGACCACGATGGAGAGTTGCTCTGTGCCGTGGGCTGGAGTCCACAAGGCATCGATTACGGATCGCCTGACGGAGTCCGTGTGCATCTCGTGGTCATGTATTATGTGCCCGATGCCCAGAGGAATTCTTATCTCAAGGAGATCTCCCAGCTAGCCAAGGCGATCCATCAGAACGAGGACTTGCAGAAGCTTCAGGAGCTTGAGGAGCTTTCCGAGGTTCGCCACGCACTCCTCGACGCCATCACGCATGCCATTGAGTCAGTGACTCCGGAGGCCCGCGCCAGGATGATCCAGCTCGAGGTGCGCCATGCAGAGGCCGCGGCCGTGGCCGAAGAGACCGCTGATATTCTGACGCTCGACCCGATCGCCCGTTCCATCCGTCCGCTGGCCATTCTTATCGTGCCTGGCTCCAAGCCGGTTGTGCTCTCCCAGGATAAGTCACTGGTTGAAGGATTGGAAAATTCAGCAACCCTTGCTGAGGAACTCGCCAAGGGGGCTCATGCCGTCGTCGGCGACATCAATGTGGTGTTGAGGTCGAGCGAGCATTTTGCAGGAGAAAGAGTTCTCCACGAATGCGTAGCATTTCGTGGTTCCGCTAAAGCCTAAGAAGCTCTAAGAGGATCTAAGAGGCTCTCAGAGGTTTTAGGGCTAGGTCCCTTGAGCCAATGTGGCGTTGGCCTGCGATTGCAGTAATTCACTACAGCGGCGCTTGGCCGCCCGACTCCGGCATTAATTCCCATTGCCCCCGCCGTCTTCCAGCCCTCCTGTGCGTGCATTTACTCATGAATCAGTAGACACAGATGCCAATGTGACAGCACTACCTAGGATCAGCATAAGGTAAGGGAGCGACCCGGAGGAAACGCAACCGACAAGCAAAAGTGCTTATCTTACGGCTAAAGCTAAGGCCTATTGGGGAATCAGTGCCAAAAAAAGGCTGCGAAGTACAGAGTAGCAGCAGCTTTAAACCTTAAACCTTTAAAAATCATCCTGTCATCCCCCTTGGGATAACGCAGCCTCGAGAATACCCCCCGATACCTCGCGGCTGCGTTATGTCTCCGAGGAGATTGACCCAATCTAAAGCACTCATCTCGTCATGCAAAGCATTCTTTGTGACAAATTCGACTAATTCGTCAAATTCCGGAAACACAAGCAAGCGGATGCCAATTTCAAACTCAAATTCCATGGGTAATACTTTCCGTCACTGCTAGGCTATGACCATGATCCTTCAGAGCAGCGATGCGGCCTTCGAACTTGTTACCCTGAAAGGGGGTGGGCGTAGCATCCGCTCCAAGGCTCACGGAGAGACGATGCATATCGGAACGGACCCTCGTACCGAAGCTCTCGAGCTCCATGTGGGCCAGCAGCTTCTGGCTGAGAGATTAAGGGATTGGAACCAGCCTGATCCTTTCGTTATTTGGGACATCGGTCTAGGCCCCGCAGGTAATGCCATCACGGCAATCGAGGTCATCCGAGAGGTGATCAATTCTGAAACTCGTGAGAGCGCTACGCCTGTTGAGGTCCATAGTTATGAGATCTCGACGGAGGTCCTCGAGTTTGCCCTCGGTCATGCCGGAGAGCTGGAATACCTAGCCGGTTGGGAGACTATCCTCCGCGAACTACTGGAGACCGGGAAAACATCACCCGCACCCTCGATTGACTGGCGACTACATCGGGGGGATTTCTCCAGGCAGCCCCATGATGCGCCGGCCCCCTCTGTCATCTTCTTCGATCCCTACTCGCCAGCCCAGAACTCCGAGATGTGGAATCTGGAGACATTCCAATCGATGTGGGTGGCCGTGAGTGCTCCGGATTCTCCTCCCTGCACGATGACGAACTACACACGCTCAACCTCCGTTCGCGTGACAATGCTGCTAGCGGGATGGTTTGTCGGCACAGGAGTGCCTACTGGTGAGAAGGAAGTGACGACGATCGCGGCAAACCGACTGGATCTTCTCAAGGAACCGCTCGATGCCACCTGGCTAGCCCGTGTCCGTTCTTCTACGAATGCTGAGCCGATGCGTGGACGCAACAATGAGAGGGGACCCATCTCGCCCCAGGACTACGCCCGTCTCATCACCCATCCGCAGTTTCTCGGATAAGAATCACTGCCAGACATTCCGGTCCAGATTCCGGTAGCTGAGCGCTTCAAGCAGGTGATCTGGCGAGATAACGGGATGTGAAGCTAGATCGGCGATAGTACGTGCAACCTTTAGGATGCGATAGTAGGCGCGGGCGCTGAAATTCAGATCAGTCATGGCATTCTTGAGTAGCTCGTTGCCACGGTCATCCAGTCTGCAGTGTTCCTTGAGCTGGGCATGGCTCATTCGGGCGTTGCAGGTAACTTTCCTGGACTTTGCAAACCGGCGGGTCTGAATCTCCCGGGCGTTGACGATTCTCTCCCGGATGATTGCGGAGGACTCTGCCGGCACGTTGTCGGAAAGTTCCTTATACTCCACGGACGGGGCCTCCACATGGAGATCAATACGGTCGAGAAGTGGACCCGAGATCTTCTGGCGATAGCGCTCCACCTGTCCGGGAGAGCAACGGCATTCCCGCTTGGGATCGCCATAATACCCACAGGGGCAGGGGTTCATTGCCGCGACTAGCATGAAGGAGCAAGGGAAGGTCATGGTTCCCGAGGCGCGAGAAATTGTCACTTTGCCTTCCTCAAGGGGTTGTCTGAGCACCTCCAGGGTCGAGCGATGGAATTCCGGAAGCTCATCCAGGAAAAGCACCCCGTGATGGGCCAGGCTGACTTCGCCCGGAGTGATGTTGCTTGTACCCCCGAGCAAGCCGATATCCGAGATCGTGTGATGGGGGTCACGGAAAGGCCGCTGACGAACAATGGCCTCCCCGGGAGTGAGAAGCCCGCAGACGGAGTGAATCTTGGTTGTGTCGATGGACTCCTCGAGCGACATCGGCGGCATGATCGTGGGAATGCGCTTTGCAAGCATCGACTTGCCCGATCCAGGTGGACCGAGAAGCAGGAGGTTGTGCCCTCCAGCCACGGCCACCTCGATCGCACGCTTCACCTGGTGCTGTCCCTTAACTTCGGAGAAATCGACCTCGAAGGAATGCTCCTGTGGCCTCTGCTCCAGGACGTCGCTGATGACCGGTGTAAGTTCCGAAGCTTTGCTGAGAAACTCGTAAGCCTCGCGCAGGTTTTTGACTCCATAGACTTCGATCCCCTGAACAACGGAAGCCTCCCTCACGTTGGCAAGGGGAAGGATAACCGCTTTACGACCCCGGGCACGAGCCTCCAGCGTGAGTGGCAGGGCTCCTTTGATGGGGCGGACTTCACCGGTCAGAGCCAGTTCTCCGGCGACAGAACAGCGGGAGAGTCTGGGTAGATCCTCCTCACGGTCCGTGGCTATCATGCCGATAGCGATAGGTAGGTCGAAGCTCGGGCCCTGCTTCCTGATGTCTGCCGGTGCGAGATTCACCGTCGTGCGTTTCCGTGGCCATCGATAACCGCTGTTAGAAAGCGCCGCGATTACCCGGTCTTTACTTTCCTTAACAGCGGCGTCGGGAAGTCCCACCACAATGATCGAGGGCTCGCCTGGACCCGTGTTGACTTCGATTTCGATTTCAGTTGCGTCGATGCCGACCACGGCTGCGGAAAATACACGGGTGATCATGATGGACTTAAGGGGAACCCATCACACATAGCCGAGACTTTGTAAACAAGGTGATGCGATTTATGAAAAGATTTCGAACGCACGTAACGAAGGGTTTGTCAAATAAGCAAAAGGAAACACCCAAATAAAACACATCATGAACTACGAAGACTCAGATTCCGGATTCCAGCTCTATTTGCGCCAAATTGCCCAGTACCCGCTGCTGACGCCTGCGCAGGAAATCACCCTTGCCGCAAAGATCAAGAAAGGGGACAAGGCTGCTACGGATGAAATGATCCGAGGCAACCTCCGCCTCGTGGTGAAGATCGCCCGTGACTACGCCAATCTGGGACTTCCCCTCCTCGACCTTATCTCCGAGGGAAATATCGGCCTCATGAAAGCCGTCGAACGCTTCGATCCGGCCAAGGGGGGCAAGCTCTCCACCTACGGATCCTGGTGGATCAAGCAGTCAATCAAGCGGGCCCTTGCGAATCAGGGCAAGACTATCCGCCTTCCAGTTCATCTGGTAGACAAGATCGCCAAGATCCGCCGTGTCGGCGCAGGACTCAGTGATGAACTCGGCCGCGAAGCCACGGACGAGGAAATCGCCGAGGAGGTAGGCATGGATGCCGGCAAGGTAACCTTGCTCAAGCAGGCCGCTATCCGACCCGCGTCACTAGATGCTCCACTCGGTGATGAAGACTCCACAGAGTTCGGCGAGATGGTTGGAGATATGGCTGCAGTCGATCCCTTCGAGAACCTGAGCGACAAAAACATGCAGATGGAGGTAGGGGATCTGATCACCCAGTTAGATGAACGCGAGCGCAAGATCATCAACGCCCGCTTCGGTCTCGATGGAAACGATCCGATTACACTTGAGGAAGTGGGTGTGAAGTTCGGTGTCACCCGCGAACGGATCCGCCAAGTGCAGAACATCGCCCTAAGCAAAATGCGCAAAGCCTTGGCAAAGCGCGAACGGGCAACTCCGGAGAACTACCTGGCTCACGCCGCCTAATCGATCGCGCTCTCGGGAACCTAATCAGTTTCTCGCCAAACGATAAAGCAACCCGCCATGACGATGGCGGGTTGACTCGTTTCGGACAGCCATGCCGAGCGCTTTTTTCTGGCCCACCAGCACGACCATCCTTTTTCCGCGGGTCACCCCGGTGTAGAGCAGGTTTCTCTGGAGTAGGAGGTATTGCTGCATGGCAAGAGGGATCACGACCACCGGGAATTCCGAACCCTGGCTCTTGTGGATGGTGATGGCATAGGCCAGCTCCAGCTCGTCGAGTTCATTGAACTCGTAGATCACCTCGCGCGTTCCGAAACGGACCAGCACCTGCTTCTCTTCCCGATCCATGGATCGGATCCGGCCGATGTCGCCGTTGAAGACCTCCTTGTCATAGTTGTTGGAGGTCTGGATGACCTTATCACCTACCCGGAAGAGATTACCGTAGGCTTGGTATTCATCGCGATACTCGCTTTTAGCATTCAGCGCGGCCTGGAGGCGGAGATTGAGTTCCTTGATGCCGAGGCTTCCCCGGTGCATTGGGCTCAGGATCTGGATCCCCTCGATCGGATCGACACCGAGATGCTTGGGCAGGCGGTCACGCACCATGGAGACCAAGGTCGCGGCGCATTCCTCGGGATCCTCGCGGTCGATGAAGATAAAGTCAGAATCCTTTGGTGCCTCGATGATATCAGGAATCTCACCGCGGTTGATGGAATGGGCCCCGCTGATGATGCGACTGTCCCCAGCCTGCCGGAAGATCTCCTTCAGGTGAACTACCGGGATCATTCCGCTGCGGATGATGTCTCCCAAGACGAGCCCCGGACCAACGCTAGGTAGCTGGTCGGCATCGCCGACAAGAATCAGTCTGGCTTTTCGCGGCAGAGCGTCTAGGAGTCGGCTCATGAGAGGGACATCCACCATGGAGACCTCGTCAATGACGACAACATCGCCTTCCAGGGGGTTGGATGCGTTCCTCTGGAAACCACCTCGTGCCGGCTGAAACTCTAGGAGTCGGTGGAGCGTCGAAGCCTCCAGTCCCGTGGCTTCTGCCATCCGCTGTGAGGCGCGACCTGTGGGGGCTGCCAGGATGCACTTGAGTTTCTTGGCGGTTAGGATCTTCAGGAGTGACTGCACCAGAGTTGTCTTGCCGACGCCCGGTCCCCCGGTAATCACCACGGCACGGCTGCGCAGTGCGATCTTGAGCGCCTCGTGCTGGCTAGGGGAGAGTTTACGTCCCGTTTTTTCCTCGACCCAGGGGATCGCTTTCTCCACATCGATCGGCGGTTCGGGTTCCTTGGCCTCCGAAAGGCGTCTCAGCTGTCTGGCAATCCGTTCCTCGGCATCACGCAGCAGGGGCATGAAGATCATCTCTTCCCCTTCGATCTTTTCCGAGATGATCCGTTCGTCCTTGAGATGTCGTTCGAAGGCCTGCGCGACAATCTCTTCGTCTACTTCCAGTAGTCGGGTGGCTACCTCCAGCAGTTCACGGCGGGGTAAGGCACAGTGCCCCTCGGTCGTAGCCTGATCGAGCAGATGCTCCAGAGCAGCGCGTGCGCGAAGGAGGGAATCCGCCTGCAGGCCAAGCTTCTCGGCGACTCCGTCCGCGGAGTGAAAACCGATCCCGTGAATGTCACGCGCTAGTCGGTAGGGGTCAGCCCTGATCAGTTCGATCGCCTCCACACCGTAGGATTTGTAGATTCGGACGGCGCGATTCGTCCCGAGTCCGTGGGCATGGAGAAAGAGCATGATGTCCCGCACGACCTTCTGCTCCGCCCAGGCATCTTTGATCCTCTGGCGTCGCTCCCGTCCGATTCCATCGACTTCTTGAAGACGCTTTGACTGGTTCTCGATGATGTCGAAGACTTTGTCCCCGAATTTCTTTACGAGTTTGGTGGCATAGACAGGACCGATTCCCTTGATCATCCCGCTGCCGAGGTATTTCTCAATACCCTCGAGCGATGTTGGAGGCTGGGTCTTCAAGGTGTGAGCCTTGAGCTGGATACCGTGGTCTCGGTCCTTTTCCCAGGTACCCTGGGCTGTGATCCATTCACCGGGTGCCACGGAGGGTAGGGAACCGAGAACAGCAACCGGTTCCTTGCGGCCCTGCACCTTCACCTTGAGGATGCAGAAACCGGTCTCCTCGTTATGGAAGGTAACGCGCTCCACCTGACCGCTCAGGGCGTCGTCGGGACCGCCGGGCACCGGTTCATTGTCCGGTTTCTTGCGGAAGGGAGGGCGGCGGTTCATCGAATCTTCTTAAAGGGCTGATGATTTGGGGGATTTTGGCAACGCTGATGATAAATATGAAACCAATGCTCCTTATCTGCTTTATTTTTCTTTCAGCCTTGTGTTGCATTCAAGCAGTCGATGGCCAGGTTGTCGAAAACGGATACGGTATCGTCCGAGTTTCGAGCTATGCCTTTACGCTCAAGGCCCCTTCCTGATGGGTGATCGATGCCGCAAGCGGTGTAGAGCAGGGGATTCCCGCCTTCGAGCAACTTGTAGCCTCCTACGACTTCCAGAAGGAGAAGATCCCCGTGGATTCCAAAGATCTGGGATTCTTTCAGGAAGGGACTCCCAAGGATTAGTCGGCGCTTTCCCTAAAGAACAAACTCCCGCCACTCCTGCGGACGATGGAAGTCTCGGATGGTGTGGTGTGACGTGCTGGAAATCATGGGGGCCCGATCTTCTGCCGCATCATAACGGCAGCAACTGATGCGGATCCGGTCGCCGGGAGAGCCGCTGAGGGGAATCAAAAAATGAGCTCTCCATCCTGTCGCGGTTAACTCTGTCCGCGCCTCGAAGTTTGTCTGCGAGAAGAAGTCTTCGATCTTTTGTTCCCCAGAGCGTACCGCGACCACGCCTGAAAGATCGGGATACGAAAGGGCTAGTGTGAATCCGTTGGGTGAGAGCTGATACTCCCGGTACGATTCCTCTCCGATTTTCTGGATGAAGAGCTCCGCCACATCCCCATGTTCCCAGAGTCGTTCCCCGTGGGCAGTGGCCTTCGTCAGGATATTCTTGTCCTCAAGATCGACCGTGAGATCCAGAGTTCCTTCTTTCCAGGTGAAGTTGGCTGTTCCGGGTTGAAAACCTGGCTCCGAGTCCGGCAACCACGATTGGGTAAAAAAAAGTTCCATGATTCAGCGTCTTTTATCGTTCCAAGAAGGAGATCACCGTCTCGGCCTGCTTGAGATGAAGCCTGAGGTGGAAATCGAACATGCAGTGCCATTTGTGGGCATTCAAAGGACCAAAGATAGGATGGGGTGTTTCGGCCGTTCCGCGCAGAGTCGGAAACGCCGCAACCATGGAGAGGTAGGTATCGAGCGACTCGCGGAAGGCCTCGACCTGCTCGGGGCCCGATAGTCCCTTGTGGAGGACGTCGGTCTTGTGGTTGATCGGGCGTTCCTGCTTGGGATCCTCCCCACGGGCTAGCTTTTCAACCGTGTATGAGATCATCCTATTGACGATCGCGTTGTGCTCGAGGATTTGGAAAAAAGACCATCCCTGCATCTCCGGATCGACTCCGATCATGGGAGGGACTGTGACAGCTCTCGAACCCTCTTGAGGAGAGAGCCTTGCTGCCAATTCTAGATACAGGTTCTTAACTCGTATAATGGAGTTGGTTGCTGAATTGCGCGCGGTCAGGAGGAATTTGGTTCGGATGACAGTTCTGACCAAGGGATTGCTCATGCCGAGAAATTACTATGGAACTCGGGAGCTCAAGAAGAGGAAACAGTTTTTTGATCCGATCGGCGCTTGGCACAGAGCAGAACCCTTTTTACTCTCCTCTCATGAAGTTTTTAAAACGCCCCCATCTCCTTGCCATTGCATTTCTCTGCTTCACCGCTTCTTCCTGTAATAAAAAGCAGGAGGCAGGCATCCCTGTTGGACAGTTTGCCTCGCTGACAGGTGGGCAGGCTACGTTCGGGCAGAGCACCGACAAGGGGGTCCAGCTTGCTCTGGAGGAAATCAACGCTTCTGGCGGTGTGCTAGGCCAGCCTCTCCGGATGATCACCAAGGACAACCAGTCGAAGCCCGGTGAGACCTCCACGCTTGTGCGTGAACTGATCACACGAGACAAGGTGGTAGCCCTGATCGGTGAGGTCGCCTCGGGACGTTCTCTGGAGGCTGCTCCGATCGCCCAGCGTAGCGGCATCCCGATGATCTCGCCCGCCTCCACCAATGAAAAGGTGACCGAGACCGGCGACCATATCTTTCGGGTCTGCTTCATCGACCCTTTCCAGGGAACGGTCTGCGCGAAATTTGCCAGCAAGCTCGGAGCTAAGAAGGCGGCAATCATCACCGATGTCTCCAAGGATTACAGCCTGGGCTTGGCCAAGAGTTTCAAGCAGGAGTTCACGAAGGTGGGTGGCATCATTACCGGAGAGCAGAGTTACAGTGGCGGTGACAAGGATTTCAGTGCCCAGTTGACCGCCATCAAGTCGGCGAATCCCGAGGTGGTCTTCCTGCCTGCCTATTACACCGAGGCTCCCTTGATCATCCGTCAGGCTCGTCAACTTGGCATTACTGTTCCGTTTATTGGAGGTGATGGTTGGGATTCCTCGGAGCTTGTTGGGGTGGGAGGAGCTGCCGTGGAGGGATGCTATTTCTCAAATCACTTCTCCAACCAGAGTACTGATCCTCAGGTGGTGGCTTTCGTGGAAGCTTACCGCAAGAAATACAACGCGGATCCCGATGCCATGGTAGCTCTCGGTTACGATGCTCTGCGACTTTTGGCCGATGCGATGAAGCGTGCCGGCACGACCGATCCCGCCAAAGTGAATGCCGCCATCACTGCGACCAAGGAATTCCCTGGGGTGACGGGCAAGATCACCCTCGACGAGCACCGCAATCCGACCAAGCCGGCGGTGATCCTGCAGGTGAAGAACGGGAAGTTCGCCTATGTCGAGACGATCGCTCCGTGAGTTGATGCAGCACTAGCCGGAGGAAATATATCGCGCAGCCGTAACGGATGCGAAGCAACGGCCGGGCAAGCAATCGTAGAGGCGCAGAGAAATCTTAGAAAAGACAGATGATTGGGCCCGGAGAATATTGTCACCGATGTCTCCAAAGATACGTTGCCATGAGTCATAAAAACTCTGCGCCTCAGCCCCTCTGCGGGAGAATCATCTCAATTTTCTTTGCGTTAGAATAAATCAAAAATGCTCTAGGGACGCGCGTTTTCCGGTTTGTAGGACTTTCCTGTCGAGAGAAAGAGTGGGCTTCTGATGCCGGGTACCAGCACGGGATGTTGTGTTGAAAACTCAGAGAAGAGATCCTGAGAGCAGTTATAAAGACGCGGCCATGCTGCCAGGAGAGCTGTCTTTCCAGCCCAAGCCGTGTCATTGATCCATGGGAAGCGGCTGCGGCCGTGATCCGGGAGCCAGAGTTTCGGCTCCAGGGTAGGGGCATAGAAGGACATCACGCCGGTCAACTGGTAGGTGGAGAGACAGATGAAATCAGCCCCCGAGGAGCGGAAGTTTTCTTCGATCGTCCGGGCGACGGCCTCTGGCCCTAGGAACTCCTCGATCCGTGTCTGGAAATCGGACAGTCCCTGCTTTGCCGGAGCCGCTAGCTTAGACAGGCTAGGGACCTTCTCCATGAAGGAAAGATCGGGAGCAAAATTCCTGACGGAGAAAGGTGAATCCTTGGGAAGAAGTAGGTTGGAGACAGCAATCACGGCACAGATGTCGGCGATGAGCAGGATGATGATGGCCGCCTTCCTCCATCCTGCTCCATAGTTCTCCCAATCCCCGGCAACCATCACCAGAGCTGTGATGAAAGCGGTCATGGGCCAGTTTGCCTCAATGTGGGCCTTGGCCGCGGAGTATCCAAAGAAGAGTACCACTGTCCAGAAAAAGACCCCTAGGAAGCGGAATCGCGGATCCCGCATGCGCGTCGCGGCTGTCCGGAAACAGAGAAGCCCAAGAATCGGTGAGACCAAGACAATAAGGAAAGCGCTGTAGTCGCCGAGGTTCTGGAAATTGATTAACGAGTGATGCTCGTTTCTGAATCCATGATGAATCTGATGGGTGAATGAGACCCAGTCGTGGTGGCTGTTCCACCAGAGCACGGGCAAAAAGATCAGGAGCGAGAGAGGTCCTGCGATCATGATGCCGGAGAGGAGTTGACGCCTCCTGCCGGGACTGAGCACCCAGAGCATCAGGAGGGCACCATAATACAAAACCATGGTGTACTTGGAGAGCATTCCGATGCCTGCCGCTGTGCCGGCGGCAGCCCACCATCCCATGCTGCCACCCTCCCGAAATCCCCGCCAGGCAAAGAGAACCGCGAAGGCCCAGGCTGGAACAAGGAATGTATCGGGTGTCATCAGCAGGGCATTCCCCGCGAAGATCGGAGCCAGAAGGAGAAGGATGCCCGCCCTGTTGCCCGCCGCCTGGCCGAAGAGATCCTTACCCAGCTCCCGTCCGGCAAGGGAAAGGATAATGCCGGAAAGGATAGCCCAGAAACGGACAGCCAGCGTTGTGTGGCCTAGAAACATTCGGGCCGAGTCGATCAGCCATGCGGTGAGGGGGGGATGGTCGAAGTAGCAGGCTTGGGGATGGCACGACCATTCCCAGTAGTAGCACTCATCAAAAATCAGGCCCAATTTCCAGGCGGCAATGACCTTCCAGAAAGTAACCAGAGCGAGGATTCCCCAGAACCATCGGGTGGAGTTAAGCCAAGCCATAGGCTGGGTGATCAGGGTCGAAGAGTCGGAGGCAGAGGCGGAGGTATGCTGGAGGGAGGATTCGGACATAAAAACCTCTTAAATTTGTGGCGGAGGATGGAGTCGGCGATCTGTTAGGTCAAAGAGAATGTTGAGAAAGTCTGTGAGACTGAAGACTCATTGGCATTTAGGCTTTTAGCTCAGATGGCGAGGAGTAGGGCTACAGGGAATGCGAAAAATGATCGAAAATCGGAGGTCTGGATCTAGGGGGGGAAGGTTTCTGCTTCGCATTATTGATTTCTCCCCTCCCTTCTCTGACTTTGTTCGGTTCTGGCTGACAGTCTAACAGTCTTGAGCCTAAAAACCTTTTCCCTGTTCTTTCAGTTGACCCTAAGGAGGAGATCCTGCATAGTCACAAACCCCCGACTTACTGTCTTGGAATACTTCCTGATCAGTATGTTGGGAATTTCTATTGCCATGAACTCTGAATTTATCGCCATGCTCGATTACCTCGAGCGTGAAAAAGGTATCAAACGCGAGGTCCTCATCGAGGCGATCTCTTCGGCTCTCGTGGCCGCTTCGAAGAAGAGTTTCTCCTGTTCGCGCGACGTGCGCGTCGATATTAACCCCAAGAGTGGTGCGATCCGGGCCTTTGCAAAGCCGCTTATTGTCGAGACCATTACAAACCCTCAGGAAGAGATCACCCTGGCCAAGGCGCAGGTGGTCGACAAGGAAGCTCAGATCGGCGGTTCGGTAGAGATTGAGGTGACTCCTCGTGATTTCGGTCGTATTGCCGCTCAAACAGCTCGCCAGGCGATTGCCCAGCGTATCCGCCAGATTGAGAAGGAGATGATCTACGAGGAGTTCAAGGACAGGGCCGGCGAGATTGTCAGCGGCACTGTGCGTCGATTTGACCGCAGTGATGTCGTTCTGGATCTCGGGAAGTTCGAGGGGATCATGCCCTCGCGTGAGCGTGTGACCACTGAGGAATACAATATCGGAGACCGGATCCGTGCCTATGTCGTGGCAGTTGAGAATGGCCCTCGCGGCCCCGAGATCATTCTCTCCCGCAGCCATCCCAATTTCATCCGTCGTCTCTTCGAGATCGAGGTCAGCGAGATTGCTGATCATACGGTCGAACTCCGTGCTATTGCCCGTGAAGCTGGTTTCCGCACTAAGATTGCGGTCCACAGCTCCAATGACAAGGTAGACCCAGTCGGTGCCTGTGTCGGCATGCGTGGTGCCCGGGTTAAGAACATTGTCCGTGAACTCAATAACGAGAAGGTGGACATCATTCGCTGGTATGAGGATCCGAAGGAGTTCGCCCGTGAGGCTCTCAAGCCGGCCCGTATCCGTAGCATAGAAGTCGACGAGGCCGCCCACGCACTCCGTATCTCAATCGAGAAAGAGGATCTTGCCTTGGCCATCGGCAAGCGCGGCCAGAATGCCCGACTCACTTCCCGGCTGACCGGCTGGGAAATTGATATCCAGGAGGATCGTTCAGCTGCCCAGGCTTTTGAACAACAGATGGGTGGGGCCGCGCAGCAGCTAGCCACGATGCTCGGTATCACCGAGGATGAGGCAAAGTCTCTGGCCGCTGGTGGTATGAACTCTGTCGAGGTGGTTGTCACAGCAGAGGCCTCCGATATCGATGGGATTCTCGAATGCGGTGCAGAGAAGGCGGAAGCCATCCTTGCTGCCGCTAAGAACCAAGTCTCCGCCAAAGAGCAGGCAGCGGCTTAAGTGCTGCAAACATCGCTCTTCCCCTCGATTTTCTCGAGGGAACCGGTGTCAGAAATTTTATAATGGTCTCCAAAGTCAACACTTCCAAATCCACCGCTTCTAAGGGAGCTCCAGCTAAACCCTCCAAATCGGCAGGCTCGAAGGCACCCTCTCGCGCATCACGAGCAGGTACAGTCTCAGGAGCACGCGGAGCGTCTTTCAGAGGGAAGACTGCTCCTGCAGCGCCTGTCGCCGAGAAGGCCGAGCCGGCCAAGGTTGTCATCAAGACTGCGGATCTCCCGACCCTTTCCCTGATCGATGAGCCGGCTCCCAAGAAAAGAGTGGTTTCCAAAGGGAAAGCTCTCCCCCGCATCGGCGAGGAGGAGCATGCCGCCTCGACGCCATTACCGGTCCCCGCCACCGAAATTCCCGCCGAGGGGGAGGTTGAAGAGCAAGCCGTTGTTATCGCAGATGACGATCGCCGTGTGATCCACATCAAGCCGCCCATCCTGATCAAGGAGCTGGCGACCCAGATGGAGGTGCCCGCCTTCAAGATTATTAAGGATCTGATGGGGATGCAGATCTTTGCGAATATCAATCAGTCTGTCGAACCGGAGATCGCCTCGAAGCTCTGCGATATGTACGGACTGCTTTTCGAGCGTGAAAAGCGAGTTTCTGGCGGTGGCGTCCACAAAGAGGAGAAGATCGTTGTCGAACCACCCAAGCCGGTTGAGGAGAAGTCTGAGGCTAATAAGCCACGCGGACCCATCATCACCTTCATGGGACATGTCGATCACGGCAAGACCTCCCTACTCGACGCTATCCGTCGTGCCAAGGTGGCTTCCGGCGAGGCGGGTGGTATCACCCAGCGCATCGGTGCCTATTCCATCGAATGGAAGGGCCATCCCATCACCTTCATCGATACTCCGGGTCACGCAGCCTTCTCGGCCATGCGCGCACGCGGTGCGAATGTCACGGATGTCGTTGTCCTCGTGGTGGCCGCCGATGACGGGCTCATGCCCCAGACTCTCGAGGCGCTCAGTCATGCGCAGGCAGCAAAGGTCACCATCATGGTGGCGATCAACAAGTGTGATCTCAAGACCGCCAATATCGACCGTGTGAAGCAGCAACTCCAAGACAAGGGGCTCGTGCCCGAGGATTGGGGCGGCGACACAGTAGTCTGCGAGGTTTCAGCCGCAACGGGCAACGGTATCGATAACCTGCTTGAAATGATGTCCCTTCAGGCCGAGGTTCTGGAACTCAAGGCCAACCCCGATCAGCCGGCCCGCGCCAGTGTGATCGAGGCTCAGGTCGAGGCAGGACGAGGACCCACGGCGGTCGTTATTGTCAATAATGGTACACTTCGTGTCGGTGACGCTTTCATCTGCGGAAACTACTGGGGCAAGGTGAAGCAGCTGATCAATGAAGATGGAGAAGCCTTCAAGAGTGCCGGACCAGCCATTCCGGCCAAGGTTCTTGGACTGAGCGGACTCCCCAGTGCCGGTGACGAGCTTGTCGTCATGGAGAACGAGCGCTCTGCCCGTCAACTCAGCGAGGAGCGTCTTGGCGCCCATCGCCAAGAGAAGCTTGCCGCACCTAGACGTGCCACTCTTGAAAATCTCTTCGCGAATCTGGAGGCTGAACAAAAGAAGGTTCTTCAGATCGTTCTCAAGGCCGACATGCAGGGATCACTCGAGGCGATTATCGGCATGCTTGCTGATATTCCCCAGGAGAAGATTGACCTCAAGATCATCCACTCTGCCGTCGGGCCGATTACCGAGAGCGACGTCCTGTTGGCCGGTGCCTCGGATGCCATCATCATCGGCTTTGGGGTTAAGGTGGAGAATAGCTCCAACAACGCGGCTCGCAAGGAGGGCGTACAAATCAAACTCTTCAGCATCATCTACGAGCTTGCTGACCAGATGCGCGAGGCGATGACGGGACTCCTTGATCCGGAAGTTCGCGAAGCCATCATCGGTCATGCTGAGGTGAAGCAGATCTTCGACCTTTCCCGAGGTATGGTCGCTGGAAGTATTGTCACCGATGGTCGGATCTCGCGTACAGCCCGTGCTCGAGTTCTGCGTCGCCGTCAGGCGGTCTACGACGGTGGTCTCTCAACGCTTCGTCGCTTCACCGAGGACGTCAAGGAAGTCCGGGCGGGTGTCGAGTGCGGTATCCGTCTTGGGGATTTCTCGGAATACGAAGTCGGAGACATTATCGAGTGCTATACGCTCGAGAAGGTGGCCCAGGCGCTCTGATTCTTAAGAACAGAGGGCTTGTATAGCTCAGAAGCCCGGTCACCAGAATATCCCATCACATCATGAGCCTACGAATGCTACGGGTCTGCGAGTTGCTCAAGCGCGAGCTTGGGACGATTATTGGCCGTGAGATGAAGTTCGAGGCTCCTCTGGTTTCCGTCCGCGCTGTGGACGTCACGCCTGATCTCAAGCAGGCCCATGTCGCCATCAGCGCCATCGGGACGAAGTGGCAGAAAGAACAGGCTATTCTGAAGCTTACAGAAAAACGCCAGCACCTTCAGCATGAGCTTTCACGCCGGGTTATCCTGAAGTACACGCCGCATCTCCACTTTGACCTGGACGAGTCGATTGAGCGAGGGACCCGCGTTCTGAGCTTGCTGGAAGAGATCGAGGCGACACTGCCCCCTGACGATCCAACCGAAGAGATTGATTCTGGGGGTTCTGATAATTCAAAAGGATGAAAAACGTCGCTTTCCCGGAAATCAGGGAGGCTCTCCGGAGCCGGAAACGCATTCTGGTAGCCAGTCATCTCCGTCCTGATCCGGATGCCTATGGGTCGGCGATTGCGGCAACACTCTGGCTTCGCTCCGAGGGACACGAGGTCACCCTCTGGAACGAGGATGGCATGTTGGATAAGTATGCGTTCTTGCCCTCCTCGGAACTCGTGACAGCACCTCCTGCGGAACCTGTCTCTTTCGACGCTGTACTGGCTCTCGACACCTCGGTTAAAAACCGTCTCGGCACCGTGCTTGACGCTATCGCCGGCTCTCCTCTCTGGATCTGCATCGATCATCACAAGAGCAATGAGGGCTATGCCGATCTGAATCTTATCGATCCCTCACGACCTGCGACCGCGCAGATCCTTGCGGAGGCCTTTCTGAATGAGGGAATCACCATCACACCTGAGATGGCGACCAATCTCTTTGCGGCCATTTCCACGGATACGGGTTCCTTCCAGTACGAAGGAACAAGTGATCGGACCTACGAAGTCGGCGCCGAGTTGATCAGGCTCGGGGTGAATGTGTCGGAACTATCGCGCTTGCTTTACGAGAACCAGCCTCGCCGCCGACTGGAACTCCTCAAACATGCCTTGGTGAACGCTCGTTTCACCAGTCATGACCGGGTGGCCAGCTTCGCTCTTTCTCTGGCGGATGTGGAGAAGTTGGGGGTTATTCCCGAGGATAACGAGGGGATTATCGACAACCTTCGTTCTGTCGAGGGAGTCAAGGCCGCCGCCTTCTTTGAGGAGATGCCAGATAGCATGGTCAGGCTTAGCCTGCGCTCGAAGGATCCGAGCTTTGACGCCTGCAATCTCTGCCGAGAGTTTGGTGGTGGTGGTCATCCTATGGCCTCGGGTGCGCGTATCAAGGGATCGTTCGTCGAAGTGCAGGAGATGGTTCTGAAGGCCATTGATTCTGCCCTTGGTTCTCCCGCAGCTAAGGTCTGATTCCCCTCACGAAACCATTTTTTCTATGTGTGCTGATTTCATGATTGATGGTGTTCTTCCGATTGACAAAGCCCCGGGAATGACCTCTCACGATGTCGTGGCGATCGCTCGCAAGGTGCTCGGAACGAAAAAGATCGGCCATTGCGGCACCCTGGATCCGATGGCTACCGGTCTCCTGCTCCTGACCCTCGGCAAGGGCACCAAGATCCAGGACCTGATCATGAGCGAGGACAAGGAGTATGAGGGGACGATGAAGTTCGGCGTCATGACAGATTCTCAGGATGCGGACGGGGAGATCACGGAGACTCGTGAGGTTCCGGAGTTCACCCAAGAACAGATTGAGGCCGCCTTTGCCAAATATGACGGTGATTTCTACCAGACTCCCCCCATGGTTTCGGCCATCAAGAAAGACGGAGTCGCCCTCTACAAGTTGGCCCGTCAGGGCAAGATAGTAGAAAGGGAGCCCCGATTCGTTCACATCTACGCCCATCATATCCTCGGGATGAGGTTGCCGGAGGTTGATTTCCGGGTGGTCTGTAGCAAGGGATTCTATGTCAGGACCTATGCCTTCGATATCGGGAACGATCTCGGATGCGGGGCCCATCTGAATGCCCTGCGCCGCACTAAGTCGGGACGCTTCGACGTGAGCATGGCCTTCCCTGCCGCTGATCTTAAGACGGCCTCCCGAGAAGCGATTCTGGAAAAACTCCTGACCCTCCCGCAGGTCTCGCGACTCAGGGGTGCTTAGCAGGGAAAGCTCGCGCAGAGGCGCAGAGGCGCAGAGGTGGGAGAAACAAAAGATGGAATGATTCAGGGATGCAGCTGGATTAGCCTCATGTTCCTAATCATCTAAAATTCTTAAATATTCTCTGCGCCTCTGCGCCTCTGCGCGATAAAACTCAATAGATGATTATTCTCAAAACCATTGAGGAACTTGCCTCGCTGAAAGGTCCGATTGTCCTCGCGGCGGGGACATTCGATGGATTGCATCTCGGTCATCAAGCGTTGATTCGTCGTGCGATGGATGAAGCCATCGCCTGTGGGGGAACTGCCGTGGTGATGACTTTTGACCGGCATCCAGCTTCCGTGGTGCGTCCTGATCGCGCTACCAAACTTCTCACTCTCAATAAAAGCAAGATTGCATTACTTGATCGGATGGAAGTGCCTGCCCTGCTGCTCTTGGAGTTCACTCCCGAACTGGCTTCTGTGTCCGCAGAGGAGTTCATTACCTCCCTTGTTGCCCAATCCCATCCCCTCAAGATGATCTGCGTAGGATCGCAGTGGTCATTCGGCAAGGGAGGTCGGGGAACGATTGCCCTGCTGGAGCAGATGGGCTGTGAGAAAGGAAATAAGGGATTCTCCGTCACCCAAATTGCTCCTATCCAAGTTCATGGAAGTGCGATCAGTAGCACAAGGATCCGTAACGCTATTGGTGCCGGTGATTTTGCGGAGGCCACTGCCTGTCTTGGGCGTTCCTTTCTCCTCGAGGGGAGAGTCGTAAAGGGTGCAGGTCTGGGAGCCACAATCGGCTTCCCAACCGCTAATCTTGATGTTGAGGGGATGCAACTACCTCCCGATGGGGTCTATGCGGTCACTGTGCTTCATCAAGGCGACGTTCTTTCCGGAGTCTGCAATATCGGTATTCGTCCCACCGTCGATCCCTCGGCCACGGCACCCATCGTGGAGGTTCATCTCTTTGATGTTTCAGAAGACCTCGTAGGGAAGGAGCTCTCCTTGCAATTCGTTAAGTTTTTGAGGCCGGAAAGGAAATTCAATGGACTGGAGGAGCTGAAAGAGCAGATCTCAAGGGACTGCTTCGAGGCGCGAAAGATTTTCAGCGCCTAAGATCGTTTAGCACCTTTCGCATGGTCTCTAGCGGCGCCGTTTCTCCGAACCAAAGAGCGTTCTGCAGGGCTCCCTGATGCAGGAGCATGGAAAAGCCGCCGGCGCAACGGGCGCCTGCTGACCGCGCCTGTTTCAGCAGGGCTGTCTCGCCGCCGCTGTAGACCGTGTCGTAGACGAGGTGATCCCTGGTCAAGAGGCCTTCAGGGAGAGGGGAGGGATCGCCGGCCTTCATGCCCAGCGGTGTAGCATTGATGATGAGATCGACGGATTTCATAGCAAGACCCAGCGATTCGGTAGTCATTGGAATCGAGGAGATTGGAAAATCCAAATACTCCTGAATCTCTTGTGACAGAAGATCTCCCTTTTCCTTGTTTCGATTAGTAATGATGACAGAGGGAGATCCTTCCAGTGCGCATTGGACGGTGATCGCTCTTCCTGCGCCACCCGCACCGCCGAGGATCAGCACGCGGTGTTTCTTCAGCGGGATGCCGAAGGATTCGTGGATTGCTGCGGAGAGACCGGGGCCGTCGGTGTTGAAGCCGAAGAGCTTTCCATCACGAACGGCCACTGTATTGATGGCTCCCATGAGTTGAGCTTCACGGCTCAACTGATCCATGAATGAAAGAGCTGCCTGCTTGTGGGGAATCGTGAGGCTGGCTCCGAGGAATCCCGCTGAGGTGAGATTCCGCAGCGCCTGTGGCAGTTCTTCCGGAGTGACGCGGATGCGAACATATTGAAGTTGGTGGTTTCGCTCCCTGAGTGCAGCATTGTGCATGGGGGGGGAGGCCGAATGGGCTATGGGATCCCCAAAGACCGCAAGACGTGCCGGAGGATTGAGCTTACGGAAGATCTCACCAACTCCGGTGAGATCCTGAGAAGCGAAGACCTCCGGAGCATTACTCATGCGGCCTGTGCTTTTTCGATACCTTTGGCGAAGCGAGCAAGTGTGCGGTCCTTGCCGAGGATCTCGATCATCTCGTAGAGACCAGGGCCTATGCCGCGACCGCTGACGGCAACACGTGCGGGATGAACCATTTCACCGGTCTTGATGCCAAGTTTTGCCGTGGTCTCCTTGAGGGAGGCTTCCAGTGAGACGGCATCCCAGGTTGGAAGTGTTGCATAGGCTTCTGACAGCGCCTGGAGGCGTTCGGCGGCATGAGTTCCTACCAACGACTTCGCGACCGCTGCCTCGTCATATGGAAACTCTTCCGTAAAGAAGCAAGCAACCCACTCGGGGAGATCCTTCAGGAGTTTTACCTTGGGTTTTATAATCGTCAGGACTTTTTCCAAGGCCTCCCAGGTGGGCCAGGTAATGCCCGCCTTCTGGAGGAAGGGGATAGCCAATTCCGCGTAACGGGCTAGATCCATCGAAAGAAGATACTGGCCGTTGATCCAGAAACATTTATCGAGGTCGAAGGCGGCGTTACGGCGGTTCACCTGATCGAGCTCGAAGAGAGCGACAACCTCTTCCGTACTGATGATCTCGCGGTTCTCCTTAGGGGACCAACCGAGCAGGCTAAGGTAGTTGCGGACAGCCTCCGGCGCATACCCTGCCTCCGGGTAGGTGCCGAGAGCCGCACCCTCGTCTCGCTTGCTCATCTTACTACCGTCCCGGTTGAGGATGAGAGGCATGTGGGCGAAGCGGGGAGGCTCCGCGCCGAGGGCCTTGTAGAGTTCGACATGCTTGGGGGTGTTGGAGAGGTGATCCTCGCCACGGATCACGTGGGAGATCTTCATCTCAATGTCATCGACGACGCTAACAAAGTGGAAGATCCAGGAGCCGTCCGGACGGCGAAGAGTCAGATCGGGATGGGTGCCGGGATTGGTCAGGTCGAACTCGATCTTTCCGCAGATCTCATCGTCAACAATTACCTTCTCCCGAGGGGAACGGAAGCGGATGGCGCCGTTGTCCTCATAGAGGTGGCCGGCTTTTTCGAGGCGTGCCAGATACTCCTCATAGATCGCTCCACGCTCGCTCTGGTAGTAGGGACCGTAATTCCCCCCCTTCTGCGGACCTTCGTCCCAATCGAGCCCGAGCCAGTGAAGTCCATCGAGGATCACCTGCTTGGCTTCCTCGGTATTGCGTGTGTGATCTGTATCCTCAATGCGGAGGACAAAGGTGCCCGCCTTCTTGCGGGCATAGATCCAGTTGAAGAGTGCAGTGCGTGCGCCTCCGACATGAAGGAGGCCGGTGGGTGAAGGGGCAAAGCGGGTGCGGACGGGGCGTTCGGACATCTACCCATCAGAATTCATTTACGGAGCCAACTCAAGCGCGTAGGGTCGAGCCTTCAGAAAATCAGCCATTTTTTATCCCATGACACTCTCAGAACAGATCGATCACGACCTTAAGGAAGCCATGAAAGCCCGCGATGCAGCCCGTCTCGGAACCCTTCGCATGGTCAAAAGCGCCCTCAAATACGCCGCCATCGAGAAGAGTGGGGCCGATGCCGTGATCGATGACGAGACAGCTATGGTTGTCCTTCGTAAGCAGATCAAGCAGCGCGAGGATGCCGCCGAGGGATTTGACAAGGGAGGACGTCCCGAATCGGCAGAGAAGGAGCGTGCTGAAATAACTGTTCTTTCCGCTTACCTGCCTGCCGCACTCTCTGCAGAGGAGCTTTCCGCGCTGATCAAGGAGGCGATCGCCGAGGTTGGGGCTTCTTTGGGTGATTTAGCAGTTGTTGGCAAAGCCCAGATGGGAGCCGTCATGAAGGCCGCGCAAGCCAAGGCCAGCGGGCGTGCCGATGGGAAGAGCCTTAGTGCAGAGATTCAGAAGCTCCTTTCTTAGCAGTCCCTAGGGAGGGCCCCTGTTGCTTACCACATGGCCGAGAAGTCGCTTCCAGTATCTGCTGCCATCCTTGTTGCGGGTGGATCCGGGAGTCGCTTTGGTGGTGACAAACTCTCCGTGTTACTTGAGGGAAAGCCCCTGTTTGTTTGGTCGCTGATCGCCTTTGAGCAAAACCCCTTTATCTCTTCCATCGTGCTGGTCACTTCTGAAGCACGCAAGGAGGAGTTCCGTGCCATTGCCCAAGCTGAGGGGATCTCAAAACTGGTGGCAGTTGTGAACGGAGGTTCCCACAGGAACGAGTCGGTTATCAAGGGGCTCCATGCCCTCCATGCTCTGCCCAATTCTGCGGATCTGGTCGCTATCCATGACGCAGCGCGCCCCTTGGTCACCGCCGACCTGATTACTCGCTGTCTTGAGGTAGCTGCAGAGATGGGCGCCTCTTCTGCCGCCGCGCCCGTTTCCGACACACTGCATCAAGCTGATCAGGAGGGATGTGCAGTCCGTACGGTCGACCGTACCGGACTCTGGGGAATGCAGACGCCCCAAGTCTTCCGCATGGCGCCACTTATTGAGCTCCTCAAGACACCCGGCATAGGCAAGCCGACCGATGAAGTTTCCATGGCTTTGGCTGCCGGTTGGAGGATTCCCTTTGTGGAAAATCTAGAACCAAACATCAAGGTCACATGGCCTGCAGATCTCGCCTTGACCGAGGCTGTCCTTCGATACCGGAGAGCCGAATCACAAGCAGTCATTCCATGAAGACAAAGATCACCACCCTTACCAATGGACTCCGTGTGGCCAGTTGTGCCATGCCTTCGTCTCAAACCGCCGCCGTCGGCATCTGGTGTGCGGTGGGGGCTCGTCATGAGGCCACCCGCGTTGGCGGTGTCTCTCACTTTCTGGAGCATCTTCTCTTCAAGGGGACAAAAAAACGTTCCGCCCGTCAGATCAGTGAGGAGGTCGAGGGAGTGGGGGGCGATCTCAATGCCTACACCGCCGAGGAGCGTACCTGTTACTACGCTGCTGCCTCTGCCGATCATTTTCCCCGCATCACCGAAGTCCTAGCTGACATGTATTCCCACTCCCGAATTGCTCCAGCCGAGGTGGAGAGAGAGCGTGGGGTCATCGTTGAGGAGATTGAGATGATTCGCGACGAGCCTGCACAGCATGTGCACGAGCTTCTGACTGGAGAGACCTGGAGAGGGGATTCCCTTGGCCGCCCCATTACCGGCACCAAGAAGAGCCTCGCTGCAATTACCCGTGCCGACCTCCTTGCCCATCTCAAAAGCCACTATCACGCCGGACGTACCATCCTGACTGCTGCCGGCGCGGTAGATCATGATGAATTAGTGGCTCTTGCCAGTAGATTCCTTGGGAAGCTTCCCGGAGATCCCAAGAAATCCTCTGCCCGCCCCTTACCTCCTCCGAAGCGCCAGACATCACCACGCATTCTGATCGAGAATCGAGAGACGCAGCAAACGCAGATTGCCATGTCTTTCCGAGGTACGGGAGCCTCTGATCCACGGCGCTATGCGGTCAATCTCCTCCATGTGATCCTTGGCGGGAATATGAGTTCCCGTCTTTTCCAAGAGTTGCGCGAGCATCGCGGTCTCTGCTACTCGGTGAGCACCTCCCTCTCGACCCACTCGGATTGCGGTGCCTTCGAGATCACGATCGGGCTGGATGGGTCGAATGTCGCTAAG
>JAPJNA010000019.1 GCA_026461395.1 Chthoniobacterales bacterium | reverse complement strand
GGGGTCAGGTCAATAAACCCAACTTTTTGCCAAAAAACGCCCGCTTTTTCCTCAAAACAGGGTGTTTTTACAGCATCATGCTGCCTTTCTTCTCACTGTTACCTTATCACGCCCTCTTGTTTTGCGAACCTCTAGGTCAATCTCATCCTTGATTTCTTCAAGGGCAGCATTCTTTTCCTCTGCAGAGAGTTTGTTGTGGTTTATTCTATGGATATCGGCTCCTGAAAGAGTTTTTCCGTCCTCCAAGGCCTTGAGGATTCGTAGGGCGGGATCGGATACGGTGTATTCCTCGAAGACCCAACGTGCAGAGTCCCTGCTGTAGTTCCAAAGTGCTTTTGCTGCCAGTAGATGATGAGGCTCTATTGTCTTCTCTCCGTCTAAGAGGCAGTACAGTAAGGCTAGTCGCATCACTTGGGCTGGTCCTCGACTGGTTGTATCCCCCCATAACCCTTCAGGGATGTCATTGAGTTCCTTGTAGAGATCGTTCCAAAGAAGATCTGCTCTGGCTGATCGCTTGATTTCGACTTCACCCATTCTTGAAGCCTTGAAAACAGCATTTTCGAGCATCTGAAGCTCTTTTGTGATGGAATTGAGGTCCAAAGAGGGTGCTTGAGACAACAGCTTGGTTCTCTTGGAGAAGATCCAGAGAAAGCGGTTGGCAAAGCCATTTGAGGTATCGTTTGATGACAGGAGCTTTCTGAGTTCCTTACGGGTAATGTGACCGATCACTGAAATGTGACATCCGGTAGCGGTGAGGGGGTTCTTTTTGGTAAGCAGATGGAGGTTTCCATGATCCCAGCCCAAACGCATGATTGAGGAAACCTTGCTCCCATTGCGTTTACCTGCCTGAAGGACTTGAGAAAACTCGTCCTCAACCAAACACAGTCGTTTATCCAATAGCAGGGAGGTGTCTGAAATCGGGAAGTCTTGAAGGTGGCCAACAATAGCCTCCCCCGATTGCAGGCCATTTTTGATATTTGAAGAGACCCATGAGGGAGCTATCTGATTCAGAAGGGTTTTGGCTATCCCCCAAGCTGTACCTTTTCTAGCGACAGAAGATGCCCCAACAACAATTGTGAAGAGATTGGCATAGTGTCGATTTTCCTGAATCTGGCAATAGGGGCCTCTGCCGATGATGTTTCCCAGACCTGTCATGGCTTGGATAAGAATCGCAGCCGGGTGTGCCTCTGTATCTGGCTGTATGGTATCCACAATGGTCCCTAAGGGACCGTGAAGTGCTCTGATATCAAGATTGGGCTCCGGAACTCGAAGAGGCTCCAGCGAATTTGGCGAATTAAGTGGGGCGTTACTTGATTCGCTTAATTCGCCTCTCTTAGGGGAGGCTTCTGAGTCATTATGACTCGTTTCTGGAGTATTTGGCTTCTTCATAATGGTCCTAATTAGTTTGTCATTATGGTAGTTATTATTTCCTGAAATATCAAGAATGAAGTGCTGGGGATAATCAAAAAGCACCCTGTCGAGGCAATTTTACTCTGTCAGAAAATTTTGAGCTCGTCATTTCAGGAAATAAATCCTATAATACTCGACATATTGAAAAAGTCATGAAGAATTTAAACGATAATAGTGAATATAAAAAAAGCAATTCATTGCTTGATAATCCTATTATAACAGATTTGAGTCTACTCCAAACATCAGGTAGCGACAATGCTATACTTACAAGTAATGTAATATCCCTTTTATTTTCTGAGTTTAGGTCTCTTAAAGAACTAATAAAACGTGATAGTAATACAAACTATAGCAAGCAAAAAACAAAATATGAACTTGATTATAACGTAGCTGAAAAGCCAAGATATTTAAATCAGACGGAAGTTATATCTTATCTTGGGCACAAAAAAATATTTTGGATATTAGTAGATGAGTATGGGCTAAAACCCATTCGCACTGAACACAAATGCAACATCTACTGTTTTCAACAGGTCGATGAGAAGTGCCGCATGTTTGAACTCAATATTGCTGCGTAGATGAAGGTGAGAAAGAGACAATCACTAGGATTGTGGGAGAAAAAGGGCTGGTGGTACTGCCGTGTATCCCTTGGGAGGGGGAAAAGAAAGAATTATACCCTGCACACCCAAAATTTCGAGGAAGCGAGATCCAAAGCTCTAATTATAAGGCAGAGTAAACCATTTGCGTGTAAAGGTAGCCTTGTTAATGCGGTTGAGGAATTTTTTGTCTTTAAAAAAAGACACGGCAAATTCACTGAATTCAGTGAAAGAAATAAAAGAGGGGATTTGAAGCGGTTTGCTAGAAGTTGTGCTGAAGGACTCCCCTTATCTGCTCTTGCACCAAGACACATTCATTCATTTTTTGATCTAAAACAGGGTGTCTCGGAAGATACAAAGGCTGGCTACAAGACTATTTTGAGCAGCTTCATTACTTGGTGCATCGATGAAAAAAATCTTCATCTGCATGACTGTCGATCAGCACTTAAAAAGTACAAATTCAGAACTGTTGCCAGAACAGGATTCTTTAATCCAATGGATATAGATAGAGCTCTAACTCAAAGTGATGATGACGAAATTACCTACATCATTATCTGCTCGGCATTTCTTGGGATGAGAAAAAACGAAATCATCCATTCAAGAAAGGATTGGTTTGATTTTGGAAAGCCTGATTGCTTCATTCAAAATCTCGACAAGGTAAGAGCGGAGAAGTTGGGGCTTGATCCATTTCGGATCAAAAATGGAAAGGAAAGAAGAGTTCTTATCCATAGCTACGTTCTTGAGTGGCTGAAGAATTACGTTTCTTCGAAGGATCAGTACTGCATTGCCCCTGATAGTCGAAAGGGGAAATCTCCATATCGCTACAACTACGAGAAAAAATATAAAAGCTTTCTCAAGAAGGTCTATGCGGCTGAATTCAGTAAAGCTGAGAGATTCATAGCGAGTCATATGTTCAGAAGATCGTTTGGGACAAATCTGGCGGTTGATGGAGTCAATATCGGTGATATTGCAGATATGATTGGGGACTCCATCCGGACAACTGAGAAGCACTACGCTCGGTACATTCCATCGGTCGATACGATCAACCGAATGAAAGTTGGAGGAGGGTTCACTTTTACTCCGAAGTCAAAGGAGGTAATGAGCCTTTGATTCCAGCGATGCGGTTGCCATCTCGGTTGCCATAAATTTCCGTTTGGTTCCGGTAAAAGAACGAGTGGTGTGTTCTCGTTCAGTATGCGAAAAAGAGCAGGGGGTTGTGTCCCTGCTCTTTTTCTTTTTGGGCAACTCTAGCATGTTTTTCTACTCTTTTTCTGGTTGCCAGAATTGGTTGCCACTTCAAAATTCTATAGAGAGCCATAGCCCCCCAAGCACCACCCATTCAGGGTGGAGAGGTGTTGATGGGAAAAAGCCCCTTGACGCTTCGCCATCTCTTTTGTAGCCTTCGGAATCGCTAGTCGATGCGGGCGTAACTCAGTTGGTAGAGTGCAACCTTGCCAAGGTTGATGTCGAGGGTTCGAATCCCTTCGCCCGCTCCACTCTTTTTGCGTGGAGCTGCATTGCTGTTCGCTCGCTGTAGGCCTACTACGGCATCGCTCACGCGCCTTACTCCCCATCAAAAATAGCCTCTTGTAATAGAGGAGTGATGAGAACCCGAGTTGTTGGTTCGAAACGAGACCTGGGAAGGCCGAGTAGTAGCCTCCGAAGGAGGACCCGTAGGGTTCACCTCACGGGAGTGAGGTGAATACAATCCCTTCGCCCGCTCCACTTCCTTCTTTAGGAAGTGATGTTTTTTAGGGATTTGAAACACGCGAAGAGTTTCTGTGGCCGCCTACTGATCGGCTACCTTCTTGCGGTACTGCACCCAAGCATTGCGTACTGCGAGGTAGCGATCCATGGAGTTGTTAGTGAGCGACTCGTAGGTGGCGAGTTTATCATGCAGGGTGCGCACGGAGGTTGGCGCGGTTATTGCTGGAACCCAGGGGATATGGGTCAGCCAGATTGAAACCCAGAAAACGGGACTCAAGGCATAGTCTCCCGCAAGACCGACGGTGTCACGGATGCTTTTCGGACCGTAGAAGGGAAGTACTACGTAGCAACCGTGTGGGATTCCCCACTTCGCGAAGGTCTGGCTGGTATCGGCGGCAGGGATGTTAGCCAGTGATGGAAATCGGTCGGAGATGCGGAAGATGCCGAGGAGTCCGACAGTGCTATTGATTCCGAATTTCTCGGCCTCTCCGCCAGCGCGTTTCAAGTCCAACTGTAAGGTGTCGTTCACGAAGCGGAGAGGAAACTCTAGGTTGTCGCAGACGTTGTAAATACCGGTCCTGACTGGCTTGGGAACGAGGGTGTCATAGGTCCTCGAGATCGGCTTGAGGATGTACCTGTACAATTGATGGTTCACCCAGAAGGTGCCGCGATTGACGGGCTGAATGGGATCGGGAATCGCTCCAGTGTTCTTGTATTCGTCTAGGTCGTTATCTGAGTCCGAGGAAACAACGGACTTCCCGTCAGAAATTCTTGATTTCGGAATCGATGCGGAGCAATTGGCAGCACTCGAAAGAGCCAGCGCCCCCAGCAGAAGCATGGGGAAGAGATGGAGTTTGCGGATGCTCACTGGGTCTCGTTTGCTGAGTGATTAAGTTGCTTAGGGACTGAATCACGAATGAGCCGTGAATATCCGTAATGTAACTCCCTCACTCTCCTTGGAAGAGGCAAGAATGGGAATGTTTTACTGCTCCGAGACTTTTTTTCTATTTTGAGTGTAGGCGCTTCGGACGGCGGAATAACGGTCGATAGAAGTGCGGGTGAGGGCCTCGTAGGTGTCGAGTTTTTCGGAGGTCTTGGTGGTTGTCTTGGGTGCTGATACAGCCAGCGTGGTGGCTCCCGCGACGCCACCCAGGGTTCCGTAGGTAGGCCAAGTGACTGGATCGAGGGCGATGTCCCCGACAAATCCCACGGTGTCACGGAGACTCTTGGGTCCAAGGATCGGCCAGACGATGTAGCAACCGGAAGGGATTTTCCAATGAGCCAAGGTGGCGTCGGTATCGGTCGATGGGAGATCTGCGAGCCAAGGAACTTTTGCGGAGGGCTTCATGATGCCTGCCACCCCTACCGTGGAGTTGTAGAGGAACTTTTCGGTCTCAAGCCCTGCCCGTCCGGGCTTCCCCTGCAGCAGGTTGTTGACGAATCGGGTCGGATACTCAGCGTTCAGAAAAAAGTTGGAGATTCCGGTGCGCACCAGTTGAGGGAAGATAAACTTATAGGTCTTGCTCAACGGAATGAAGACGTAGTGGTAAAGTTGGTGGTTGAACCAGAAGGTGCCGCGGTTCATGGGCTCCAAGGGATCGGAGATGGACTTGGCATTGCCGTAGTCATCACCGAGATCCTTATTGGATTTGTTATCGGACGTTGATGATGGGGATTGAACAGTTTTGTGAGAGGAGTGCTCCTTGGCAGGCTTTTTAACCGTGATCGGTGCGGGAATGGCAGGGGCTGGAACAGGGGTAATTGCTATTTTGGGCTTAGGAGTGGGCTTAGGAGTGGGGGGGCGGTGATTGGGTGACACGCCGCTCTGGAGGTAAAGAGTCTCTCCTCCATATTTTTTAGGAAGAGATGAGTTGCTCTGAACGGGAATGATCTGACCACCAACGATCACACAGTAAGGGGCGATATTGGTATCGGTGGCTAAGACCACCTGTGCTAAAAAAAGGAAAAGCGCGGCCAATGCCAGCATGGCAGACCTGAGGGATAAACGATTTCGAGGAGCCAAATGGAGGGAGCTCATTCCGGGGGGCGCTTAGTTAAGGCTCTTGGTTAAGGCTCTTGTTTTTAGCTCTAGTGATTTCCTATTTTGATTCGGCCACAGATCGTTGGAGTGCTTGGAGCACAGCGTTAACGCCCCCTTGCTTAAACTCGGAATCAAACTGGGAACGGTAGTTCGCCACGAGACTGACGCCTTCGATCATGACATCGGTGATCAACCAACCTTCCTTGTCCTCCATACGGTATACCACGTCATAACGGCTTCCCTTGTACTGCGCTGTGGTGGGAATTTCCACGCGCCCCGGTGCCTGGGATGAGGAGGACTTGTAGATAACGTCGGGATACTCGCCCGGTGTGAACTTGGCGGTGTAGGTGCGAAGGATCAGGGTGGTGAAGAGACTGGTAGCCTCTTTCTGCTGTTGAGGTGTGAACTGCCGCCATCCCGGACCGACGGCGCGGCGGGTCATGATCTGAAAATCCAGGATTTTCTCCAAGACAGGCTGCACTTTCGCAATAAGGCTTGGACGGTCTTTTGACGCTTTGGCGATCGCGACAACCTGATCAACGGAGGACTTCAGACGACTCTCGGCAGCCTCGTTCGAGGCCATGACGGATCCCGCCATGAGTGAAAACAGGCAGGCTAGAAGAAAACGAGGTGATTTCATTGGTTTGTCTTACTCTCTTTCTCTAGGTTATCCTTCTTTTTGTCAACGGAGCCGAATGCCATTTTACCGATCAGGGACTCGAGGTCCACTGCAGACTCGGTCAGTGTGATCCTTTCTCCCGGTTTCATGTTGGTTTCATCGGCTCCTGGGGAGAGGGCGACATACTTGTCCCCGATGAGTCCGGAGGTCTTAATGGAGGCCATGGAGTCTGTCGGCAGATGAAGTGCTGAAGTGATCTTCATGGTGATGATCGCACTGAAGTCGGAGGGCTCCATCCTGACGGCTTCAACCCTTCCCACGGTAACGCCCGACATGAGGACGCTGCTTCCGGAGTGAAGGCCGCCAGCATTCGCGAATCGGGACTCGATCTGGTAGGTGTCTCCCTGGATCAGGGAGCCAGTCCCGACCTTGAGTGTGAGGTAGGTGATGGCACCGATTCCCAGCAGCACAAAGAGTCCGACCAGGAATTGGAGTTTGGTGTTTTTCATAGAATGTTCAGCTGTTCTGGAATTCGTTCCGGATCGAGGAGAGGGATTCGCGCAGTGCCTCGGTGCTGTCCCGGAATCCGGTCACGACGGGATCGGATGATGAGGAGAAATCACCGGGTGTTCCCTCGAAGCAAATTCGGCCTCCGTTCAGGAGTGCCACGCGGTTACTTGCCACCAAAGCCTCCGGCACATCGTGGGTGACGATGAGGGCGGTGAAGTTGAAGCGCCGCTGGTATTTCACGATCATTGAGAAAACGGCATTACGACGCAGCGGGTCAAGCCCCGCTGTTGGCTCGTCGAAGAGCACAAGTTCTGGACGGGTCACGATGGCGCGGGCTAGAGCGAGTCGTTTTTGCATTCCTCCGGACAGTTGACTGGGGAAACGGTCGCGGTAGCTTTCGAGCTCCAGCTGGGCTAGAGCATCCATGCTGCGATTCTGGATCTCGCGCGAATCAAGATCGGTGGTCTGTTCGAGCGGCAGAGCAACATTCTCCAAGGCGGATAGAGAGTCGAAGAGGGCGTTGCTCTGAAAGAGAAAGCTGCAGCGACGGCGGAATTCCGCGTAGATCCCGTGATCCGAGGCAACCAGCGGGCGCCCATCGAAGCAGATCCGTCCCGAGTCGGGCTGCATGACGCCGGCCAAACACTTGAGGAAAACCGATTTGCCCGTACCACTCGGGCCAAGCACGGTGAAAATGCTTCCGCGTGGAATGTTGAGATCCACCCCGGTGAGGACATGGCGTTCGTCGAAGCTCTTCGCAAGTTGCTCTACCTGAAGCAGCGGGGTGTCTGTTGAAAGAGAATTCATCAGATGAAAAAGGAACTCACCACATAGTCGGCTACGAGGACCATGATGCTGGAGATCACCACGGCCCGCGTGGTGGCTGCGCTGACGGCACGTGCTCCGGTAGCGGAGTGGTTCCTATCAGCATGGAAGCCCTGGTAGGCGCAGATGGTGACCGAGAGGAGGCCGAAGACAGCCGCCTTGATGAAGCATTCCCGAAGGTCGCGCGATTCCACCGCTCTCTGGATGGAGGACCAATAGACACCAGAATCGACTCCAAGAAGCGCTGACCCGGAGAGACTCCCTCCCCAGAAGCCAATAACCACGAAGAGGGCGGTCTGGAAGGGGTAGACTAGCAATGCTGCGAGGAGCCGCGGGGTTACAAGATAGCCGTGACTCTCTACACCCATGGTCTCTAACGCGACGATCTGCTCGCTATTGCGCTGGATGCCGAGTTCCGCAGCCAGAGCAGATCCCGACTGGCCGATGAGCATCAGGCCGGCAAGTACCGGAGCCATTTCCCTAATCAGGCTCAGGGAGACCATCGCCCCCAAGAGGCCCACCGATCCGAAGCGGTTCAGGATATGGTAGCCCTGCAGGCCAAGTACAAGTCCCGTGAAGAGGCCGACAATGAGTATCACGGGAAGGCAGACCGTCCCCTGCTCATAGATGGCACGGATGACCCTGCGGAAGAGGCGCTTTGTGGTGAACGCGGCACTGAACGATTTGCCGGTGAATAGGGCGAAGTCGCCGAATCCCGAAACAATCCGAATAGTTTCTCGTCCGAGAGCGAAGATCATGAAGGATGATTTTGCCAGAAAGGTTCTGGTCATGCAACGCCCTGACTTCCCCGGGTAGTATTGCTGAAAAAGGCTTCGATCACATCAAAAGCGCGGTCGATCTCTTCATTCGTGATGCAGTACGGTGGTATCAGATAGATGACATTTCCGAGTGGTCTGAGGAGAACGCCATGTTCCTGAGCGTAACCAGCTAGCTGCTTTCCCGATTCCGCAGTGTATCCCGCTTCCGTGCCAGCAAGGTCGAAGGCAGCGATCCCTCCCAGTAAACGTGTGTGTTCGATCAGGGGATGGCTTGATAGCTGAACAAGACGTCGCCGCAACTGCTCATGAATGCGAGCAACCTGACCCAAGGAATCTGTGGATGCATGGAGGTCAAGGCTGGCTAGGGCTGCGGCGCAGGCCACAGGATTGGCTGTGTAGCTGTGCCCGTGCGCGAGGGCCGTGGAGAAGTCGTTGCCTAGGAAGGAATCAAAGAGATCATTCGAGGCGATCGTGACAGCCAGGGGCAAAATCCCTCCGGTAATCCCCTTGGAGAGGCAGATCAGGTCGGGAATGAACCCTGTCTGCTGAAACGCAAAGAAGCTGCCTGTCCGACCGAAGCCGGTCATCACTTCGTCGAAAATCACTGGGATGCCCCGTTCTCGGAAGAGACGGCAGAGCTCCAACAGGAATCCGGGCGAGTGAAATCGCATCCCTCCGGCACCCTGCACTAGCGGTTCCATGATGAGGGCGGCGATTTGATCCCCGTCGCTTGCAAGCAACCGTGCAATTTCTTTTAGTGCCTCTCGCTCTCCCTCTTCATTGGGAAATCCATCCCAGACCAGGGGAACGGGCAAGGCAAGAGTCTCAAAGAGCATTCCGTGGAAGGCATCGAAGAAACCGGAGCTCCGACCCACGCTCATCGCACCGACGGTGTCGCCATGATAGCTCCCGCGTAGCGTGGCGAAGAGGCGTCTGGGGGTCCCGAGGTTTGTCCAGTGTTGGTGTGCAATCTTGAGCGCGGCCTCGACAGCGGTGGAGCCGTTGTCGGAGTAGAAGACCTTGGCGCTACCTGTGAGCCCCGCTTTCTCCAACAGGCGTTCGGCAAGTCGTACCGCGGGTTCATGGGTTGCTCCGGCGAACTGGACATGGTCCAGCTTGAGAATCTGCTCGGAAACGGCCTGTGCCAGTTCGGGGCGACCATGTCCGTGGAGGTTCACCCACCAGGAGGAGATCATGTCGAGGTATTCGCGGCCTCCGGCATCCCGAAGAACAGCTCTCGATCCACTGGCAATCGGAATCAGTTCCCTCCCCAGGCCGTGCTGGGTGAAGGGATGCCAGACCGCGGCGGCATCACGGGTTAAAAGAGAGTCAGGAGTGGCGGGAGTATCCGAATGATCCATGAAAGAAGTGACATCACAACGGAATCAGTCTCGATTTGGAATCGGTAAATAAGGTTTTGAGTGTCTGTTTTGATTCGATTCTAAATGGAAAAATAGCCTCGCGCAGAGGCGCAGGGGCGCAGAGATTGCTGTGCAGATGTGTGGATTGCTCCCAAATTCGGCCTTTCCGGCCCTTCCGGTTTCGTCAGCGCCTCAGCGGGATAAAGCATTTTGGCAAAGACGGATGATCAATTCATGACGGCATGAGTACAAAGGTACCCTTCAACCGTGAAAAATGGATCGTGCTCGGTCTGCTCTGGCTAGTCTGCATGCTGAACTACGCTGACCGTCAGGCGATCAGTAGCCTCTTTCCCCTATTAGAAAAAGAGTTTGGATTCACGAAGGCTCAGCTGGGGCTGATCGGGAGCGCCTTTATGTGGGTCTATGCGGCCTCGGCGCCGTTCGCCGGATTTGCAGGTGATCGCCTCTCACGCAAGGGATTGATCCTGGGAGGGTGTCTGTTCTGGAGCGTCATGACAGGGCTGACGGGATGGTGTGGCAAGCTCTGGCAGTTCGTCACAGCACGCGCGCTGATAGGCCTCGGTGAATCCGTCTATTTCCCGTCGGCCACCTCGATGCTCTCCGAGTACCATGGTCCGAGGACGCGCTCGACGGCACTTTCGCTCCACCAGTCCGCAGTCTACATCGGCACGATCGCGGGGGGAGGGATCGGTGCACTGCTTGCGGAGCGCTACGGATGGCGCTGGGCATTCTACGGATTCGGGGGCGCTGGAATAGTTATCTCTCTGCTCCTTCTCCTGAGGCTGCGGGAGCCGGGGAGAGGTGCTTCGGAAGATCTCTCATTCCAGGAGAAGACAGAATTGCCCGGTTTCATACCAACGCTGCGGATACTGTTTTCTCAGCCTGGCGTGCTCCTGCTGATGTTGGCCTTCGCCTGTGCGAATGCTGTCGGATCAATCTTCCTGATTTGGGCGCCCACATTTCTGTTCGAGAAGTTCCATCTCGGTTTGGTGGCGGCGGGAGTCTCGGCAGTGGCGTCGATCCAGCTAGCAAGCGCGGTAAGTGCTCCCCTCTCGGGAGTGATCGCTGACAGGCTTTCGATGAATCTTCGCGGAGCCAGGATGATGGTTCAGGCCGTAGGGTTGATAGCCGGAACGTTCTGCGTGGTGGCCGTCGCATGGGCACCAAGTATGGAATCGCTGATGACTGCTATGATCTGCTTCGGACTCTGCAAGGGAGCCTATGACGGAGGGATCTTCGCTTCGGTCTTCGAGTTTGTGGAACCGGGCCAGCGCGCCTCGGTGGCGGGCCTGATGAATTTCATCGGATGGGGTGGCGGTGCGCTGGGTCCTCTCATGGTTGGACTCTTTTCCACCTACGGCTCGGGAACCCCGATGGAGCGGATGAGCGGATCGATCGCCTGGAGCGGAGTTGCTTATGTGCTAGCCGCCGCGCTCATTCTCGCGAGTCTCAGGATCTACCGCAGGATGCCGCACTTCTCCGCCATCTCGGCAGGGGAGGAGGAGCGATGCTCCATGGAGGAGAGATAGCTGTCGGTGCGGGGAAGGGGACGGTTGATGTTCTCGGGATGTTCCAGGCGGGAGAAGAGCATCCGATGCGCTCGGCTCTGGGGGACGACTTTCTCGCCGTATCCTCCCGGTATGTTGCTCGACCAGAACTTGAGGTATTTTATTCCGTTCTTCTCCTCAGTTCCGAGGAAGATGACAGAGTGTCCATGCTCGGTCGCCCCGATTCCATCGTTCCAGAAGATCTTCAGGAAATCTCCCGGAAGGGCTCGCTGGAGATCGGTGAAATTCGGTCCAAGTCCGAGTTCGTAAAAGAGGCGCGCTGTGCCAGGGCCGTTGGCATTCCAGCGTCCCCAGATGCCTCTACCGTCTGGTTGTCCTGTTGGCTTCAGGGCGGTGACAGTCTCTGGCGTGAGGGAGAGTTGATGATTTGATTGAAGGGCCGAAAGGGTCTTCAGAAACACAAGGTAGGTGGCGCCGG
Source organism: Chthoniobacterales bacterium (assembly GCA_026461395.1). Lineage (GTDB taxonomy): Bacteria > Verrucomicrobiota > Verrucomicrobiia > Chthoniobacterales > UBA6821 > UBA6821. The sequence goes on along the minus strand of JAPJNA010000019.1, from coordinate 21,073 downwards.
AACAATAGCTGGGTACGGCATGGAAGCCATCCACCCGGAGTATCTCACTGGAGGTGGTGACCGCGCCCTGGAGTGCGTGATTGGCCGCAGCAGAGGTGGAATATCGGCCGCCGGACGGCATCGAGGAGATCTCATTCAGGATGAGACGGTTGACAGGGGGAAGAGAGTTGTTGTCTTCCGCGTGCACGGAAGTCATTGAAAGAAGGAGATTGGAAAACAAACAGAACAGAAGTCGTGACATCATTGCCTCCAACCAAGGTCAAAAGACCTGCCTTCGCAAGGTGGATCATCGCGGCGGGAACCCTCCTGCTGTTTTTGGTTATTTTCTGGTGTTGGCGGCGGCCGTTAGACGGAGTGGGTGGTCTGCCGGTTCCCGGGGAGATCGTAATTTCCGTTCCACAGTTCTTTCAGGGTGACTCAAGGTGGAATGATCAATTGCTCGGTAATACTCCCGGCACTCTGGGAGCCGAGGGCTGTGCGGTTGCTTCCGCTTCAATGGTGCTCTCCCATTACGGAATGGATGTCGATCCGGGACGGCTAAACATTTTTCTCAAGGAACGCCACGGCTACGAGGGTGCCGGATGGCTTCGCTGGGAATCAGCGGCTGAGTTCACTCCCGGCCTGATCGAGAAGGCTTACGAAGATCTCCCCTCTTATGCCCTGATCGATTGGAATCTCTTGAGAGGAAATCCCGTGATCGTTCGTCTCAGGCTGCCCAGCGGCATCACCCACTTTGTCGTGATCGTCGGGAAGAGGGGATTCGACTATCTGATGCGTGATCCCTCCTCGCATGGAGAGGGGAAGATCTATCTCCTGAAGGAACTTGGGGTTCCTATCGAGGCCCTGCGCTATTACCGACGCCTTCCGTAATCTGATTTGCTGGCGACAACAGCAGGGCGACCAGACTGATCAGGGCCATTGCGGCGAGATAGAATCCAACGGATCCCAGTCCATGACTCATGGCCAGCGAGGTCGCCAAATAGGGAGTCAGCGAGGCTCCAAGAATCCCAGCGATATTGAAGGAGATCGAGGCTCCTGTGTACCGCACCTCCACAGGGAAGAGTTCGGAGAGGAAGGTCCCGAGCGGTGCGTAAGTGACCCCCATGAGCAGAAAGCCAATCACGAGCGTTGCCACCACACCCGGAGTTCCCGCCGAGAAGATGCGTCCGAAGAGTAGTCCGAAAATCAGGATCGCCACGGTGGCTAGAAGGAGCATATTCCGGCGCCCGATTCGCGAGGAGATCCATGCGGTGCAGGGAATTGAAAGAGCGAAGAAGACTACGCCGGCAAGCTGTATGATCAGGAAGGTTTCTCTGGAATAGCCAAGCTGCGTTGTGCCCCAGGAGAGCGAGAAGACAATCAGGATGTAAAAGATCACAAAGGTCGCGACCGCGGCGAAGGTTCCCAGGATCACGACGCGAAGATGGTTCCGCAGGAGATCGATCATCGGCAGGGCGACAGGGCTCCTGCGCGCGGATGCTTCCAGAAAAGCAGGTGTCTCGGTGATGTTGAGTCGGACATAGAGTCCGACGAGCACCAGCACACTGCTGGCGAGAAAAGGGACCCGCCAGCCCCATGTCAGGAAGCTTGTGGCATCAAGATTTTTGCTGAGCAGGAGGAAGATCGCGCCGGAGAAGATGAAGCCGATGGGCGCGCCAAGCTGGGGAAACATTCCGTACCAGTCGCGTTTTCCGGGAGGAGCATTCTCGGTGGCGAGCAGGACCGCTCCGCCCCATTCCCCGCCAAGACCAAAGCCCTGTCCGAAACGGCAGAGGGCGAGAAGGATAGGCGCAGCCAAACCAATCGAAGCGTAGGTGGGTAGAAGGCCGATCAAGACCGTGGAGAGTCCCATCGTCAGGAGGGCCGCAACCAAGGTTGTTTTTCTTCCGATCCGGTCGCCAAAATGGCCGAAAAAGATCGATCCGAAGGGTCTTGCAAAGAAGGCCAGAGAGAAAGTCGCTAGTGATTGGAGTGTGGCTGCCGTGGGATCACCCTGGGGAAAAAAGAGTTTCGGGAAAACGAGAACCGCAGCCGTGGCGTAGATGTAGAAGTCGAAGAACTCGATAGCCGTCCCGGCAAGGCTGGCGAGCAGGATTCTTGTCGCCGAATTAGCGGAGTGCGAATGGTTATTATCGGATACTGGTTTCATCATATCATGCCTTAAAAGCGCGAACTGCCCTCATCACCGGCCAAATATTTACGTATAGAGCGCTTCCTGGTTGAGGTGGCAGGGTGAGCAGTAGACGGCCGTTCATGTGTTGATTGGGGTGATGGTCAAAAAAGGTAAGGTTCCAACGATGCTCCCGCGATCATTTTATTACGAGCGGTCGGGAAGCGGCCTATTGATTGCGTGAAAAATCGGGAAGCCCCAGCCTTACGGACATCACGTGGAAGATTCAGATCAGCAACAACTCATTAATGAACTGTGATCTTCGCCGCCGCGGCTCGAGCGCGTGCCATCTCCACCGGATTTGATGGTCCTTCTGCGGAGTCACAAATCGAATTTGCAATCCGGGTGCTCGACGAGGACCACGAGATGTGCGGAAATCAATCACCCCGCGGGGGCCCGGTAAACCCGGTGACACCCTGGCCAATACGTTTCAAGAAGCTTTTCGCCGCTGGCTCTCCTCCGGGTTTTTTTCTAGTGAATAGCCCCGCCAAGAAAGCAAGTTTTGACTTTGTCCCGGGGGTATTTACTAGCATTCGGCGGCGCTGATCGGGGAGAATCCCTCTGTGGTGTCGAAGGACGCCAACCTTCCTTTCAATAAATAGAATGAAAACGAATCAACCCGAAATCCTCACTACCACTGTCGGTTCCTACTCGCCCATCGACCGGCTTGACGCTCTCCCGAGCGCGCAGGCCGTCCTCGACGCGACATCGGTTGTCATCAATACCCAGCGCAATGCCGACATTCTGGTTCCTAATTCCAGAGAGAGCGACCAGCGGTCTGGGCCTCAAACTCTGTGCACTCCCCGACCAACTCACTCCGCCATTGGCACTCGCAGCGAATACCCGCAAGCAGGCCCTCAAGTGCTATTTCTTGGGATGCGCGAGTATCTTGGCTGTGTCTTCCCTCCCGACCTGCGTGCCGAGGTTTCCGGAATCGCAACGATCCTCGGCGAGACGAGTTCGGATGAGTTGGCGCAATTCGCCCGGCTGGATCGCACGGAAATCATCTTCTCCACATGGGGAATGCCGACACTCGATGCTGAGCTGTTGAACCGCCTTCCCTCGCTTCGTGCCGTGTTTTACGCAGCGGGGAGCGTCAAAGGCTTTGCCACCCCGGAAGCGTTCCAGCGGGGCATCGTCTTTTCGAGTGCAGCGAGTGCCAACGCGATCCCTGTCGCGGAGTTCTCCGCTGCTACGATCCTGCTCGCGTTAAAGCGAGTCTTCCCGCACATGCGCGCGGCCCGCGATCATCGCACGTTTTGCAGGATGCCGGTGCCCGGCAGCTACAAGACGCGCGTTGGCCTGGTCTCCTTGGGAGTTATCGCGCAGTTGACTGCCCGGAAGCTTCGATCCCTCGAAGTCGAGGTTCTGGCCTATGATCCGTTTGCCACAAGCGAAACCGCTGCGGACCTTGGGGTCCGCCTTGTCGACCTCACGGAACTATTTGCCGAATGCGAGGTCGTCAGTATCCACACCCCGCATCTCCCGGAGACCGAAGGGATGATCGGGGCCGATCTCATCTCCTCGATGAAGGAGGGAGCGACTCTGCTCAATACGTCGCGGGGCGTGGTCATCGACGAACCGGCCCTTTGCCGGATTCTGAAATCCCGCCCTGATCTCACGGCGATCCTCGATGTCACGCACCCCGAGCCGCCACTCCCTGATTCTCCTCTTTTCCGATTGCCCAATGTCTTCCTCACTCCCCACATCGCAGGAAGCATAGATGGGGAGGTGGAGCGCATGGGGCGCTGGATGGTCGATGAGTTCGCCCGCTATCTGGAGGGAAGCCCGTTGCAACACCGCGTCACCCAGGAAATGCTTGGCACGATGGCGTGACCAGCGGGAACTACTCCGCGCATCAACCCTCCGCGAGGTGTGCGCGGCGCCACGCGCCCGGGTTCGTGCCGCGGCGCTTTTTGAAGATCCGGCAGAAATAGGCGGTTGAGGTGAAGCCGACGCGATCTGCGATCTCCAAGATTGTAGCCGGACAGTTAATCAGCAGGGCGCGGGCTTTTTGAAGGCGGATCTCCGAGACGTAGTTCGTGGGTCATTGACATCGACCCCGACCAACTCTCCGCCCACGAGGAGGTCTGCCGGATGCTACTCGATGGAAGCTTGACTGCCACCGGCTGGATCATCTGGCGGTATCCGCTCGACCGCTTCGCCGAGGTCTGGGCGGATGTGCAAAACAAGCGGGGATTAAAGACATTGATTGAGATGCCGTGAACCAATAACAATTCGACATCTAGAAAACTATGAGAAACAACGAATCTAGCGCTCAGCGCCTCACCCTCGAACTACTCCAAAAATGGGAGGCTCAAATTCGGCAGGTTCATCCATTTCGGGATAAGCACGTATGATGGCGACGAGCTTTCGAAAGGCGAGCTGCCCTCCACCGACTACGCACCGTGCTGTCGTGGCCGAGGTTGAGATGATCGAGGTTCTCTCCCGGCATGCTGACCTTCCCGCCGTTCTGGATGTGACTTATCCAGAACACCCTGCGAAGGATTCTCCGCTCAGGTCACTTCCGAATGTCGTGCTCACCCCGCACATCGACGGCAGCATGCAGCAGGAATGTGCGCGCATGGGAATGTGGATGCTGGACGAGCTCCGGAGGTTTCTGTCAGGTGAACCGCTGCGCTATGTCATCAGCCAGAATCAACTTAGCCAGATGGCCTGACGATGAACCCAGGCCTTGTTTCCATCACTTTCCGCAATCTCGTCCCTGCCGCGATTGTTGCTCTCTGTCGACAGAACGGACTTTCGTCAATCGAATGGGGGGGCGATGTCCACGTGCCTCATGGCGATGAGAAAACCGCCGAAGTGATTGGCAATTTGACATGTGACGCAGGGCTCTCGGTCGCGGCCTATGGATCATATTACCGCCTCGCTTGCCCGGATGGACCGGATTTTGCATCAGTCCTTGCCACGGCCGTTGCCCTCGGTGCTCCCGTCATCCGGGTTTGGGCCGGTAACTGCGGTTCGTCTGATGCCAGTCCCGGTTTTAAAAAAATGGTTGCCGATGATGCTCTCCGCTGCGCCGATCTCGCGGCGGCCAGGAACATTTCCATCGCGTATGAATTCCACAATGGGACGTTAACCGACTCGACAGATTCGGCCTTAGAACTCCTGGGCGCTACAGATCATCCCTTCATCAAAACCCTCTGGCAGCCTCCGCATGGGTTGTCACCCCAGGAGTGCCTTGCAAGCCTCCGCGCATTGACCCCACGCCTTCAACACATCCATGTTTTCCACTGGTGGCCGGACTCGTCATGCAGATGGCCGCTTGAGAATGGGCGCGATCGTTGGAGCGCCTACATTGCTGAGCTTAGGCGGCAGGGAAAGGACTTGGCTCTTCTTCTGGAGTTCGTGCGAGGTGATGATCCCGCCAGCCTTCAGGAAGACGCTAAGACGCTACTCGATCTCTGCGGCGTGTGAACTTGCCCGGGTTGGGCTTTCCCTGTTTCTGGCTGAGTTCCATTCACATTACTTTGATTCAGGAAGCAATCTTCTCAGATGCCCTGGGTTGGCGGAGTGTCGGATCCCGGTGCGGAGGTTGAGTCCGATGGCATTCACCCCGCCGGCAAGCAAGGCGCGTGCAAGAAGTTGTATTGCTAGCGACAATCCGCCTCAAACTCAGCGACACTGCCGATCTTGCTATGTCGGCAGCGAGTTCCGAATAAAATGCGGCGGTTATGGATTCTTAGGAAGCAAGTTCGGGCAGGTCCAGCCAGCGGCGTTCGTCACTGCTCTTGAGGCCTAATTCCGCAAGTTGCACTCCCTTGGCCCCTTCGAGAAGAGTCCATCGGAACGGCTCGTCGAGCACGACGTGCCGGAGGAAGAGCTCCCACTGGATCTTGAATGCGTTGTCATAGGTTTCCTGCTCGGGCACCTTACTCCAGCCGTCAAAGAAGTTGATCGGTTGAGGCACATCGGGGTTCCAAGTCGGCCTCGGCGTGTTTCCATAGTGCTGAATCCACACATCACGCAGCCCAATAATCGCGCTGCCCTTAGTTCCATCGACCTGCATGGTGAGCAGATCATCGCGGCGAACTCGTACATTCCACGACGAGTTAAAGTGGCATACCACGCCGTTATCGAGTTCGAATGTCGAGTAGGCGGAGTCGTCGGCGGTGCATTTGTAGGGTTTGCCCTGCTCGTCAATGCGCTCGGGAATATGGGTTGAGGCCAGGCAGGAAACGCGCTTTACCTCACCGAACAGATTGTCAATGACGTAACGCCAGTGGCAGAGCATATCCACAACCATCCCGCCGCCGTCCTCCTTGCGGTAGTTCCAGCTCGGACGCTGGGGAGAAACGCTGTGACCCTCGAAGACCCAGTAGCCGAACTCTCCGCGCACCGAGAGGATGTCGCCGAAGAAGTCGTTTTCTTTCAGACGCATGAACTTGACGAGACCCGGGAGCCAGAGCTTGTCCTGGACGACCCCGTTCTTCACGCCGGCATCGCGGCAGATTTTGTAAAGCGCATAGGCGTTCTCAGTGGTGATGGCGGTCGGCTTCTCGCAATAGACATGCTTACCGGCTTCGGCTGCCTGCTTCACCGCGTCGAATCGCCGCAGCGTGCTCTGGGCATCGAAGTAAATCGTGTAGGCGGGATCCTTCATCACGCTGTCCAGATCGGTAGTCCATTTATTGACCGAGGTGCGATCGCAGAGCTCCTTCAGTTTGACTTCATTGCGTCCCACCAGCACGGGATCGGGCATGATGATTTCGGTCGGGCTGATCTTGACGCCGCCCTGCTTGATGATGGCATCAATCGATCGGATTAGGTGCTGGTTTGTGCCCATGCGTCCGGTGACGCCGTTCATGATGATGCCGACTGTGTGGATTTTCATATTGTGTGGTATTTGGAAAAAATTATGCGGAGGGTTTTTCGGTGCACTGGGGCCATGCGCCATCAGGCAGAGACGGTGCCTCAAGGCCGGCCTTGGGAAGGGTGCCGTCGAGTTCCTGGCGCCAGTGGGCGACATCCCCCGCCGGACCGTAACAGTAGACCATGCGCAGGGGTGTTTCGCCGGTGTTGGTAAGCTGATGAAAAACGCCAGAAGGGATAAAAACCATCTGTCCTGCCGTAACTGTTTGACGCTCGGAACCGAGACACATTTCTCCAGTGCCTTCGATAACAAAATATACTTCCTCCTGCTCTTGGTTGTGCCACGGAACCTGCCCACCTTTGGGGTCCAGCGTGACATTTCCCATGCTGAAGTTTTTTGCCTGAATGGGAGCGACTCCCCCGGCGAGGTTTTGGGTTCTGCGGCGGGCTGGATACCGTCGGCCTTCGATTTGCGTGAGATCCGAGATAATCATTAGGGATGTTTTCAATGTCCAGTTTCAGCAGAGCGGACTCCAGTGAAAAAGGTGTAGTAGGGTTTGTTTTCGATGATGCGCTGGAGATAGAGGGCCAGCTCACGGGCATGGTAGTCGCCCCACATCGACGATTCGCCGCGCGGTATCCGGCTACCTTCGGGAATATGGTCCCAACCATTGGGGCGGTGATAAATCGAATGCAGGATGAGCCCCTGATGTTCCGAATCGGTAGAAAGATAGGGCTCCGAGAGGACGGTGTCCGCAACGGTCAGACCAGCCTGCCAGTAGCGATCGCCGCTCGGTTCGCCTTTGTTCTGAAGATAGCGCCCGAGGCGCAGAAGACCCTGTGCGGCGATGGCCGCTGCCGAGCTGTCCACCGGCTCGAAGTCGTTTTCGATCTGCGCCGGGCGGTTAAGATAATCCGGGATCCGGTGCAACTCGGGCGCGCCGGTATCCCAATAGGGAATTCCATCGGTCGGTGTCTGCTCGATGTAAAAATCACAGGCTGCAAGAGCCGGACGCAAAAGCATGACCTCGATGGCATCACGCCCACCGAAAGGTTCGAGGTCGGAGTCTTCCAGCGTGGCGATCCACTCAAGTTGTTCGGGATATCCTGCGATGATCCACGCAAGCCCGCGCGTCCATGTAGTGAACGGGGAATAGCCCTGCTGAGAATTCGGGCAGCGGAAGTTACCGTCGTTCGTATTGAAGATGCTTTCGTGGGCCACGCGGCCCCGAAGATCGTAGGCATCCCTGCCTTCGCCATAATACACGGCAAAATCGGCCGTGGTCTTTGCATGATCCAGCAGACGGCCAAGAAGAGAGATTTTCGCATCCTTCTCACCCATCAAGACATGGCCGAGCGCATGAGAAACCGCCAGGGCTCGCAGTGAACGGATGGTATCGGCAAAGAGAGAGTGCGGGCCGTTGAAGGAATAGATATATCCCCCATCGTCCTGTGTTTTTGTCCAGCGGGTTGCCTGAACCGCACCCGAGCACTTGAGAGCCAGTTCGTAGAAATCCTTCTCCCGCTCATCAAACGGAATCCGTCCTTCCACCATGAGGCGCAACAAATTTCCATAGGTGGAAACGTTGTTAAACCCATGATCATGTACCCCGGTGTGCGTGATATGGTGGGCCATGCGGTCGCGAGTGTGGGCACGTCCGAGCGAGAGAAAGCGTTCATCGCCGGTGGCATCGTATTGCAGGATGGACGAACCATAAACAAAACCTTGCGTCCACTCTGTCCAGCCGCGTGCAGTGTAGCGCCCTCCAATCGTGAAGACCGGCGTTGCTGCGCCGGGCATTTCGCATGCGTCGATAGAAAGGATTTTCGGAGCGGAAGCCTCCCAAAAAGTCGCCAGCTTCGAGGAAAGCTGCTGGGGAGCGAGATCGTGTCGTATGTGGATCATGGTTGGTTATAAGCGGCGGAGATGAAATCCACCGTCGATGTTAACGACGTCTCCCGTGGAAAATGCAAAATGTCCGGCCAGAATCGATTCGACTGCACGTCCAACATCGGCAGGTTCGCCCCACCGCTTCTGCGGAACGATCCCGTCGGCCAGAAGCTTGTCGTATTTCTCCTTCACTCCCGATGTCATATCCGTGGCCATGATGCCCGGACGCAGTTCCATGACCTGAATTCCTTCTGCGGCAAGGCGTACAGCCCAGAGCTGTGCGGCCATCGAGAGTCCGGCCTTGGAGATGCAATACTCCCCGCGGTTGACCGAAGCCGTGTTCGCCGAAAGCGAGGTGACGAAGATGAGCTTGTATCCCGTGGAGAGCCGGGACTGACCGGGCTTGGAAAGCCAGTATCTCGCGGCCAACTGGGAGAGAAAATATGGTCCCTTGAGGTTGACCCCCATGACCTCGTCGAAAACCTCTTCCGTGGCGTCCATGATGTCCGCCCGCACACGCGGAGCGATCCCTGCATTGTTCACTAGGGCATCGAGGTGCCCGAAGGCTTCCAGCGTCTGATCAAAAAGACTCTGCCGGTCAGCCGCGTTGCCTATATCGCCACCCACAACGCAGAACTTTTGTTCCGCCGTGTTAGCCAGGCGACGGCATTCCTCCGCAGTCTGTTCGGCGGCTTGCCTGTTGCTGGCAAAATGCACCGCCACGCTGTAGCCCGCGGCGGCAAGGGATTCTGCCACTCCGCGACCTAGACCACGGCTGGAACCGGTAACGAGAACTGCTGGTGTCATCAAAAAAAATTACGCGAAAAAAAGAGAGGGCAGTTATGACAAGCACGAGCATTTATAGCACAGAAACGACTTTCTTTTCGTCGTATTGGTGTTTTTCTATCATCATCATGAAAAATTACCGTCCCCTGCTTCTTCAGGAGATAGACGTTAGGCTTCCTGGCCTCCGAGTGCGGCGCCTGCGCATGCACCGTCACCTGCCAGAGGTGGATCAACTCGCCGAACACAGCCACTCCTTCACTCAGATCCTGTGCTACCTGAGCGGGGCGGGGATAATCGTGGCGAACGGACGAACCTATGAAACCCGACCGGGGTCTGTCGCATTCCTTCCTCCTCACTGTCTGCATTCCTTCCGGGAAACATCCGGACGGCGCCCCCTTTGCCTCGTTCTGGACGTGGATTGGAGGGGCGCAGTGAAACGCGGCTTTTTCCTTAACCGCCTGAGCCAATCCCAGGCAGGAGACATCAAGAGGGAACTGGCCGCCCTGGCGAAGGTTTCTGATCCCGGCCATGCCAGTTGCCGGCTTTTGGCCGCCGCAGGCATCCTGCGTATTCTGGACACTCTGCTCCGGGCCACGGGCGGCCTTCCCGCCCAGCAGCGGGAAACTCCGGCCTTCGTCCGGAAATTTGAACGCCTCTTAAACCAGAGTGAAACTCCGCTTCCGGAAATTGGAGACCTCGCCAGAAGCATGGGATACCAAACCGATTACCTGAACCGGATCTTTAAGCAGGCCACCGGGCAAACGCTCCGCGAATACCGGGACGCCCTGCTTCTCAAGAAGACCATCCGTCTACTGCGAGAAAAATCTCAGGTCAAAAATGTATGTGCACAGCTTGGCTTTTTGGATCAGAACTACTTTTCGCGATGGTTCAAAAAACAAACCGGACTTCAGCCGAGCGTCTATGCGGATACAAAGCATTAGAACGCCTCAACAGATATTGTTGGTTGTCGTCTTGCTCTGAATAATTGTTTTTTTCGTTGAACTACTCATCCCCGCCTACACGACCGAGCTTCGTCTTCACGCTCGCCGCGACCGTCTGAATTTCCCGGGGGGACGGCCGAGATAGTTGGGGAGTGAGGAGTCATGGGATTTCCGCTCAGGAGGGGATGCCTCAAGATAAGATGTTCTCTCCGATATCAGGAGATGTTAATGAAAGGGATGGATTTTCCCCGATGTCTCTTCCTCCTTCTGGCCGGCGGACTGGCACTGTCTCCCATGACGCCCTTGCACGCCGAGTCGTCAGCTCGATCGGCTGCAGTCACAGCAGTGACGAAAACGGCCCCGAAGGGTTCTTTAAATTCCCATAAACTTAAAGTGGCGGTCTGTGATCGCCCTCCGTTCAGCTTTAAGGACGGGGTCGGAGTCTGGAGCGGTCTCAGCGTTGATCTCTGGGAGCAGATCGCAGGAAAGCTTGGGATCACCTACGAGTATGTCGAGATGCCACTGGTTGAGATCATGAAACAACTGCGCACTGGCAAGTGCGATCTGAGCCCAGTCATAGCGCTTTCCGGTGAGGAGGCAGGTAATATCGAATTCACCGCACCGTATCTCTTCAGCCATGGTGCGGTTTTGACCCCCCATAAATCCCTATTGCAATCGCTCACCACATTCCACGGGATCCTGATGAACAAAAAGGTGCTCATTATCTTCCTCGCGATGTTGCTCGGAATGATTTTCTTCAGCCTTCTCCTGATGTTCGTCGAGAGGAAACATGAGAAGGGGCATTTTAGCGGCCCCTCGGTAAAAGGCTTTGGTTCGGCTCTCTGGTTCTCAGCCGTTACCATGACAACTGTCGGTTATGGCGACAAAACGCCGCTCTCTCTGCTTGGACGCGTGGTCACCTTTTTTTGGATGCTCGCGGGGGTGCTGATCATCGCCGTGTTCACGGGAACAGTCGCTTCCTCTCTCACCCGCGCCGAGATGAAAGAGGGCATCGTCAGTTTCAACGATCTCCCTCGATTCAAGGTTGGGTGTGTCGCCGGGTCACGGATGGATTTCCTGCTCCAGGAACGGGGGATCCCCGCTAAACGCTTCAACACCTACGACGAAATCAAAAATGCCGACGAGATGGGTCTGATCACTGCGTTTGCCGGAGATGTGGTGCCACTGCAATACATGATGAACCGCAACCCTGATTTGAAGTGCGATCTCTACACGCTTCCCGACTCAGCGATGATTTATGCCTTCGCCACGAGGCAGGGACTTCCGCAGTTGTCAGCGATCAACCGCGAGCTTCTCAAGATCTCCTTGCTCCCCGACTGGCGCTCCAAGGCCGAAAGGTGGACGGGGCCGCTGAGTCTCTGAGTCTAAGAGTTTTTAAGCCTTTAAAAAAAACGGAACTACGGAATCCCAGAACCACGTCAGAATTTCTTCTGCTGAGCCTGGGAAAACCAGTCTCCACCGGTTCCGGGTTTTCCTGAATCGTTGCGCATAAAACGGCTGAGGTCCTCTCCTCGGCCTCCCTGACCGCGGCGATCACCGCCCGGAGCTCCCCCGCCCTTAGGATCACGAGGCGTGAGGTCGACCTTGGTCTTCAGCGAGAGGGCGATGCGTTTGCGGGGCAGGTCTACCTCCATAACAGTCGTCTGGACTTTCTGGCCGACCTTCAGGAACTCAGAGGGGTTCTGAACGAAGTCGTCGCTGATCTGGCTAATATGAACGAGGCCGTCCTGATGGACCCCGATGTCAACAAAGGCCCCGAAGGCGGTGACATTCGTCACGATGCCGGGGAGTTTCATGCCCGGTTGGAGATCCTCCATTTTCTCGACACCATCTGCGAAGCTGAAGGCCTCGAATTGCTCGCGGGGATCGCGGCCCGGCTTCGCCAGCTCGGCGACGATGTCCTTGAGTGTCGGAAGCCCCACCTCGGGGGTGGCATAGCTCTCGAGCTTGATTGCTGATCGCTTGGCGGGATCGCGCAGGAGATCGGCCACTGTACAGCCGAGATCCGCCGCCATGCGATCCACGAGTTCGTACCGTTCGGGATGGACGGAGCTGGCATCCAGGGGATGGGCGCCATCGCGGATACGCAGGAATCCAGCCGCCTGTTCGAAGGCCTTCGGCCCCAGTCCGCTGATCTTGAGGAGCTCGGCGCGGGACTTGAAAGGGCCATTGGTATCGCGGTGGCTAACAAGACTCGCCGCCGTGCGGGAGTTCAGGCCCGAGACATAGGCCAGGAGATGACGGGAGGCTGTGTTGAGCTCGACGCCCACCTTGTTCACGCAGGAGATGACGACATCGTCGAGGGAGCGCTTGAGTGCGGCTTGATCGACATCGTGCTGGTACTGGCCGACACCGATCGATTTTGGATCGAGCTTCACGAGCTCAGCCAGAGGATCCATGAGGCGGCGCCCGATGGAGACTGCCCCCCGGACGGTCAGATCCAAGTCGGGGAATTCCTCACGGGCGATCTCGCTTGCCGAGTAGATGGATGCCCCGCTCTCGCTGACCACGACAATCTGGATGGATGAGGGAAGTTTGAGTTTCTTCACGAAGGTTTCTGTCTCGCGCGAGGCGGTGCCGTTACCGATGGCGATGGCCTCCACTTTGTGAAGGCGGACGATATTCAGGATGGCCTCAGCGGCTTCGAGTTCCTCTCCCCGGCTTCGGCCCGGATAGATGACCTCATTGGCCAGAAGCTTTCCCTGACGATCGAGCAGGACAATCTTGCAGCCCGTGCGGAATCCGGGGTCGATGCCGAGAGTGATCTTCTGCCCGAGCGGGGAGGCTAGCAGGAGCTCGCGGAGATTGTCGGCAAAGACGCGGATCGACTCCTCGTCGGCCTTCTTTTTGTAAAAACCGCGGGCCTCCACCTCCATGGCGAAGCCCACCAGTCGTTTCAGACAATCCTCGCAGGCTAGCTTCACCTGTTCGGAGGCCTTTGAATTCCCTTTCACAAAGAGCATGAAGAGAATACCCAGCGCCTCGCTCTCGGGCGGTGTGAGTCGGAAGTAGAGGAATCCTTCGGTCTCGCCACGGCGCATAGCAAGGATGCGGTGAGAAGGCGCGGTGGCGGCCGGTTCGCTCCAGTCAAAGTAGTCTTTGAACTTGGCTCCCTCCTCTTCTTTACCGGAAATGAGGGTCGATTTGATGACTCCCTTGTTCAGGTAGAGGCTACGGAGTTGGGCGCGCAACGCGGCGTCGTCATTGATCCGCTCGGCTAGGATGTCTCGGGCGCCTGCCAGGACGGCGGCCACGGTATCGAGAGTCGAGGTCTTGGCATCCACGGTGACTGAGTTGCCGACATAGGGCGCGGCGAGTGTCTCCGGATCGGTCGCGGGATCCTGAGCCCAGAGGATCTCGGAAAGAGGTTCCAGACCGAGTTCCTTTGCGATGGTCGCACGGGTGCGCTTGCGCGGCTTGAAGGGAAGGTAGATGTCTTCGAGTGAGTTCAGGCTGGAGGCAGTCTCCACCTTGAAGCGGAGTTCCTCGGTGAGGAGTTTGCGTTCCTCGAGAGAGGCAATGATCGATTCGCGCCGCTTATCGAGCACCTCCAGTTGCTCCAGGCGATCGCGGATCGCTGTGATCTTCACCTCGTCGAGTTCCCCGGTGCGTTCCTTGCGGTAGCGGGCGATGAAGGGAACGGTGGCTCCCTCCTCGAGTAGGACGGCAGTAGCGGCGACCTGACGGGGCTGGAGGCCGAGTTCGGTTGTTATTTGGACGAGATGTTTTTCGATCACAGGGAAAAAGGTGTGGAGTCTAAACGCTCACAGGGATGAAGGGGATGAAAAGGATGGGGAATCCGAATAAAGCCTGAAAAGCCTGAAACTAGGTCTGCTTTGGTGATGAGTTAAAAATGCGGAACCAGTTTCCGAAGTTTTTCTTCATGCCCTCCGAGAAGGAGAGGTAGTTTTCGGTCCGCTCACCGCCTTGAGGGATGGCGTCGAGCACGGCCGAGACTGAGAGTTCGGAAAGCTCATAGGCTGTAGAGCAGATGCCAGCCGCCGAGGAGTGGTGCGCATCGCTGGCAGATGTGCCAGCAAGACCGCGACGGGCCGCGTAGGCGGCGGCCTTGGCATTGAAGCCACGAAAGGTGACGGCGGCATTGAAGGTCTCGAGAGCCGCAAGGTCGAGCTGATCGAGAATCTCTTCGCGGATACCGGCGCGGAACGAGTCGTAAGCATGAGGGGCAATGCAGATGCCACCACGCTGTTTGACGGCCGCTGCTACCTCAAGGGCCGGGGCTCCCTTCATGTTAGGGAGTGTGATGCCGAGACAGAGGAGATGACCATCGGCTGTGGAGACCTCAACGCCGGGAATAATGAGAAATCCGTCGACCGGAAGTCCATCCTCACGCATCAGTCCTGCCTTGGTGAGATAAGCGACGGCTTCGCAGGTATTGTGATCCGTGACGGCGATGCCGCTCAGGCCTCGTTGTTTCGCTGCAGCGATCATGGCCTCGGGCGAACCACACGCATCCGCCGAGTAGTGGGTATGGAGATGCAGGTCGAAAGCGTGGCGCATCGGGGTATTTTGGCGACTCTTCGTATCCAATGCCAAGCATCCAACGCAAGTTTGGGTAACTTTTCTATTTTCCCTTACGGATCCTCTCTAAGGAACTCAGAAAATTTGTAGCCACAGAAGGAAAAAAAAACACAAAAGGGGGAATTGCATACGGGTAACTTTTGCCCTGTGCGCGTCTTGTGCAATGTGTGGCGATTACTCCTTTTAAACCTCTCTACTTGAACGCCCCTGCGGGAATATCAAATTTGCTTTTGAAGCGTCGCTTGCAGGAGTATTCCAGAAGCATGGCGATTGCGTTCAAAGAATGGGCCCTTGTCTGCGAGGCTCTCGGGAGCGGTGAACAGAGTGTCCTACTGCGCAAGGGAGGGATCGCCGAGGGGAAGGGTGGATTCGGATTCGATCACGATGATTTTTATCTCTTTCCTACGTGGTTCCATGGCCAGGTGGAGAAAATCCGCAAAGCTGATGTCGCCCTTCCCGAACAGGCACCCGATCAGCTGACTGTGAGTTATGCAGCTCATCTCGAGTGGAGTGGTCGCATTGCCGACAAGGAGACCGCTCATCGCCTGAGCGAGCTTCACGTGCTCGATGCCTCGGTGATTGAGGAGCGTTTTGTCTACGATACGGGTTCAGGATCCCTGGGAGGGAACGGCATCAATGTGGCCTTTGTGCGTGTCTACAGACTGGAACCTGCCACGACGCTTCCTTTGAGCAAGGAATTCGGAGGCTGCAGCTCCTGGGTGGTGCTTCCGGAGCAGGATTTCGGAACCATGGTCTCTGTCCTGAGCGATGAGGAACATGGACGGCGGAAGGAAGTTTTCGCAAGGGTACTCGGTTTGACTTTCTAGGTGAACGATCTCTCCGAGTGGGACTCGACGGGAAATTTTGCGCCGTGCCGATGGCCGAGCTGGATTTTCCGACAGGCCTCCCTATGATCCCTATTCCATGAAGTATATTTTCGTCACAGGTGGTGTGGTCAGTTCTCTCGGAAAGGGCCTCGCGGCCGCTTCCCTGGGTACTCTGCTGGAGCATCGCGGGCTGCGAGTGACGCTTCAGAAGCTCGATCCCTACCTTAATGTCGACCCGGGCACGATGAATCCCCTTCAGCATGGCGAGGTCTATGTCCTTGCCGACGGAGCTGAAACGGATCTCGATCTCGGGCACTACGAGCGCTTCACGAAATGCGAGCTTACCCGTGATAACAACCTCACCAGCGGCCAAGTCTACGAGACGGTCCTCGCGAAGGAACGCCGCGGCGACTATCTCGGCAAGACGGTCCAGGTAATTCCCCATATCACCGATGAGATCAAAAGCCGTATTCGCAGCTTCGAGCAGACCGGCAAAGCCGACATCCTCATCACGGAAATAGGAGGCACCACCGGTGACATCGAGGGACTTCCCTTCCTCGAGGCGATCCGTCAGTTTATCCTGCAGGTAGGTCATGAGAATGCGATCCTGCTTCATGTGACCCTCGTTCCTTACATCAAGGCCGCCGGTGAGCTGAAGACCAAGCCGACCCAGCAGAGCGTCGCCAAGCTGCGCGAGATCGGGCTTCAGCCCGAGGTGCTGATCTGCCGTACCGAGAAGCCGCTGGAAGCGGATGTCCGCGAAAAGCTCTCCCTCTATTGCAACGTTCCTATCAGCTCGGTGATCGAGGCAAGGGATGTTGAGAACTCTATTTACGAATTTCCGCTGATGCTGCAGACGGAGGGTCTGGATGAGAAGGTCTGCCAGCTTCTCCATCTGGATACGCGACCGGCCGACATGGAGCGCTGGAAGATGGTCGTCCATTCGATCGTGAATCCGTCACAACGGGTCAAGATCGCCGTGGTCGGCAAGTACGTGGAGTTGCAGGATGCCTACAAGAGTATCTACGAGTCGCTCTGCCATGCGGGAGGCGCCAACAACTGCGGCGTCGACTTGGAGATCGTGGATGCCGAGCAGATCGAGGCCGAAGGAGCTGAAATTTTCCTGAGCGGTGTCTCTGGTATCCTTGTTCCCGGTGGCTTCGGCGACCGTGGGACCGAGGGGAAGATCGCCGCCGCCCGGTATGCCAGGGAGAACAAGATTCCTTTCCTCGGCATCTGCCTCGGCATGCAGATCGCGACGATCGAATTTGCCAGAAATGTCTGCGGATTGGATGGGGCAAATAGTACGGAGTTTGAACCGGCGACCCCGCATCCCGTCATTGCGCTGCTTGACGACCAGAAGGAAGTGACCGGCAAGGGTGGATCGATGCGCCTCGGTTCCTGGCCCGCCTTGCTGAAGTCCGATTCGCTCGCTCACAAGATTTACGGGCAGTCTGAGATCACCGAGCGTCACCGTCACCGCTACGAGTTCAACAACGCCTACCGTGAGCGCATGGAGCAGAAGGGTTTGGTCATTTCCGGCACCTCTCCGGACGGTTCACTTGTCGAGATCATCGAGTATCCCGACCACCCTTGGTTCATCGCCGTACAGTTCCACCCCGAGTTCCTGAGCAAGCCTGAGGCCCCTCATCCGCTCTTCGACGAGTTTATCCGCGCCTCGATCGGCTGACCCGCTGATCGAGAGGGTGAGAATTTTTTCCCGGATCGGGTGGTCGGCATTTGCGACGCCAAGGGATACCAAGTGAATTCTTCTCACAATTCAGGAATTGCTTTTCGTGATGATAAAGCTCATCACTTGTCGGATATGAGCATGAATCAACTCGAAGCCCTCAAGCAATTCACCACTGTTGTCGCCGACACGGGCAATTTCGCCGAGATCAAGCAGTTCCAGCCCCAGGATGCCACGACGAACCCCTCGCTCATCCTCAAGGCTGTTCTCCAGCCTGAGTATCGCACGCTTCTGGACAAGGCGATCACCGACAACAAGGGATCCAGCCTCTCCGGTTCTGCCCTCTGGAAGAAAATTATCGACGACACGCTTATCCTGTTCGGCTGTGAGATTCTCAAGATTGTCCCTGGTCGCGTCAGCACCGAAGTGGATGCCCGCCTCTCTTTTGACACCGAGGCCACCCTCGAGAAGGCACGCTATCTGATCGGCCTCTACAAGAGCGTTGGCATCGAGCGCGAGCGTGTCCTGATCAAGATCGCCTCCTCATGGGAGGGCATCCGTGCCGCCGAAATCCTCCAGAAGGAAGGCATCAATTGCAACCTGACCCTCATGTTCTCGATGCCTCAAGCCGTCGCCTGCGCCGAGGCCAAGGCGCGCCTTATCTCTCCCTTTGTCGGTCGTATCTACGACTACTACAAGGCGACCACCGGCAAGGAATATGTTGGCATGGAGGACCCTGGTGTCCAGTCGGTGCACAAGATCTACAACTACTTCAAGAAGTTCGGCTATGAGACCCAGGTCATGGGTGCCAGCTTCCGCAACACTGGCGAAATCGTTGCGCTTGCAGGCTGCGATCTCCTCACCATCAGCCCCGACATTCTCGAGAAGCTGGAGCAGTCCACGGAGCCGATGCCCCGCGTCCTGAGCCCCGAGGCTGCCAAAGAGATGGAGATCGAGCGGATTCCTGTCGATGAGAAGAGCTTCCGTTGGCTCTTGAACGAAGATGCCATGGCCACCGATAAGCTGGCTGAGGGCATCCGCAAGTTCGGTGCCGACATCGTCAAGCTCGAGGGCATGATCGCCCAGGCTTGCTGATCACGTAGTTTATATCACCTTTTCGAGTCCTACACTTCCCATGATGATCAAACGCTTCCTTCCACTTATCCTGGCCGCAGCTCTTACGGGGTGTGCCACGGCACAGATTCCTACCACAGCAACGGTGGGGGGAACGGGCGATGATCATCCCGGCTCGGTACCCGTACTGCTGGGACTCGATCCTGTCCGTCAGGACCTGAAGCTCTCCTCCTTGCAGTGCGCCCTGCTTGACTCCCTCAGGACCGAGTACAAGTCTCGTGCGAAGCAAATCGCCGCGATCGGCATGGCTGACGAGGATGCCGGAATCCGTGCCAACTGGGACCTGAAGTCCTTAAGGAAGAACTTCAACCAGCGAGCACTTGCCGTCCTCAGTTCCTCGCAACAGGATCGCCTCCGTCAGATCGAGCGCCAAATGCTCAAGGGCAATCTCCTGACCTCGTCTTCCGAGCAGCAGTTGCTCGGTCTTACTCCACAGCAGCAGCAGCAACTTGCCGGGATCGCCCAATCTTCGACGGCAAAGGTCACCGCCCTCAATGCTCAATCGGCCTCTGGAAAGCTTTCCCCGTTCTGGGCCGACATCAAGCGCCACCAGATCCAGAGCGGCACCTCCAATCAGATGCTTTCTGTGCTGACCGCGAGTCAAAAAAAGCAGTGGCTTGTTCTGAGTGGTCAGAAGATGGGCCTGCCCAAGTTTAGTGATCCAAACGCCGACACGAAATCCCTCTTCGAGGGGTATTAATCACCAGTCGGGGCATCGTTGGAACGATGTCCCTTACTGCACGTTCCCAAGCTAGCAACCCCAACTTTTCAGATATCCCATGAGACGTTTTCTTTTTCTGCCGCTACTGGCCCTGACTCTGGCATCCGCTTTGGCAGCTACGATCCCCGCCGCCTCGACGTCCGATAGCATTTCCTACATGCCTGACCTGCTGAACCAACCTGCCGTCTGCAATGATCTGAAACTCACCCCCATCCAGAAGGTCCGCATCGATGCGATTCGCGCCGAGTACAGGGCCAAGGTTGGCGTTGTCTCATCTGCCGGTCTACTCGATACCACTCTCGACAGTAAGGCGGAGAAGAAACTCGCCTCCTATCACGCCTCCTGCAATCAGCGTGTGCTCAGGATCCTGACACCTGCTCAGAGGATCCGCTTCCGTGAGATCGAACGACAGTTTCAAGGTGGACTGTTTCTCCTCTCACCGAGCGAACAGAATCTTCTCAAACTGACGCCCGATCAGCGCCATAAGGCCGCTGAAATCCTCTCCGTTGACTCCGCCAAGGCCTCTGAGGTTCAGAAGGCCTTTCTAGCCGGCAAGAAATCCGCTCTTCGCAAGGAGATCGATCTGCACCGTATCCAGCGCACGACAGCACGGAGTTTGCTGCATCTGCTGACGCCCGAGCAGAAGACCGAGTGGCTGGCTTCCCTCGGCACTCCCGTCAAGAAATAGGGCTTGGTCCTTTGCGCCATAGTGGTGGCGTTGGCTTGCACTTAATGTAGTTCACTACAGCGTTGCTTGGCCGCGTAACTCTGGCATCAAATTACCGTCGCCTCTTTTAAGCGTGGGGGTTCGCTCTCACTTCCAAAAACATCTTCTGGTCCGCAGGGGTGAAGTTCTAGCGATTGTTCCCGCGGCCGGAACGATCTACCTTATCCGAATAAGGCAATGCCCAAGTGGGAAGATGTGATCCGTAGGCGGGACTGGAACCGACTTGGGATCCATCCTTTATTAAGAAGCGCTCTATCATGGCGGGGCCGTGGAGTGCTCTTGATTTAAGGACGACATGCAGGCCGTCAGGATCAAATCCCCATGCCTCAATGATCGGTTTTTTAGCAGTGATCGTGAGCAGGAAGCCCGAAGGATTACTCAGGATCAGACTAGAGCCGATGGGGACTCCCTTCACAATGCGGAGAGTTTTCGGATGACGAGGCTCGGAGCAATCAACCCATCCGATCCACCCGGAGGGACTCCCCTTGGGTTGTTGCGCGGTGGCTCCAGAGGTCAGGTTCTTCCCTTCGAGCAGGACGTTGCCGACGGGAGCACCCTGCCAGCCCGGCAGATGCCTTTGATCACACAGAGAGACATGGGGTAGGGGTGCGGCGACGGCACATCCCGCTGTGCAGAGCAGGAGAAGTAAACTTCTCACCGGTATCGGATAACGAGGAAGCGGGAGTGCGCGTTGTAGAGTGCGGTCGTGGTCGAGTTGCCGCTGGCATTCCCGTAGGTGTAGTTGTTGGCGTTTCCGTTCCCCCAGTTTCCAGAATGGTTGCCATAGTGG
>JAPJNA010000018.1 GCA_026461395.1 Chthoniobacterales bacterium | reverse complement strand
GTGTTGCCCCCGTAGCATTCATACAAAGGGCACCCCTGTTGACATTCTTCCCTGCTGCGATCGCTGTGGAGGCGGAGGCGGCATCGGGAACGGAATAATCGTTTGCCGCATTGCGGGCTATCGCCGTATTGGGGAAATCCTCAATCTGAAGTCTGGCATCACCCCCAGCAGAAAAAAGCCTAGCTGCAGCCAGGCTTGAGGGGGAGATGTTGTCCGCGACAAAAAGGATGATGGCAAAAGGCTTGCGATTCGTTGTTGTGAGGAAGAGGGCCGCTCCGATGGAGAGGAAAAAAATCAGGCAAACCAGTGCGATCAGCCTGTTACGAAGTTTCATACTCATAGTGTCTTCCTATGAATGAACTAGAGTAGAAGCCTGTTGAGAAGGCTATTTGCCCTGCGACTCATTCAGCATCTTGCGGAAGCTCTGGATTTCTCGTTGCCGTTCGTACTCCTCGGAGATTAAATAGCAACTGATTGCCCTGTGGTGTAACGGTAACACAGTGCCCTTTGGAGGCATTATTCATGGTTCGAATCCATGCGGGGCAGCTCCTTTATCTATGGGGTTCTAGCAATTATTGTCAGCAGGGATGCAGCTAAAATCTTGGAGTCTCATTTTCCTCTCTCTTTCCGGGGCCTTCGTAGTCTTTTTTGTGGATACAAGAAACTTGGCAAAAAAAAGCCGGACCGAAATCTCGGCCCGGCTTTTAAAATGAGATTGGATCATCCGAAAATCGGATAACCTCCCCCTGCTACAATTACTTGCTCTTGCCGACGGTGGCGGGAGCAGGTGCCTGCTTCTGCGCACAGGCGCCGAGTGTGAGAGTAGCTGCCGCGAGTGCGACGACTGCTGCGATCTTGGTGATGGTCATGATAAATTTCGCCTCCTTTCTAAGCTGGTTGCTAAAGTGTGATTTTAAGGTCTCAGGGCGATCCAACAAAGCAAATTCACTAGGAATTCTTTTATCCTTCATCCGCCGCTGTAATCAGGCGTGGATCTGGACCTCCATGCCAGTCGCTACCCGGTCGTACAGGTCGATCATCTCTTGATTCCTCAGCCGGATGCAGCCTTGGCTTGCGGGGGTGCCTATCAGCTCTTCCTGATTGGTGCCATGGATATAGATGTAGCGTTCCTTCGTGTTCTCGTTCTCCTTATCCAGTCCCTCCAGCCAGAGAATGCGGGTCAGCACTTGATCTTCTTCTCCGCCTGGAGTTGCGATCTCGCCTGTTGGGATACGTCCTTTGAAGACCATCCACGAAGGAACATGGTCGCCAATCTTTTCACAGATCCTGAAGCGCCCCAAGGGAGTACGGAAGCTTCCCACGTCGGTTCCCAGTCCGAACCGGGAACTGGAAATGGGGTAAGACGCGGCAAGTTGCTGGCCGCTGCGGAGTTCGAGAACTTGTTGTTCGATTCCAATGATAATGGATTCCAGCGGTTTGGTCTCCTCGGGTGATTTGGATATCATGGCTTCCTTTTGTCTGGATGCTTGCAGAGAGGGCCGGCTGAAGGCAATTTTTACCTCACATCATGAGCATGACAGACCAAGGTAATAGTATCTCCTCTCCCAAACACATTGCCATCGTCGGGGCCACCGGCGCAGTTGGCATCGAGATGATAAAGGTTCTGGAGAGACGGAACTATCCTGTCGCTTCCCTGCGACTGCTTGCGTCACCCCGTTCAGCCGGTAAGAGACTAAAATTCCGTGAAGAAGAAATCATGGTTGAGCCCCTCACTGAAAAAAGCTTTGAGGGAATCGATATAGCGCTCTTCAGTGCCGGGGGAGGGATCTCCAAGGAGTTTACTCCTCATGCGGTGAAGGCAGGCGCGATCGTCGTGGATAACTCCTCGGCCTTCCGGTTGGACCCGGAGGTTCCTTTGGTCGTGCCGGAGATCAATGCCGCCGATGCCGCCTCTCATTCAGGGATTTTGGCTAATCCGAACTGCACCACGGCAATCACGCTGTTGGCGGTTTACCCCCTGCATCAAGCCTTCGGACTGAAGAGGGTCATTGCTTCAAGCTATCAGGCCGTCTCCGGGACGGGAGCCCGTGCCATCGAGGAACTACGCGACCAGGTTGAGGCGATCGCCGAGGGTCGCCTTGTTACCAAGGAGGTCTACCCTCACCAGATCGCTTTCAATGTTCTTCCTCATGTCGATTCGTTCCTGGAGGATGGCTACACGCGCGAGGAGATGAAGATGCAGAATGAGGGCCGCCGGATCATGCACCTCCCTCACTTCACGGCTTCGGTGACCTGCGTCCGGGTTCCTGTCTACCGCGCTCACTCGGTGGCGGTAACCGCCGAATTCGAGGAGCCTGTTTCGCTTGAGAAGGCCCGCAAGGTTCTCATGTCTGCACCGGGTATTATTCTGCATGACGATCCTTCCAATGCGATCTACCCGATGCCGATCGAGTGCAGTGGGGAAGATGACTGCCGAGTGGGAAGGCTTCGTCTGGATTGTGCCCTGCCGAATGCCCTGACATTCTGGGTGAGTGGGGATCAACTCCTGAAGGGGGCGGCTCTGAATGCCGTCCAGATCGCCGAGTTGCTCTAAGGAACCTAGCAGTCGGGAATTTTATCCCATAGCATCAAGCCATGCCGACCTACGAATACGAATGCTCCAAGTGCAAGAAGACCTTTGAGGCCTTCCAATCCATGAAGGATGACGCCTACAAAACCTGCCCCAAGGAAAAGTGCTGCATGAAGACTTGGGGTAAGGGAAAGGTGAAGAGACTCATCGGGGCTGGCGCGGGGCTGATTTTCAAGGGATCAGGCTTCTATATCACCGATTATCGTAGCGAGGGATACAAGAGCGCGGCGGAAAGCGCTAAAAAAAGTGAATCAACACCCTCGAAGCCTGCAGAAAGCTCTTCTCCCCCGGCCAAGACTGATAAGGCTGAAACTTCCACACCCAAGGCCGAAACAAAGAAAACCTCCGCGCCTGAGTCCACTAAGGTCAGGAAATCCGCGCCTAAGAAATGAGCATCACCAGCTGTAGTTCCTGCGCTCAAGATAATCCCTCCTCGCTGGTTTATTGCAGTCATTGCGGAGCTATTCTTTCGAAAATTCCAAAAACTCCTCAGGGAGATGTGAATGCTCCCCTTCAGCCAGCGGTGGCTATTGCAGCCGGCCGGGCGCAACGATTTGATGAAGAGTCCAAGGAAAAACATTCTCTCTTTTCCCGTCTCTGGGGAATTTTCCGTTATCTCCTATTGGTTGCTCTGGGCGTCGCGTTCGTTCTGGCCCTGATGGATCCTAAGTTGCCGCTTCCCGACTCCCGGCCGATTGCCAACGCCCCGGCTACCCTCCAGCAAAGTATCCTTGGGTCAAGAGGAGTGCCGGTGACAATCTCACAGTCACTCATCAATCAGGCGCTTGCTCAGGCTGGAAAAATCCAATGGGCTCCTCCCTTTGATTTCATACCGATGCCTCAGTGGATGGAGAGTGTGGTGATCCTTACCAATGGAGGCCTTCGTTTTTCGGTGACGGTAACCTTGATGAGTTATCCTCTCCATCTTTCAGAATCATTGAGCCTCTCCGGTGGCTCACGGCAGTGGAATCTTATACCTGAGTCAGGAAGTCTGGGACTGCTGCCCCTTAACGGGCCACTCCTTTCGCTGATTACCCCATTCATGAATTCCTTCTCCTCCCCATTTGCCAAAGAGTTGCGGGTGATCAAGGAAGCCGAGTCAGTGCGGATCCGTCCCGGCTACATTGACTTGATCACACGCCCTTAGTCTGCCTAATCACATGAACGGAGGAGGTAACTGTTTCCGTATCCTCCTCGTCACCGGGGTTGTGGCCTGGATTTTCATGCTGCTAAGCATGCAGAATGCTGTTGCGATTCTGGCTGCCAAAACTACTCCCACAACTCCCCAGGGAGTCTTTCGCCTTCAATGCGATGACCAATCACTCTCTCGTACTGAGGAGCGTCTCTTGAGAGGTGTTGAGAAACGTTTTTACGAGGTAACCGGCTTTGAGTCGCGGGATTATGCTCCGGTCTTGATTGTGTTGCATGGTCTTGAGTCCTCGGGACAAGGATTGCCAAATCTCAGGGTTGATGCCTTGGAAGACGGCCAGCCCAGGATCCAAGTTGATCTTTTGGAGCAAGACACTCCGCAATCAGCAAGCCAGAAAGGTAGACTTCTTGTAGCAGCGATGATTCTTCGCGAGTGCTATCATGGTAAAGCCCCTCCAGTTGGTTCCTCCATTCCGAAGATTCCTTCATGGCTCTCTCACGGATTGGCCACCCTTTGCCTTGATGAAAAAACTCAAAAAACCATCCATGCCCCCTACCTTCAAGGAGGAGCACCGCCTGGAATCGAGGCCTTTCTAGTAGAGAGGCCTCCTGATGAAAGCAATTATCTCTTAGAAGCAAATTATGATGCGAGGGCCGCGTGTCTCCTTCAGGTCGGATTGAAGGGAAATGGGGGGGCACTATTCAGAAAATGGATCCACCCTGACTTTTCCGCAAAGCAATCTGACTCGTTGTCTTCAAATTCGAGTTGGCCTTCTGGATGGCCGATGCAAAAAGTGGAGAGGGAGTGGCTTTTGCTGATGGCAACTTCTTCCCGTGAAGAAAAAAGCGTCACTGACGAGCTTACCTCCACGGAGAGTCTTCGCAGATATGATGTTATCGCGAAGGCTATTCCCATGGATGCTGGCTCTTTCGAGAAGCTACGCAAGGAGAGGGGATGGAAATTCACTTCCCAAGGGATTTGCACAAGACTCAGTGCCTTGCGCCTCCAGGCGAATCCCTTGGTTGTTCCCATCATCGACTCGACAACTGATCTCTTCCAGTCGAGCAAAGCTCTCTCGGGAAAAAAACTCAGTGAACGTTTGGCAGCTCTCACCGCTCTTCGAGCAGATACTCTCAGACGCTCTCAAGCCATCGATGCCTATCTGGACTGGTACGAGGCGGCGAAGGTCCCCGTCTGTAGCGGTCTCTTTGACGTATTTTTAAAATCTCAAGAATCCCCTGTTCGGAAAGGCCCGGTAGGCCGTTACTTGGATGCCGTCGAAACCCGGGGATGGTAATGATACGTGAAGAGCTGAAGAGATAGCATTGAAAAGAAATGGAACCCACTTGTGACACTTGCACCTTCGCCCGTCCGCATTATCGTATTGGAATGTTGAATCTGACACGGCAGGAGCAGACGGTGATGATCTTCATTCTGGCAGCATTGCTTGTGGGAGCAGGGATCAGGCATCTACGTCTGGATGGCATGCTTCCTAATCGAACAAATACTTACTCTGCTTCCACCCACTGACCCCATCGACTTTATTTCATGAAAGTTTCAGGATTTAATGAGGCCGTTGCCTTAGCTGTCGCCAAAAAGGACAAGTACCGCCCCGAGGGTTACCAGTTCTTGCGCGAGTCGCTTGAAGCCACTCTCAAGAAACGCTCGAAATCGAAGCAGCAGCCAATCTCTTCCCATGTCTCGGCGGAAGAGCTCCTTGAGGGCTTCAGGCGTATAGCCCTGAGAGAATTCGGGCCGATGGCTCCGACCGTTCTCAATTATTGGGGGATAGCTTCCTGTCGTGATATCGGAGAAATGGTTTTCAGCCTTGTGGAGGCGGGAGCCTTCGGGCGTACCGAGAATGACCGTATTGATGATTTTGAGAGCGGATTCGATTTTCGTGAAGCCTTTGTCGTCCCGTTTCTTCCTCCACCACCTGTGCCAACGAACACTGCTGACGCGGAGTCTGGCGATCAGCAGGCGCTTTTTACCAAATGAAAACACTCCCAGTACTCATGACCATCCTTGCTCTACCCGTACTCACTGCCTCTCCCGAGAAACCTAATAACCATGGGGCTTCCAAAAACAGTGAGGGAACCGTTGCTACGATCGTCGATACGAGTGCAAAGAGTGAAAAAAGTGAAAAAGGAGATCCGGTGCTTTCCTCAAAGCCGCAGATCTTCACTTTCCCCAACGGGCTAACCCTGATCGTCGAGGAGAACAAGGGCGCTCCTGTTGCGAGCGTGCAGGCTTGGTGCAATACCGGATCCATCCACGAAGGAAAGCTCTTGGGAGCCGGGCTTTCCCACATTCTGGAGCACATGCTTTTCAAGGGGACCACCTCCCGGGCACCCGGCGTGATCGCGAGTCAGGTCCAGGATCAGGGTGGGTATATCAATGCCTACACCTCCTATGATCGTACTGTCTACTGGATCGATGTCCCTGCCACGGGTGCTGACAAGGCGGTCGATATTCTGGCAGATGCCATGATGAACGCCACGCTTCCCGAAGCCGAGTACAACAAGGAACAGGAGGTCATTCGCCGTGAATTTGCAATGGGCTACGACAATCCCGATCGCACCGCCTCGCTCCTGCTTTTCCGAACGGCCTTTCATACGAGCCCATTCAAGGAACCGGTGATTGGTCATCTCGACATCTATAACAAGCTGAACCGGCAGGATGTCCTCGATTACTACAAACGCCGCTACGTTCCTAACAATCTCTGCTTTGTCGTGGTTGGCGATGTCAATGCCTCCGAGATCCGCGATCAATTGACAGCCTGCTTCGAGAAATATCCCCGTATGCCGCTCGAACCGGTGACGATCGCGGAGGAGCCACCTCAACTCGGTATGCAAGAGGCCCGAGATACTTTCCCCACGGATCTCAGTCGCATGAATATAGCCTGGCGTGCTCCCGGTGCTACGAGTCCTGATGCGCCCGCCGTTGAGGTTCTCTCGGCTGTGCTTGGTACGGGTACGAGCTCCATCCTGAACACGGAGGTTCGTGAGAAGAAGGGGTTGGTTCACCAGATCGGAGCAGGGCTCTATACTTTAACCCCTAAAGAAGGCCTCATCTATGTGGGTGCAATTGCTGATCCCGACAAGCGCGCCGCCGCCGAGAAGGAGATTTTTGCCCAGGTAGAGAAAGTCGCAAGTGAGGGGATTACCCTCCCGGAACTGGCCAAGGCGAAGAAGGCCCTTCTCTCTGAGCATTATCACGGATTGACCACCATGCGGGGACGTGCTTCCGATTACGGCAACGGATGGCTCATGACCGGCAACGCAGAATTTGGGAAACGCTACCTCGAGTCGATTGAGAAGGTCACTCCCGAGGATGTTCGTCGTGTGGCCGCCCTCTATCTCAAGCCGGAGGGACTTACCGTCACCTCGCTCGATCCGATCAATCAGTCAAAATCAGGCAAGGTTCCTAATGCCAAAACCGCCGAATCAAAGATCAGCAAGGAAGTCCTTCCCAATGGTCTCCGAGTCCTCATCCATCAGGATAACCGGCTCCCCTTGGTCTCGATCATCGCCGCATTCCGAGGAGGTCTCTTGGCGGAGACTCCCGAGAAGAACGGAGTCTCCCAGCTTGCAGCTAGCACCATTGTGAAGGGAACCCGGACCCGCACGGCCCAGCAGATCGCCGAGTCCGTGGAGCATGTGGGGGGATCGATCGGAGCCACTTCGGGGAACAATAGCTTCTCAGTCGCCGTCGAGGTGATGAAGGATGATCTTCCGCTTGGCATGCAGATCCTCTCGGATGTCCTGCTCAACGCCACTTTTCCAGAGGGAGAAGTCGCCCTGGAGAAGGATTCCCAGCTTGCGTCGATCAAGGCCGAGGATGACCAAATCACCACGACGGCACGCAATCTCCTTAAGACGCATCTCTACGGGAGTCATCCCTATGCACTCCGCACCACCGGATCACCGGAAACCGTTTCCAAGCTAACTTCATCCGATGTGAAGGCCTATCGGGACAGGCTGGTTGTCGGCAAGAACGGAGTCCTCACTATCTTCGGTGCGGTGAATCCCGACGAGGTGCTGGCCCTTGCGAAAAAAGACTTTGGGACTCTCCCCTCAGGCGAGATCTCCTTGGCCCAACCTCCTGTCTCTTCACCACTCAAGGAATCTGTGAAGACTTCTGCCGATCGCCAGAAACAGCAGTCGGTGATCATGAGGGGATTTCTGGGAACAACGATCGATGCTGCCGATCGACCTGCTCTGGAACTGATCGATGAGGCTTCCAGCGATTTGGGCTCACGCTTTTTTGTCCGGATCCGCGAAAAGCTTGGGCTGGCCTATTTTGTAGGAGCGTCAAACTCCACCGGCCTAGCGCCCGGCGCCTTCGTCTTTTATCTCGGCACCGATCCGAAGAAGGTTGATCTGGCCAAGAAAGAGTTCAACGACGAAATCGACAAGCTTGCTGCCGAGGGCCTAACCCAAGTCGAGCTCGACCGGGCTAAGGCCAAACTCCTGGGAGCCGAGGCGATCCGAAATCAGTCAGCCGCTGCACTTGGCGGAGTCTGTGCTACTAACGAACTGCTCGGCCTTGGCTACGATCATGACAAGATCCGTAAGACCGAGATTGAAAAAGTGACCCTCGAGGACACCAAGAAGGTGGCCAATAAATATTTCCGCGATGCCAAGAGCGTAGAAGTTGTCGTAGGTCCTCCAGTATCCAAGGCTGCCGAACCGCTTCACAATCCCACCAAGGCACCTTAGTTCATTTCTTCCCATTACCCATTACCCATTACCCATTACC
>JAPJNA010000017.1 GCA_026461395.1 Chthoniobacterales bacterium | reverse complement strand
GTAGAGGAGTGGCAGGATGAGGACCCAGAAGCCGGCGACGGTCAGCACCGCACCGCGGTGGCGGAGCATGGAAGCGAGCAAGGTGACATAGCCATGCTGGAGCGAGGTGAAGCGTCGGTTCACCCACCCGGCATAGCCGCGCGTGTCATCCCCTCGGCGCAGAAGTCGCGAAGCCATCATCGGGGAGAGGGTCAGGGCTACGATGCCGGAGATGATGACCGCACCCGCCAGCGTGAAGGCGAACTCACGGAACAGGGCTCCGGTCAGGCCTCCCTGGATGCCGATCGGCGTGTAGACAGCCGCTAGGGTGATCGTCATGGCGATGATCGGCCCGAAGAGTTCCCGTCCGCTCTGGAGAGCCGCATTGAGAGGAGAGAGGCCCTTGTGCAAGTGGCGTTCCACATTCTCGACCACAACAATGGCATCATCGACGACAAGTCCCACCGCCAGCACGACCGCCAGGAGAGTCAGTAGATTGATAGTGAATCCGAAGATGGCCATGATAAACGCCGCTCCGATCAGCGAGATCGGGATCGCCACAATTGGGATGAGTACGGATCGGATGGAGCCCAAAAAAAGGAAAATGACCACGACAACGATCAGGAGGGTCTCGGAGAGTGTCTTGAAGACTTCGTGGATCGCCTCGCGGATGAAGTCGGTCGAGTCGTAAGGAACGTCGAGCGTCATTCCGGGAGGAAGTAGCTTGCGGAGTTCGGGAAGGTGATCCCGCACGCTCTTGCAGACATCGAGCGTGTTCGCTGTCGGTAGACACCAGATGCCGATGAACTTCGCGTTTTGCCCGTCGAAGCGGACGTCCGAATCATAATCCTCAGCCCCCATCTCGACATCGGCGATATCCTGAAGTCGCACGAGAACGCCGTTCTTTGCCTTGACGACAAGCTGACGGAATTCCTCCGGTGAAGTCAGGTTGGTGTTCGCGATCAGGTTGATGGACGTCATCGTCCCCTTGGTTTTGCCTACGGCGGCGAGATAGTTGTTCGCTTGGAGCGCCTTGCGGACATCAGTGGCGGAAATGCCTAGGGCGGCAAGACGGTCAGCCTTGAGCCAGATGCGCATCGCGATGACACGGGCACCCAGGATATCTGCGCGCTGCACCCCTGTGATGGCAGTGAGCTTGGGCTGGATGACGCGCGTCAGGAAATCAGTCACCTGATTAGGCTGAAGATCGTTCGCCGCAAACCCGATGTACATGGCTGCACGGAGCTCGTCCGCGTTCTGCAACTCGATGATCGGCGTCTCAGACTCCGGCGGGAGATCATTGCGTACCTGGGCAAGCTTTGCCTGGATCTGTGTCAGGGCGGCATTCGGATCGTAATTCAGCTTTAGGTGAACCGTGATCGTGCTCATCCCCTGTGAGCTGGCACTCTCGATGTAGTCGATCCCTTCGGCAGCTGCGATGACGCGCTCCAGCGGGGTGGTGATGTATCCGCGCACCAGATCCGCGTTGGCCCCGATATAGTTGGTCGTGACCTTGATGACGGCAATATCGCTGCGGGGGTACTGACGGACATTCAAGACATGGATCGACTGGAAGCCAGCCAGCAAAATGACTAGATTGACCACAAGCGCCAGGACGGGGCGCTTGATGAAGAGATCGGTGATTTTCATCGGGAACGGCTCGGGGCTTCCGGGCCTAGCTGTCCGAGGGCTTGGGGGCCGGGTTGTTCCCCGGTTGGACGCTATTCTCGATCTTAACGGCGCCTGCTTGGTGCAGCTTGAAGATACCCGAGGTGGCTATCTCATCGTTCTCCTTGAGACCCTTGAGCACCTCGACCTGATCGCCGAGCGTCTTTCCCAGCATAACCGCCTGCTCCTTCACGCCGAGGTACTCCTTGCCCTCGGGATCCTTCATAGTCCCGATCACATAGACGAAATCACCATAGGGAGCGTATTGGATACAGGTTGCCGGAATCATGATGGCGCTTTCCTTGTTCGGAAGAAGCACTTGAATTCCCGAGAACATGCCTGAGCGAAGCAGATGCTCAGGATTCGGAACGGTTGCTTGAATCTGGATATTGCGCGTGGAGGTATCGACCATGGAATTGATCGCGCTGATAACACCCTTGTAGACTTTATCCTGAAGTCCATCGGCCTGCAGGCGGATTTGCTGTCCGACATGCAACTTCGAGAGGTGTTGCTGGGGAAGGGCGAAGTTCACATAGATCGGGTCAAGGGACTCGAGCTGGACGATGGGATCGCCGCTTTTCAGGTACTGCCCGGCATTGATCTGACGGATTCCAATAAAGCCGTCGAAAGGGGCCCGGATCGTCTTCCGGTCGATCGTGGCCTGCGTCTCGTCAACAGAAGCACGGGCCGCGTCATACTGGCTCTTGCTCTCCTCAAAGGCGTACTCCGCGATGACCTGTCCCTGCCTCAGTCCGGTATTGCGTTCGAGGTTGTGCTTGGCGAGGTCCAGTTTGGCTTTCGCCGTGCGAAGCTGGGCCTCTTCTTGACGGGTATCGAGCTGAACCAGCAACTGACCGTTGGTAGCATAGGAACCCGACTCAAACTGGATGGATTTCACGATCCCCGGTAGATCGGCGCTGAGCATCACTCCCTGAAGGGACGCGAGAGAGCCAACCGTTTCGAGAACTGGGGAGACAGTTTCCTCTTTCACCTTCAGCGAGGTGATGGCGTCGGGCGGCATTTTGAAGGCTTTTCCCATCGCTATGGCCTTTGTGATCTGCATGGCCTTCCACCCTGCGATGCCGACTATGAAAAGGATCATTCCCAGGATTGCCAAAAAAACGATAAGCTTAGGCCGCTTTGGCGGAGTCGGCTCCTCATGT
Organism: Chthoniobacterales bacterium; assembly: GCA_026461395.1. Classification (GTDB taxonomy): domain Bacteria; phylum Verrucomicrobiota; class Verrucomicrobiia; order Chthoniobacterales; family UBA6821; genus UBA6821. Next base: position 273 of record JAPJNA010000017.1, on the reverse strand, counting down.
ACGGCAAGGGTGCCGGGCACGATTGCTGGGATTGGCAAATTGGTGTGCTGGGGGAAAGAGGGAGAATCGTCGCTCATGGGATAAAAAGGAGAGGCAGTAGGGAGATAAATACTTAATGCCATTAACAAAAAAAGACCATTCTTCTTTTTGCCCTACATCAAGAGATGATGCCTTGATCGGACAGGTATCGATTAATGACTGGGTGTCTTATTGTCCCATCCCCTCTCCTCAAGATTTCTCCATGTGACTTCCCCGTATGAGAACGAGGGGCCC
>JAPJNA010000016.1 GCA_026461395.1 Chthoniobacterales bacterium | reverse complement strand
CTCGTGGCCACGGCACTCATCCTCTCCGCCGTCTTCATCCCGACAATCTTCCTGCCCGGCATCACCGGCGGACTCTACCAGCAGTTCGCCCTGACGATCTCCATCTCTGTCATCATCTCGACCTTCAACGCCCTGAGCCTCAGCCCCGCCCTAGGGGCCATGCTCCTGCGTCCGCGCAAGGAGGTGGGGGGACCCCTTGGAGCCTTCTACCGTGGGTTCAACCGGATCTTCGACGCAGGGCGGAACAAATACCTCGGCACCTGCCGCTTCCTTCTGCGCAAGACCTTTGTGACTGGACTCCTGCTCGCGGGCATGGTCGCCCTCTCGGGATTCTTTGGATCAAAGCTCCCGGGTTCCTTCGTGCCGGAAGAGGACAACGGCTACCTCTACGCCTTCTCCCAGCTCCCTAACGCCTCCTCCCAGCAGAGGACGGACGCAGTTTCCAAGCAGGTTGCCGACATCGTCAGTAAGATCCCGGGCGTCGAGCATGTCACGACCATCGTCGGCTTCAACCTCCTCTCCGGCGTCCAGAACACCTACAGCGCCTTCTACTTCATCACTCTCAAGCCTTGGGAAGAGCGCACCAAGCCGGGTGAGGATGCCTTCGGTCTGCTGCGGACCATCAACCAGAAGATCGCCCCCATCCCGGGAGCCATCAACTTCGCCTTCCCACCGCCGGCCATCCCCGGCATCGGAACATCCGGAGGCACGACCTTCATCCTCGAGGACCGTCTCGGCACCGACCCGAACTTCCTGCCGACCAATACGGCCAAGTTCATGGCGGCGATCAAGAAGCGTCCGGAGGTCGGCTCTGTCACGACGACCTACCTCCCCTCCGTGCCGCAGATCTCGATGACCATTGATCCGGCCATGTGCCTGATGCTCGGTGTCGACCTCCACGAGGCGTACTCCACACTCCAGGCCTTCCTGGGAGGAATCCCGGTCAATTACTTCAACCGATTCAACCTGCAGTACTACTGCTACATCCAGGCGGAGGGGGCGGCCCGCACCGATCCGAAGGGTGCCTCCCTCTTCTACGTGCGCAACAAGAACGGCGATCCGGTGCCGCTCTCAAGCCTCCTGCAGGTGAAACAGATCACTGGTCCCGAATTCGTGATGCGCTTCAACATGTTCGATTGCGCCCAAATCAACATCAATGGGGCTCCCGGGGTGAGCACCGGCCAGGTAATGAATGCGCTGGAGCAGACATTCAAGGAGACGATGCCAGAGGGCATGGGCTTCGATTACTTCGGGATGTCCTTCGAGGAGAAGCTGGCGGCCGAGGGGATTCCTCCAGCGGCGATCTTCGCCCTCTCGCTCCTCTTTGTTTTCCTGATTCTGGCGGCACAGTACGAGAGTTGGTCGCTCCCGATGAGCGTGCTCTTCTGCACGCCGATCGCTGTCTTCGGTGCGGTGGCGATGCTCTTTGTCCGCAAGATGGACAACGATGTCTATGCCCAGATCGGTCTTATCATGCTGATCGGTCTGGCGGCCAAGAACGCGATCTTGATCGTGGAGTTCGCCAAGGATGAAGTGGAGAAGGGACGCCCTGTGATCGAGGCGGCCCTAGATGCCGCCAAACTCCGTCTCCGTCCTATCCTCATGACTGCCTTTGCCTTCATCCTCGGATGCGTGCCGCTCGCAATCGCCACGGGATCGGGCGCGGTCTCTCGCCGAGTCCTTGGATCGACTGTGGTCGGGGGAATGCTGGCTTCCACGCTGATCGCGATCTTCGTCATCCCCGTCTGCTTCTCCTGGTTTGAGAAGAAGGGCAAGGAGCCCGCTGAAAAATCATCCTGATCTTCACGAGATAGCCAGTGGATAATTCTTGGAAGATTGCGAGGAGATGCTCCTTGTCAGGAGGGGGGTATGAGCCGATAAAGAACGTCCTATGGATACCAACAACGCTTCCCCCATTCCCCAGATAACCGTCCCTCCTATCTCCCGCGGGTGGACGATTGCCGGTGGTATCTCCATGATCCTGCTCGGCTTCTTTGCCCTAGGTGACCAGCTCGTCTCCACGGCGGCCGTGGCCACCTTCATCGGATTCATCCTGATGTTTGGTTGCGCTTTTCATCTGATCAAGGTTTTCACGATCGGGGACTGGAAATCCCATTTCTGGTTTGCTCTTGTCTCCGTTGCCTACGGCGTCGCGGGTTATGTTTTCATCGCCCATCCGTTCAAGGCCGCAATCGCCTTCACCCTCTTCCTAGGTTGGGCCATCCTGTTCGGCGGTATCTTCCGTATTTTTTTCGCATTCAAGATGCGTCATCATAAGGGTGCCTCCTGGATTGTCTTCAGCGCTGTGATCTCAATCATCCTCGGTGGTTTGATCATCTCTCAATGGCCAGGAACCGGCCTCTATATGCTCGGCCTCTTTCTTGGCATTGAGCTTATCTTTGCCGGTGTGGGCTGGCTTGGACTTGGCCTATCCTCGGCCAAGAAGTAAGTAGCTATCTACGATTTAAAGAAGAGCCGGGCCTTAATGGTCCGAATGGTCCGAATGGTCCGGCTTTTTTGTCCCTTCCTGCTACTAGGCCTACTCTTTCAGCCAGTCTGGAAGGGAAATATTGACCCTTGCGCGGAGACGTCCCAGCAGGCTGTAGAGGCCGAAGAAGGCACGGTTCACGTAGATCGTATCAGGTGAGCCTCGTTCTCCCTTCATGGTGCGCAGGTTGTCAGCCTTCCGATTCTCCTCTCCCAGATCATAGATGGATTGAAGGAAGACAGGATCACCGAAGTCGAATCTGTCCGAGCGGAATGGGAGTGCCAGTAGATCGAGCCAGGTGTGGCAGAGCATCATGATTTGTGTGATCTCTTTTTTCGTGTCGCTCGCAATGATGACATCAAGATCTCGAAGGGCCTCTTCGAGGAGCGCTGGGTTCTGGGGCAAGTAAGGATCCAGGAAGCGAAATTGTTTTCGGTAGAACTCGTGCGTGATCTGCTTTGTACAGCCGAAGTCCAGCACGCAGAGTTTGTCACCGGAGACCAGAAAGTTTCCTGGGTGCGGATCAGCATGGAAGAGATTCAAGTCATGGACTTGATGACTGTAGAAGTCCCAGAGAGCCTGTCCGATAAGATCGCGTTCCGCTTGAGTGGCCTCACCATCGGCAAAACGATCGAGTGGCATGCCGTCGATCCACTCCATGGTCAGGATGTGGCGGGAGGAGAGTTCCGGGTGATAAGTTGGGAAACGCAGGTTCGGAAGATGGGCTGAAGCCTCGGAGAGATGGAGCGATCGTTCCAGCTCCAGCACGTAGTCGGTCTCTTCCAGAAGACGGGTCTCGACCTCCTGGAAGTATTTCTCCACATCACGTTGCCGAAGTCCCAGAATCCTAAGGGCGATGGGTTTCACCACCCGGAGATCGCTCTTCAGGCTCTCTGCAACACCTGGATACTGGACTTTCACGGCGTAATCCACACCCTTCGACGAGGCTTTGTGGACTTGTCCGATCGAGGCCCCGTGAGCCGCCTCGCGTCCAAAGCTTTCGAAAATCTCGAGGGGTTCTTTATTGAATTCGCGTCGGAAGGTGCGGACCACCAAAGGGTAGGAGAGGGGAGGGACAGAATACTGCGCCTGGACGAACTGGTTCGCATAGGCCGGCGGCAGGAGATTCTTGTCGATGCTGAGCATCTGGGCCAGCTTGAGCGGTCCACCTTTCAGCTTGCTGAAAGTGTCATAAATGGTGGAGGCGTTCTCCTCGTCCAGTTCCCGGGCATGTGTTTCGAGTGAGGAATCGCTTCCCCCCGAGAGTGCCCGTTTCCCGTAATACTTCAGATAGTTAATGCCTACCCTGGCGCCTGTTCCACCGAGTGCCGCCATCCGGCTGATCGGGGTACTGCGGATCGATTCCTGCGGTGGTTTTTTTGCCGTCTTTCCGCTGACTTTATCCCCCCGGGTGGCCGTTTTTTTCAATTCCTTCCCCCGAAATGAGCAAGCTGAGGAAGAAGAAACCTCACAAGATCGGCTGCCGAATCAATTGCCTGGGTGCGGAATAGATCAAAGGCAAACTCCACCGTCTTCTCGATGAAGGCATCTGTCCGTTCGAATCCCTGACTCTCGTCCTTGAGGAAATAGTCAAGAACACTACGCCAGTGGATGTAGAGCACTTTCGGGTAGAGATTTCCCAGTGCTCCGCGATTGGCAATATCCCCCTTTTTCATCCCATGCTGGATGAGTTCTGAGGTAAAATCCTTGAGACTGCTCTTCAGACCATCAAGTGAGGAAGGGTTGCAGAGAAGAGTGAGCTTTCCAAAGCGCTCCTCTAGAAGGGAGCGCTGTTCCAAGGCCTGCCCGGTGAAGGCAAAGAGGAATGCCAAATAGCGTTCTTTGGCCGAAAACGAGGTCCATTCTTTCCCGCTTGATACGGCCGCGATGATTGTTTCCATCCAGGATCTCCAGAAGTGCTTTTCAACGGCATGCAGATTCGGAAATGCCATGTAGAAATCTTTTTCTGCAATCCCTAGGTCCTTGCAAAATCGGTGCACTGAGACTGGGGCGTGACCCTCCTTTTGTAGTGTGGCCATGTAGGCCTCCGAGATCATGGAGCGATGATCTTTTTTCTGACCGATCTTAGATGGTTTCTTAGATGGTTTGGAGGATTTTGCGGCCATAGAGTTTATATGACGATAGCAGATTATCGGGCTGTTGGAAGAGGGTGTTTTTCTCTGTCACGTCTTGCACTCGCGGGATTGGTGGGATACTTTTCCCTCTCTGATGAGTCAGCCCCCGCTCAACGTTGACAACCTTTCTTCCTCTTTTTCAAGAGTAGTCAGCTTGCTTTGCTTCTTGCTTCTCTTTCTTCTCGTTACAGGAGCGGCAAACTCAGCAGGTCCTCAGAATGAGGCGACACCTGAGGATACTTTCAAGGCAGGGGCGGCTGCTTTTCAGTCCGGCAATTTCGACGAGGCGGCCAAGAACTTCCAGTCAGTTCTTGCTGAAGGGCCTACGGGTGAGGCGTTGGAGACAATCCTCTTTACGCTTGCCTCGACGTATTTCAATCAGAAAAACCTTCCAAGGGCCGAGGAGTATTACACTAGGTGCATCAAGGAGTTCCCAGATGGCAAGAACAAGACCAAGGCCCTCATCGCGATCTCACAGATTCAGAATCAGACAGGCCGCAAGGCCGAGGCCGAGGCGACACTCAAAAAGGCTTCCGAAGGAACGGGCGACCTTGCGCTTCGGGCTCGAATGGCGCAGGCCTCCATGCTTGCAGAAAGTGGAAAGCCCGCGGAGGCCGTTGCTGTCCTCGGCCCAATGATCGTTGGTGGTGTTAAGGATGATCTTTCGGCGCAGGCTGCTATGGCCATCGTCGAGATCCAGTCAAAGCAGGGCAATCTGGACGAGGCGTTGAAGTTATTGGATCAGCTTCAGAGTGCGAGTGACTTGATTGATAACCCGCTCCAACTCGACATTCTCTCCGTCCGGATCGGTGATGGTCTGCTGGGCAAGGGGGAGCGAGAGAAGGCGCTGCGGATGTACGCGATCGTGAGGCCCAAGCAAGTTGTTATGGATCTTCAGAAAAAGCGTATTGAGAAGATCGACAAGATGATCGCCGACAACACGGCTGGCCTCCAGAAAAACCCTAAGGCCTTCATGGAGGTGAATGCCACCAATGCCCGTCTGAAGCAGGATCAGAAACAGCTCCAGACGGTTCTTGAGCAGTTCGAGAAGCTTCCTGATACCGAGCTGCCCGTTCGTCTCCGCCAGGCCAAGGCCTACGACGAACTCGAGCAGAAGTGGGAGACCATTCTGATCTGGGAGAGTCTTCTGGATTCCTCCAAGGATCCAAAGATCCGGGAGGATGCACTCTTCAGCATAGCCGCCGCCTATTGCTCTATGGGAAGGGTCGATGACGGACTTCCTGCTCTGGATCGATACCTTGCGGAGTATCCTGCCGGCAAGTACGCCTCTCAAACAGGCTATCTCAAGGGTGCGGTCTCGCTGGAGGCTGGAGATTTTTCCAGGGCTGAAACTCTCTTCGGGGAGCGCATCTCCAGAGGTGATACCAATGCCCTGGCGGCCGACATGCAGTTCCTGCTAGCCAACACGCAGTTTGCACAGGCTGCTGCTGACCCGGAGAAACGGGCCAAATACACCGAGGCCATTGGTAATTACAAGACCTACTTATCCAAATATCCGAATGGCAAGTTCGCCGAGGAGAGCACCTACCGGATCCCTCTCTGCTCCTTTCAGTTGGGTGACTACGGCAAGTCCATGGAGGGATTCCAGGACTACGCTAAGAAGTTCCCCAAAGGCACGTTCATCGGGGACGTCGGCTATCGCATCGCGCTCTGCTACCAGGCCGCGAATAAATACGACGACGTGATCAGGCTTTGTAATGAGTGGGTAAAGCAGCATGAGGGGGAGTTAATGCAGGCGGAGGTGCTCTCCCTCAAGGGAGATGCCTATGACAAGAAAGACATGGCGGCTGAGTCAGCGGCTGCTTACCGCGAGTCGGTGAACTTTGCCGAAAACGACGACCTTCTTAAGTATTCACTTTTCCAAGCCAATACCCAGTACCAGAAACTGAACCGATGGGATGACATCGCCGAGATGTTCAACAGGTTCATCGAGCGCCATCCGAAGCATCCCGCTGTGGTGGCCTGCGTTTACTGGGTCTCCAAAGCCAAGATCAAACAGGGGAAGCCCGAAGAGGCGAAGAAGTATCTTGCCGATAACATCCTTAAGAACATTGGCGATCGTCAGCAGGATGCCGTCGAGCAACTCCTGACTCAACTTTCCCAGACCTGCGCTAAAAGACCGCGTCCCTCGCTGATCGCCAGTCAGAATGCATCTCCTCCACAGGAGTCCTCATCCAAGGCGCCCGATGATGCTTCGGCCTCGCCGACGCCGCGGCCATCACCGACCCCCCTTCCTCCTTACGATGCCGATGCGGACTTTGCCAAGTACCTGAGCGAGTCGAGTGCGGGGAATACACCCCTTGCCAAGGCCCGCATGCGCTTTGCCCTCGCCCAACTTGCCGGATACACTAAGAGACAGGACCGTCAGAAGGAGCTGATGGCTTCCATCTACAAGGATTTCCCCGCCGACCAACTCAGCGCCATGCTCCTCTCGGAATGCGGCCAGATTGCCCTCGAGCGGGGCGATGCGGATAAGGCCGAGGCCTTCTTTAAGGAACTCATGACATCATTCCCGAAGAGCGACCTACTCGAGTATGCCTACTGCGGCATGGGACAGGTGTCGCTGGCGAGGAACCAACCGGAAGAGGCCCTCAAGTGGTTTGACGACGCCGTGAACAAAGCCTCCGCAGACGCCACGCTCGCTCAGGTAACGTATGGGAAAGGAAAGGCTCTCCTCGCCCAAGGAAAGTTTGACGAGGCCAAGAAAATCTTTGAGCAAGTCGCCTCCACCAAGGATTGGCGTGGTGAGATCACCGCCAAGGCGCTGATGTCCTTGGGCGAACTGGAAGAAAAACGCGGAGAGACTGATGCTGCCATCCAGTACTACCAGCGCGTTTTCGTTGCCTACCAGCGCTATCCAGCAGTGGTGATTCCTGCCTACATCAAGGCGGCTGATGCATTTATCAAACTCAACAAACCCGAGGATGCCGCTAAGGATCTCAAGGACATGCTCTCAAAGCCTCGTCTAGCGGCTTCACCTCTTGCGGAAGAAGCACGGAAAAAACTTGATGCTCTCCCAGTGCAGCCTGTTCAGTCTGGCACGGAAACCTCGCAAAACCCTCAATCTACTTCAGCCCCAGCCCCAGCCCCATCACCTTCCAAGCCATGAGTGCCCGTTCCCTGACACACATGATCCTCCTCTGTGGGGTGGCTCTCTTAGTGGGTATCCTCCGCGCCGAGGACATCACGACAAGCGACGGGCAGACCTTCACCAACTCGACCATTAGGCGTTCGGGGGAGTTGCTCATGATCAAGGTGACCATGGAGGGAAGCACTAGCTCTGTCGAAATGGGTCTGCCTCTGGCACGGATCGTCAAGGTCAGCTTTGCCGAACCTGCCGAGCTTGCTAAGGCCTTGTCCGCTGCTACCAAGGGGAACTCCGCAGAAGTGCTCACACTCACCAGAGACTATGTCTCCAAGGAGGCAGCCATGAAGGATGTGCCCGGATCGTGGTGGCCTGAGATGGCGAGAATCCGTCTTATGGCGCTTGCCGCATCGGGCAAGGATGTCGATTGTGCAGATCTTGCCCGCCAGATAGGGACCATCAAGTCGGCGGGAGCTGATTCCTTATCCCGTGCCGGGACTCTCTTTGCCTCCCTGGCAACCGGTGATCTTCAGGCTGTTATCGTGGGTGCCAAGGCCCTCCCACGACTCAATGGTGATCAGGGTTCGGCCCTGGCTCAACTCGCCATGGGACGAGCCTTATTGCTAAAAAAGGATTATGTTGGCGCGCTCCGTGCCTTCCTCACCATCAAGGTCTTTTATCCCTCCACTGCCCTGCTCCAACCAGCGGTCCTCGCGGGAGCCGCAGAGTCTTACGTTGGCCTTAAGGACGAGAAGCGCTCCGCGCAATGCTACGCTCAAATCGTTCAGGAATGGCCAGACTCACCGCAGGCTCCCGAGGCCAAAAAAAAGGCTGGCTCCCTTTCCCAGCCTTGATTTCAGCATCTTCACCCCTAACTTAATACCATCCAGTATCCCAACCCATGAACATACGACGTCCTCACCTCCTGTTGCTCCTGACCGCTTTCCTTTGCCTTGGCACGGCCATCGCTTCCGCCGAAGAACCTGCCAAGAAAGATGCTCAGGCCGCCCACAGCAAATCGTTGCTTGAGACTCTTGTCGAGGGTGGTTGGGTCATGTTCCCTATCGGCATCATGTCGATCCTGACCGTCTATCTCTCCACTGATGGCATCAGGAACACCTCGATCAAGAAGACATCGCCTCCCGCCTATGAGGCCGAAGTGAAGCGCCTGTTCCAGCAGGGGGATTATGTGGGTGCTTACACATTCTGCCGAGACAACAAGTCCCCGCTCACCAATGTCCTTCGCGTAGGCATTTCCCTGCTCGGTGATGGAAAAACAATGATGGAAGAGGGGATGATCTCCGAGATGCACAAGGAGAGTGCCTCCATGGGAACGCAGATCAACTACCTCTCCGTCATCGGTGTCGTGACTCCGATGATCGGTCTGCTCGGTACCGTGACAGGAATGATCAAGGCTTTCAGTACTCTCGGCGCTTCCGGTATCGGCGATCCCTCGAGTCTCTCCGGTGCCATCGGTGAGGTGCTCGTCGCCACGGCGAGTGGTCTGGTGATCGCGATTCCCGCCTTCGGCATGTTCTATTTCCTGCGGAGTCGTTCCACCACCGCAATGCACCACATTCAGGACATCATTAACGTCCTCTTCCGCAAGATGCCTTATGAGTATTTGCAGGGAGTGCACATTAGCGGTGAGGAGATCTACGCGAGCACACCGAACTGGTTAGTTGTTGCCACGGAGGATGTGGAAAATGGGGAAGGGACTCCCGCCGTCGAAGTGAGCGAAGGGCAGTAACACGTTCCCACCCCCCAACCGATAACGAACCATGGCAGGCGGAGGAGGAGGACTAGAGAAGGGCGAGCCTGATTTTCAGATCGCCCCGATGGTGGATGTTCTACTCGTCATCCTGATCTTCTTCATGGTGATCACCTCGGCGCAGGTTCTGAATATTGACAAGTCGATCAAGCTCCCGATCGCAGTGGAGGCAGCCAAGAAAGATGACACTCGCTCTGAGGCGATCGTCAATGTCCGCTGGGACTCCGAGGCGAACCGGAGCGTTTTCAATTTTAAGGATAGGATCTACACCAAGGGGTCTGATCTGGTGGAGCCCTTCAAAGAGGCCAAGGCGTATGGAGATAAAATGGCCGCCTCCAAGCCGGGCCAGAATCCGGAGTTTCGCATCGTGATCCGCGGCGACCGCGACGTGCCTGCGCTCTTTGTCTCCCAGGCGATGAATGCCGCGGCCGAGGCCGGCATCTCAGACATTTCCTTCTCCGCGATGAACCATGATTGATCTCTGACCCATGAAATCATTTGTCAATGAGGATGATGGGACGATGGGCTTCCAGATCGCCCCGGTGGTCGACGTGGTCTTTGTGATCATGCTCTTCTTCATGGTTATGGCAGGGGCGGTCAAGGTAGAGAACGAACTCTCCACCAAGCTCCCGGGCTCCGCTGAATCCTCATCGGCAACCGAGTTCAACGACGAGACGATTATCTCAATTTCCGACGAGGGGGAGGTGTCGCTGAACGACGAGCCCTTCGACTCCATCGCGAGCGTCGATCTTCCCCAACTTCGGGCCACCCTGATGCGCCTGAAGGAGAACGCTGACAACGCGCATCAGCCTGCCATCGTCACCATCGTCAGTGATGCTCATGCGAAGTACAGCCGTACAATCGATGTCCTGAACGCCCTTGCAGCCGCGAAGATCTCGACCGTGACCTTTAATGTCGAGGAGGAGTAATCCCATGACCGAAGAGCAAGAACCCCAGCCACCCCATTCCGATCACGCGGCCCACACCGCCCCGGCCGAGCACCACCCGATCAAGAAGAATCTCTGGCAGCGCTGGGTGGCATGGAGTGGCAGCTTCCTCGTCATTAGTATTCTTGCCCATGTGGTCCTTCTCGGCGGTGCAACAGTTCTCGTGGTGCAGGTTGTTCAGTCTCGCAAGGAGAAGATGAAGTTCACAGCACCGCCACCAAGTGCAGCCGGGATGGTCGAGCACAAGGTAAAGCCATCCAAAAAGGCGGCCGCCGCGCCTGCGATCTCCAAGCGGATCACCTCCACGGCTGCCAGCGCCTCGATAGCCCTGCCCGCTATGGAGATGAACTCTACGGGGCCCGATGTGATGGCCTCGGTCATGAGCGGACTTGGGTCGGCCGGACTAGGATCAGGTGCCGCAGGAGGTGCGGGTGGCATGGCCTCCATGCCTCTGGCCGGACTCACAGCCTTCGGTTTCAAGGGGGGAGGACGGACTGACGGGCTCATCGGTCGACTCTACGATCTTAAGCAGACCAAGGACCGCCAACCAACAGACATTAAGGATGACGGCTCATGGAAAAATCCCCATCAAGTTGATGGAATGAAATCATTTGAAATACAAGCACTTATGAGTAAAGTCCTTAGGAATCCCTCCCAGCACGGCCTCCTCTCGCCAAGCATTCTCAACGAGGCCAAGGTGATCAACGACTTCCTTGGCAACGGTTGGGATGAGAAGATTCTGCTTCAGTATTACCGTTCTCAGGACCCCATGGTCGCCTATCAATGGTCAATCCCAATGGCGTCAGCGAAGGATGCCGTGAAGGCCTTCGGGGTCGAGAGTGAGGTGAAGCCGACGCATATCATAATTCATTACAAGGGCGTTGTCACAGCTCCCCGTGACTGCACGGTTCGATTCCGATGCATGATCCGAGGCGGGATGATGGCTGTCCGATTTGACGGTAGCAATGTCCTGATTGCTATTTATTCGGGAGGTCTGATTTCTGGCAAGTCGTTTGAGTTCGTGAATACCGACCCGAATTACGATAAGAACAAAGGAAGTGGTTATCATGGCCATAATATTGGCAAGTGGTTTAACGTTCAAGCGGGTAGAAAGTATCCGGGCGAGATTTTCATCACCATGGGCGAGGGGGGCTTTGGAGCTGGCTTGATGATTGAAGAAAAGAATCCGCCCACACCTTACCAGCCTTCGGAGTGGCAGTGGCAGTCGAAGCAGGCGAAGCAATATCAACAGGGTGATGCTCTCAAGACGCCATTCATTCTTCTCCGCTATCCGCTCTTTGCCCTCAAAAAAGGTATTCCGGCGGCCCCTTTTGTCATGCCTGCGATCAATCCTCCAGGGCCAGAGTCACCTCCCGGCTCGCTTGAAGGCTGGAAGGCTTATGGGCCTCACTATGGAAACCCTGACGTTGCCCAGGAGCCCATGATCTTTCCGGGTGCCAAGTAGGGTGATCTGAGCAAATTCGGCGGACAAGTATACTGCCGAGCGTTTGGTGGCTCCTACGAAGCATAGGGTGGGTCCTGATAAGCGTTCAGCATGATTCTTGATGTGGTCTCGCTAAGAGGAGCTACGCTGCTGGAAACTCAGGTCGTGCAGTGACGCATCTCCAAGGGACAGGTGTAAGGGGCAACGTACCGTGAAAAAAACAAACAGATTGCGCTTTCATGGCCAACATGGGATTTCATCACCGTTTTCAAAGAGAATCAGCCCTTGAGGTGGCGCCTGGCCCGGTATCCTTCCCAGTAAAATAATCCCCCCCTCTCTTGACGCTGGAGGGTCTCTTTCCCTAGCTTTTCAGACTCGGATGACTATTTCAGGACATACTTTTCCATCTTGGCAACGACTTCTGAGTTCTTTGACAGTGATTATTTTGCTTGGGGTTGCCCCACTCTTCCTGCATGCCGAATCTGAGGGGTTGGTCAAACAGTCACCGATCACCAATAATCTCTTACCCATTGGTTCCTCGACGGAGCAGTTGGCTGCAGCTGATGCCTTTGCTGATGCGGGCGACACGCAGAATGCTATCAAGACGTATCGCTATATTGCTCGTAGCTTGTCCAAGAGCACAGAGGCTCCTACTGCTCAGTTTGGTCTGGCCAAACAGCTCAAGCAGAGTGGTAACTTTGAAGCGGCTTTCAAAGAGTACCAGTCACTTCTTCAGAATTACCCTCAGACAAAGAATTTTGAGGAGGCTGTTGCCGACCAGATCGATATTGCCAACGCCTACCTGAAGGGTAAGAAAGTTAAGTTCTTAGGCATACCCCTTGTTTCTTCTATGGAAAAATCCGAGGAGATGTACGCAGCTATTCTCAAGGTTTCGCCCTACAGTAAGCACGCTGCCATCACGCAGTTCAATCTCGGCCTTGCTCTTCAAAAGCAGGGCAAGGCTCAGGAGGCGATTGCCGCCTACCAGAAGGTACTCGATAAGTACCCCAACAGTGCGGCCTGTGATTCTGCCGCCTACCAGGTCGGCTATGTCTACCAGCTCCTAGGTATGACTGGTAAGTCTCAGGATCTTTCCGCGCTCAAAGAGGCTCAGAACAACTATCAGGATTTTCTGCTTCAATACCCCAATAGTGAGAAGATCCAGCAGGCCGGTCAAAACATGAAGAAAATGCTCTCCAAAGAGTCGGCCGATACCTTGCGCGTCGCGCGGTTCTATGATTTCAACAAGGATTTCAAGGCTTCTTCGATCTATTATAATGATGTCATCCGTCGCTTTCCTCAGAGCGAGGAGGCCACTGCCGCAAAGAGCCGTCTGGATGAGCTCAAGGCCCTTTATGGCGAGGATACCCTGCGCGTGGGACAGGAGCGTCCGGAGAACGGGGAGCGTCTTGCCGAGCGCCGTCGACTTCAAGCACAGGTCGAATCCACAGCCCTTGCGAATTATGACGGGCCGCCGAAAAAGGATATTGTTCGTGACGAAACACCGCTCCCTCAACCCAGGATGAAGGGCGACCTGCGCGATACACAGCCCATACCCCTGCAGGAACCTCCAGCGCAGACACCCGTTCAGAAAACCCCTCTCGCGCCATGATGACGAACCTCAGAATTCTATTCCTTTTTCCACTTTTTCTGGCTCTTGGCGGTTGCGGCTATCATCTGGGAGAGATCAAGCCAACGCCGATGCGCCGCGTCTCGACACTTGCGGTCAACACTTTCAAGAACTCGACGCTCATTCCCCGGCTAGAGGCTCAGACGGCTGATGCCGTCGTGAAGCAGTTCCAGAAGGATGGAACCTATCAGATCGAGTCCGCAGATAGGGCGGATGCCATCGTCGAGGGTACGATTACGAGCGTGGAGAAGCAACCGATGCGCGTCCTCTCGAGCAACGTGCTTCAGACCTCAGAGTTTGAACTGACGTTGAGGGTCTCTTATCGGGTGATTGACCGTGTTTCCGGTGCCGAACTGATGAAGGGTACTGCCACAGGGGTCACGCCCTTCTTCACCGGATCCGACCTCGTCAACTCAGACCTTGTCACTACTCAGAACATGAATTATCCGATTGCTGCCCAGCGTATGGCCGAGGGTTTGGTGAGCAAGGTTTCCGAGGGATGGTGATCTGAAAGGATGAAGTCAGAAGTATGAAGGATGAAACTTCTGACCTGCAGGACCCTCTATGGGAGGATGATTCGGAGTCAAGTTTACCCCTAGAGCAAGAGTCCTCACCCGAGGAATCGCTTTTGGTGTCCAAGCGAAAATCAAGGCCCCCGGCAGTACTGCCTCCCCTGACGCTAGTCGCCACGCCTATCGGCAATCTCGGTGATCTCACATTGAGGGCGATCGAGGCATTGCGCTGCTGTGATGGTGTCATCGCGGAGGATACGCGGCGGACGGCCCAACTTCTGGCCCATCTGGAGATTCGCAAGCCCCTCATCAGTTTCCATGAGCACAATGAGGACAGGCGACTGCCTGAGTTGATGTCCCGTCTTGCGAGTGGTGAAAAACTCTGTCTGGTCACTGATGCAGGAACGCCTTCGGTAAGCGATCCGGGATTTCGCCTAGTCAGGGAATGCATCAAGGAAAAAGTCGAATACACCGTTCTTCCAGGTCCCAGCGCGGTCACGACCGCGCTGGTCGGAAGCGGTCTCCCTCCTGTCCCATTCCATTTCGGTGGATTTCTTCCCTCGTCGGGCTCAGGAAGGCGATCGGAACTCCGCCGTGCCCTTGGACTTGGCATGACGGGAATCTATTTTGAATCTCCCTATCGCTTGGTTGCCTCCCTTACGGATCTTGTTCTCCTATCTCCGCTAAGCCGTCTCTGTGTCTCCAGGGAGCTCACCAAGATCCATGAGGAATACCGTCATGGCACGCCGGCAGAACTTGCTGCCCACTATACTGCTAATCCGCCACGCGGGGAGGTCACGCTGGTGATCCATCCCTCCTCGGAAAATCCTGAAGAGGCCACGGGAAAGAGACGTAAAAAGAGCTATTCTGAAAAGACGCCCATGCCGCGGAACTTGTCGTAGCGTTGTTCCAGCAGCTTTTTCATCGGGATCTCCTTCAGGGCCGTGATAGCGGCCGAAATCGTCTCGGTAACGGTCGCATAGATGAGCGAAGGGTCACGATGTGCTCCTCCCAAAGGTTCGGGAAGAACTCCATCGACCAAGCCGAACTCCTGAAGATCATCGGCTGTGAGTTTCAGAGCCGCTGCGGCCTCCGGAGCGTGCTTGCGGTGCTTCCAGAGGATGGCCGCGCATCCTTCCGGGGAGATGACTGAGTAATAGGAGTTTTCTAGCATGAGGACCCGGTCCGCCACGCCGATGCCGAGTGCTCCGCCGCTACCGCCCTCGCCAATCACGAGAGAGATGATCTGAGTCTTAAGCGACATCATCTCTCGGAGGTTGACGGCGATTGCCTCGGCGATATGCCTCTCCTCGGCCCCGACTCCGGGGTAGGCACCCGGTGTGTCTATAAAACACACGACGGGCAGAGAGAACTTCTCCGCCATCCTCATGAGGCGAAGGGCCTTGCGGTAACCCTCTGGATGGGGGCTTCCAAAATTACGAAGGACATTCTCTTTGACGTCACGACCCTTCTGTTGGCCGATAATCACGCAGTGGTGGCCTCCGATACGGCCGATACCGGCGGGCATCGCCTTGTCGTCACCGAAGAAGCGGTCGCCGTGAAGTTCCACGAAGTCGGTCACGCAGGCAGCCACATAATCCAGGAAATAAGGGCGTGTGGCGTGGCGGGCTATCTGGACGCGTTGCCAGGGTGTGAGGTTTCCGTAGAGAGCCTTGCGTTCTTTTTCGAGATCCTCGCGGGCGGCGACCAGCAGTGGGTCCTCGGAGCCGCGCTTCTCAGCGAGGTCGGCCACTCGGCGCTCGAGATCGGCAATGGGGAGTTCAAAGTCGAGAGGTTGGATATTCATGCAAGGAGGATTTGGCGTCTGTGAAAAAAGGTTCAATGGATGATGACCGGAGTGTTCCGTGAGACGAGCGGAAAAATCTCAAGGAGATCCTCCTTGGAGAGTACATAGCCTCCAGGCATAGGAAGAGGAGATGGTGT
>JAPJNA010000015.1 GCA_026461395.1 Chthoniobacterales bacterium | reverse complement strand
TTTAGGGCCGGGGGATCTTGCTCATGGCGGCCTGCAGCATCGTGTCGTGCTCAGCCTCTAGAATTCCCTGTTCCACAAGTCTGGCACCTACGCTGTGACCCTCTATGTCGGTATCCTCGCTGGGTGACTCGTAGCCGGTCTCCTCCTTGGAGGCACCAGCCTCGCTCAGGCGTTCTACCTCGGGGGTACCGAGTTCTGTTCCTCCTGTCAGCTCGCTCACTGCCTCCTCCCAGTCCTCTTCCTGGATCTGGTTGTCGGGACGGTTATTGATCAGCGCTATCTCGGAGGCGCGGTTCTTCACCATCTCCCAGTTCACCGTGCCGAGGCCGGAGAGTTTACTTGAAATGCTTCCCTGCGTGAGTGGATTTGTTTTCATGGTTGGTTCCTTGATCTAAGGATCCGCCCGCCCACGCACTCGCGCAAAAACTAACCTCTAAGTGGAACGCTTATTCTTCGGCTGTCTGCCTTTTCTGCCTGTGAATCTAACTTGTCAACCCAATGGCAGTTTTCGCAGGCGAGCTCGTTCCCCATCGCAGGAAAGCATGCAACCAGGCAACAGATGCGAACCGAATTTTTCAGCGATCTTCAGGATCAGATCAGCGGCTGGAGTGGCTGTCATCCCCTCCATTCGGAATCTTATAACGCTCGGACCTTTGGCTCCGGAAAGAGCCAGGATAGCATGAAAATCCGCATCGAGCGTCACTACGATACGATCCTCCTCCGAGGCATGCTTCAGGATCAATTCATCAGCAGTTTTGGCCATGCCGATTTCCGAGACATGGACGGCATCCTCGCCGGCCGATCGTAACAGATCAGCGGCCCTCAGGGGCAACCCCTGATCAAGCAGCCACCGCATGGCCGCTATTCAGTAATACCGTCTGGTCCGGCAGATAGAGCGCCGCGTAGCGGATCGCTTGAGCCACATCCGCATCTTCCAGATCAGGGTAATCCTTCTTACGCTCGGCCGCGTCGGGATAGAGGGCTGCAATCTCCAGCACCCGACGCACGGTCAGACGCATTCCGCGCAGGCAGGGTTGCCCGTTCATCACGGCCGGATCCACGGTAATTCTATCCAAGGATTGCATACCTCACCCTTACTCCTGCCATCATCCGTTCACAACCCGTTTCTGTCGTGCCCGGGGCAACTACCCCAATACCGACTAAACCTTCTTTTTCGGCTTGGCAGGTAGCGGGTTGGCCTCGATGAAGTCCCTCACCGATTTTACCACCACGTCACTCAAAGTGACATCGGCTTTGTCGGCGATGGCCTGAAGTATATTTTTTTCGTCCGTGGGAATGCGGACTGTCATGATCCCGTCGCGTTTTTTAGGCATGTGGAAAACTTAGGAGGTCACACCTCGGAGCGCAAAATATAATCCGTAACGCAAACGCTTATTCGCACGATTTTTTAGAAAATCGAAGCTGAACCGTTATCGGTATAACAACTTTTAGCACTCCCAAAGTTAATCTCCGGGGTGCTTGTCCGTAATCTTGTCCGTAATCTTGTCCGTAAACTTGTCCGTAAACTTGAGCTGTGAGTCCGGAGAGATTCTCTCCAGCCTTGAGGAGACTGCGATGGGGAAGATCGCCAGGGCAAACAGCGCCGCCAGGACCATCTGCGGCCGTAGGGCTAGGGGGTGCCAACCATCAGGAGCCGTGATGCAGAGGAGGGCAATCAGGCCACCCAAATAGGCGATCCACCAGAGCCCATTCCGCATTTCAAGCTGTCGTCCCCGGAGCCACTGGGGCACCAGCAAGAGGATCGTGGGCAGTAGGATTGCGCCGGTGGCCCAGAGCACAGAGGTCTTTCCGCTCCAGAGAATCGACCAAGTCGCCATGACAAAAGCCAGCCTACACCAGAGCCCAGCCGCGATCAGGCGGAATGGCCTCTTCACCCCGGGGAGTTGTTTGCGTAGCGCCATGAGGCTCACGGGTCCGACCGCCAGCGCGATCACTATGGTGGCTGTCAGGAAACCAATGGTCCTCTGCCAGCTCGGTCCCCCGAAGAGCATGATGATCCCGATCACCAGACTACTGATCAGACCGACCCAGGGGACGGACTGGTCATTCAGGCGCTGGAAGCATTTTGGGAGCAGCTCGCATTTTCCCATCATCCAGCTCACGCGTGCCGAGACTCCCATGTAGGCCATTGCAGTGGCTCCGGGCGAGAGCACCGCATCGACAAGGAGCAGATTGGCCACCCAGATCAGGCCAGCCCCCAGGGCTATCGCCACCAGGGGACCTCCGTGGGCCGACAGCACGAGTTGGCTCCACCCGTGAGTGAGTTGGCTCGGGTCGACCGAGACCAGAAAAGCGAGCTGGAGGACCATGTAGATCGCCAGAGAGATTGCCAGCCCCATACCCATGGAGAGAGGGACATCGCGCTGGGGGCGCTTGGATTCTCCAGCCAGGTTCATCGCTGTCTGGAATCCGAAGAGACTAAAGAGCACCCCTCCCGTGCTCACCGCCGTCAGGATCTCGTCGCGGATCGTTCCGTCCCAAGGGATCTTCTCTACCAGGTTGCCCCAGTGCGACTGCCTCACCATGAGAGTCACGGAAACCAGCAGTGGGATCGTCAGCTTCCAGAAGGTCAGACCATCGACCCACTTGGCCAGGATCCCGATCCCGCTCAGATTGATCCAGGCAAAGAGGCACAACATCACCGCCGCGCATCCTATCCCCGCGGTGCTCAGGATCTGTTCGTTGCCCACATTGATCGTGAGCCACGGGAACTTGCTCGCCAGATACTGCATCATCGCAAGCACCTCGATCGCGGGGATCGAGACATAGGAGATCCAGACGCTCCAGCCCCCGATAAATCCGGATGTCCTCCCGTGGGTGAGTAGGGGGATCTCCGCAAGGGCGCCGGAACTTGTCACAAGCGCCCCCAACTCCGCGAAGACGATCCCGATCCCGAACGACATCAGGCCGCCGAAAAGCCAGGCCAAGAGACTGGCCGGCCCGGCCAACTTGGCGCAGAGGAACGGTGCGAAGAGCCAACCTGATCCTATCGTCCCGGTCACGACAGCGAACGTCATACTCCAGAGGCCGAGTTGGCGCTTCAGTCCCATGTTGGAGCCCGTGTTGTCGCGTGATGGTTCGGGCATGGGATTAAATCAGCTGTTCCCTAGATAGGAGATTGATTTGCCAATGTCAAAACAGTGGCCCGCGTGTTGTTGTGACGCCTGACTTAGGGGCGCGAACAATCACCTTCTCAATCTTTCGATCGGAAAGCTTCCTCAACCGGAAGACCCCCGATCTCTTCACCGATGATGCCTTACCGTCCGGGGCGCTTGTTTGAGGTCTGTTTCATGGGCTGAGTGGGGAATGTGTGGGGAGTTGTCAGCTGGGCGAGGGGAAGACTGCCGACAAACTCAATGTGGTACTCCCAACCCAAAAATCAAATGGAGATTTGAGCTCTGGGAAAAAATCTCCGCGACCTAGGACACCCGGTGACTGGGTTGCTGTGGGAGGATGTGCGTATGGAAACCACCGACATCCGCATCCCCGCCAATATCCTCGCCCTCCTGGAAGCCACCGCCTTTGCCAATGGTTACGAACCCGAAGAGGTAATCATTGCCGCCATCGAAGCATTTCTCGAGAGCGAGCACAACCCTCCCTATGAAACTGAAAGATGACAGGGGTTAAATCTCATTGAGTTCAATGTGTGACTTGGACATAAAGAGTCCCATGTCACGCATCACCGCCAAGGCCTCTCTCAATCCGTCTCCCAAGACTTCCCGTGCACGTTCTCTCAAGCCGGCTAAGTCTTCCAAGTCTTCCAAATCGACTAGATCAGTTAAGCCAGTTCAGAATCACGGTCGTTCGGCCCGGTTCCCGATGTACCGGATGCTGCAGATCCACGAACTCCTTAAGGAAGGAAAGTTCCCCAACTGCAAAGGTATGTCCTCTGACTTCGAGGTCTCCTACAAGACCGTCCAGCGCGACATCGACTACATGCGGGACCGGCTCCAGATGCCGATTGAGTACGATTCCACCCGCAGAGGTTTTCTTTACACACGGGAGGTCACGAACCTCCCCTCCGTCACCCTTCAGGAGGGTGAGGTATTTGCTCTCCTTGTGGCTCAACGGGCAGCCGAGCAGTATCGTGGCACTCCCTTCGAGAAGCTCCTAAACACTGCCTTCACTCGTCTCATCGAGGGACTGCCTTCCAAGGTTGAGATTTCCTTAAGAGATCTGAGCGAGGCCGTCTCCTTCCGCCCACCCGGTCCGCCCTCCACAGATCTCGGAAGCTTCCAGACCCTTTCCAATGCCTTGATGGACTTGCAGGAAATCTCCTTCCAGTACTGCAAGCCCGGCGACGGCTCCGGCAGCGAACGTAGGGTTCAGCCCTACCATCTTGGCTGCATAGGCGGCATCTGGTACCTCATCGGGTTTGACCTGGCTCGCAATGCCATCCGCACCTTCGCGCTCGCCCGCATCTCCGATCCCAAGAATCTCAACCGCCGCTTCACCCGTCCCAAGGGGTTCTCCCTGGACAACATGCTCAGCGACAGCTTCTCCGCCTTCGAGACCCAGAATGCCCAGCAAGTCCGCATTCTCCTAGACCCTCTGGCCGCTTCCCTCACCGGAGAGCGCAAATGGCATCCCACCCAGAAGATGACCTTCAGGAAGGACGGATCTGCAGAGCTTTCGCTTAAGGTTGGCCTAGCTCCCGACCTCGAGGCCTGGATCATGGCATGGGGCCCACGGGCCAAGGTGCTCTCTCCCCCGGCACTCAAGGGCCGGATCTCCGCCGCACTCCAGCAAGCGGTCATGCAGTACCAGAAATAAAACATTTCCTGAGCCTAGGCGGCTCAGTGACCCGTTTGGGTGAGAGCCTTCCTCAAGAAACCCTCTCAGGATCACGAGAGTCGGCAGGGAGGAAGATTTCTCCTCGGAACTGATCAGACAGAGGGAGCTACGTAAGTTTTGCTACTCATCTAGAGTGCTCACCACGGGACTTCAGGGCGTCAATGGCAGACTGCAGCTGGTCCAGCCTCTCTTGCCGTGGGCCCATCAACTCGATCAGGAGCGGCCCCGGACCCTTGCTCGGAGGCATCACTTCGAAGCGTCCCTCGCGGTAGATCTGCTTGAAGATCGCGTCCACATCATTGCGGTAGGCGTGATCGACCGGCCTGATTCCATCTTCCTCCATTTCCACGGGCCAATCCTCGGATTTCGGAACGAAGGCGAGGATGTCTAGGTGATCGAGCGATTCCCGTGCGATGGGTACCATGGACTCTACAAAGGCGTCGTCGATGTCAGTGCTTCTCTGGTCAGCGGTGTATTGGGAGTAAGCGATGTAATCGACGGGAGACCGGTCGAAGATCACTTCGGAGGAAGAATCTGCATAACGGTGAACCCTGCTGATATTGTAGTAGAGCTGGATGCCGTTCTGCAGTCTCGTGGAGGCATCGCGAAACTGGATCTCATAGGGGCCATGAAGACCGAGGGCTCGGTAGGGTTCCTCTTCCCTCTTGAAGTGGGGGTGCCGGGCGACCCAGTCGTTCACGACGGTGGATTTACCCAGCGAATGGGATCCTGAGACGGCAATACGCATCCCTTACTACTGGATGAGGAGATGAACTTTTGAAAATCAATTTTACACGATGACGACGACATATCCCGGAAATGTGGTGATAAAATGTCATCTTTGCTCCATATCACATCTCTCGTGATAAGAAATTCTCATTTTCTTTGCATAAACTTCTCAATGTGGAGTTAAAAATCTAAAACGACTCCATTTATTCTTGATATGGTATCACTGGTTCCATATTTCTGGAACATGGAACAGAATCATCAAAACGACTCCATGAACACTCCTTCTTGGAGGCCTGATCAACCCTTCGACGGGATTCCCTTGCTTCCCCCTAGCGTTGATCTGGAGTCGAAGGCTGTTCTGAAGCAGTGCATTAGGGCGCGGGCAGCCCTCGGCGAACTGAAGCAGTCGGCCGAGTTGATCCCCAACCAAGGCATGCTGATCAAGACGATCCCCCTGCTGGAGGCGAAGGCGAGTTCCGAGATCGAGAACATCATCACGACGACCGATAAGCTGTTTCAATACCGGATTGGGGATGAGAATGCCGATCCGGCCACCAAGGAAGCGATACGTTACAGTCAGGCACTCCTCGAAGGATACCATTCGCTGAAGGAGCGGCCACTTACCACGGGCACCGCCGAGCAGATCTGCAGCACGATCAAGGGGGTTACCATGAGCGTGCGTCGTGTCCCTGGAACGACGCTCGCAAACAATCGCACCAAGGAGGTTATCTACACACCTCCAGTAGGGGAGTCCCATATCCGTTCGCTTCTGGCAAACTGGGAAAAGTTCCTCCACGGGAACCGTGAACTCGATCCACTGATCCGCATGGCGGTGATGCATTACCAGTTCGAGGCAATCCATCCC
Source organism: Chthoniobacterales bacterium (assembly GCA_026461395.1). Lineage (GTDB taxonomy): Bacteria > Verrucomicrobiota > Verrucomicrobiia > Chthoniobacterales > UBA6821 > UBA6821. Next base: position 10,942 of record JAPJNA010000015.1, on the reverse strand, counting down.
TTCAGCGATGGCAACGGGCGCACAGGGCGCGTGCTCAACAGCCTCTTCCTGATCGAGGAGGATCTTCTCACCCTGCCGATCCTCTACCTGAGCCGCTACATCATTCAGAACCGGGACGACTACTACCGGCTACTTCTCGGAGTCACACGGGAACAGGCCTGGGAGCCCTGGATTCTCTACATCCTCACAGGCGTGGAGGAGACAGCTCTCTGGACACAGAAGAAGATAGGGGCAGTCCGTAAGCTTTCCCAGCATACGGCTGAACATGTGCGCAACGCGCTCCCCAAGATCTACACGAGAGAGCTGGTCGATGTGCTCTTTGAGCAACCCTACTGCAGAATTGCGAATTTCATTCAGGCAGGAATCGCCGAGAGGCATGCCTCATCACGTTATCTCAAGGATCTGGTGAGCATCGGGGTTCTGGAAGAGTTGGCCATCGGCAGGGAAAAGCTCTTCGTGCATCCCAAACTCATGAGACTTCTGACGGAGGAATCGAATGACATCGCACCTTATTCCGACTTGGGTAAGGAAGATTGAGTGAGTGCTTTACTGATTCCTCACCTCTGTAGCTCTGCCCGTCTGCTTCCCTTGACGGGAGTGTAGCTGCCCCGTAGATTAAAGTCATGGAACTAGCCGTCCAAAAGATTCAAGATCCTGAGGCAGAAGCCCGTGAGTTGGATCGGGTTTTAAAAGCTGTGGGAAAGTCTCTTAGACTCAGCGTCAAGCTCCCTGGTAAAACTGGGATGACATACAGTCAGTTCAAGGCAAAGGCAGCAAAAAAAGCTCGTTAGGGTGGCTGAGAAAAAGCCGCTTTTGGTTGTCATTGCAGGGCCAAACGGCTCGGGAAAGTCTGTCGTGACCGAGATCCTCCGATCCAGTTACGAGTGGAGCAAAGACCTATGTCGAGGAATCAAGAATCCCTCTGTGGTGCGTTCCCATTCGTAAAGGACTCATCACCTAACAGTCTAACAGCCTTTTAGCTACCGGTCTTCCCCGACCAGGCATCCCCATCTCCCATATCCCATATCCGCGCCGTCGGCGCTTAATACCCTTCAGTCTTCCTAAGCCTTCGACCGTCGACATCTCGTCGCTCGACTTCAGCTCCACCTTTCTTAAAAGCTAGGACACTTTGAGTTGATTCCCCTCCCTGCATTACGACGTGATCTTCGATGAAGCGAGATCCTCAAAGCCTAGTCCTGTGACGATAGCTTTCAGTTTTGCACGGAAGGCAGCGCTCGATTTCCATCCGCCCATCCACATGAGCGCATGGGAAATTTCCTCCGCATCCGGGGAAATCTCCTCCAGATCCTTGAGATGGCGGACCCCGTCGATCGGGTCAATCGCGGCGAATAGCTTCAGCGCGACTTGATCCCTTCGATCGATAAATCGGACCGTCAGACATGGCCCGAACGATCTCCGATGCACGAGAGATCTCTCCAGCGTGCCATCCGGCACTCCCCGCTCCAGCAGGCGGGAGGCGCTACCGTTGAACCAATCGTCCGCCAATCCGAGTTCCCGCCCGGCATTGGCGATGGCACGCTCCATTTCCACAGGAAAAACCTCGCACGGATCCAGATCGCGATCCCGCACGACTACTCCGAGAACATCCACATCCATAGTTGAACGGGAGAGCAATCCCAGCACGCAGAGAGCCGAGGCGCCGCAGCACAGCACTTCCATATCGGAAGCCCCGTCTAGGGCCATCCTGCGTCCGAGTACTGACAGCGCATGCTCAATCTCCTCTTTCCGCTTCATGGTGTATGGGGATGAGTTTCAGGGGGCTGAATGTTCCGCCTTCCCTGTGGGAGTGCCTCTCCTGCTTGAGACGGAAAACCCTACGCCCCCCTTCGGGAAAAGAGGCCGGATCCGGAATGCTTGACCAACTCACCGTCCGAAATATTCCGTGCGCCGCATCCCAGAGAGCGATCGGCGCCGAGCGTCCCCGTCCCTGATACCAGGCCCCGTCGATGAGGGCCTGTTCCGGGAGCACACCGTCTCCCTGCCTCCCATGCCAGCGAATCAGGATATTCTGACGGGCGGAGAGAGCCTTGGCGGGACTACGTGCACTTCCACCGCGCCGACCAAAGCTCTCGGCATTCTTCTTCATGAACAAGAGTATATACCAAGGCCCTTGGTATACAATCCCAATTTTTAGAGCTACTGACCCCTAAAAGCCTAATTTGTGGCATCCGCCTCTTGCTCCTCCCCATCTTCCATATCCCATATCCCATATCCGCGCCATGAGCGCTTAAAACCCTTCAGTCTTCCTGAGCCCTCGACCCTAGACATCTCGTCGCTCGACTTCAGCTCCACCTTTCTTAAAAGCTAGGACACTTGATCCCAGTCCAAGAGCGTTGCTTCTCCGGATGCAATTCGTGAGCGTCGTTCGTCAAGGATCCGGCGGTGCTCCGCGGGAACTTCCATGGCATCTACACGCCCGCGCAGATCCTCCCAAATAGCCTCCATCAGCTGCAATTTCTCCCGGAGAGAAAGCTTGGCGAGATCAGCAACTGTCATTTGATACCAGTACTCTTGCATGCCCCACCTTGCAACTTTCCAACGTTTGACCTTTAACCGTGCCCTGGCGCCTCCCCATCTCCCATATCCGCGCCGTAGGCGCTCAATACCACCCCACCTTCAGCTTGGTTCTATGAATTAGCCCGTAACCAGTTTTCGTAAATCTTCCGAGATCCAGAACCCGGCATCGCCGTGGAGACGATCCATCAGCGATTCTGCATCAGTGACTAGCCCTCGCTCTCTGGCCTCAATCAGCACACCGACCAACCCGACTACCCTCAGCCCCAAGCTTTTGGCCGCGGATCGCCCCAGACGTTCATCGATCAGCAGAAAGTCAGCATTACACTCCCTTGCCAGCACGATCGCCTCGGCTTCCCCAGCGCCCAGATCATGCCTCAACAGATTCACAAGTGAATAGTCGAGCACCGATTGCCGGCTGATCCAGACGGCCTCAGCCACATTCACGGATCCTTCCTTATCGATCCCTGCCTCGACAACCTCCTTCCAAACAGCATCAGGTATTACCAAGGAACCGAAGATCTCTCGGAGTAGATCCAACCTGCCGATCCGCCCAAGCGCAATCAGCGGTGAGGCATCCGATACTACGATCATGCACCCCGGAGTCTGGAAAGAGTGCCCGCATCCTCAAGGGCCTCCTCCGTTCCGTAGTGAGCACCAAGATTCCGCTCACCCAGATGAAACTGAAACTTACCGACCGCAAGACCGGCCAGTTCCGCCGCTTTACCCATCGAGAGACGGCCAAGCGAGAAAAGCGAAATGGCCAGCTCCAGTTTCAAGTCTGGAACTGACATCCGGGCGGACTCCAGCACATCGGCCGGTAGCTCCATGATCATTGTCGCAGGCATACCTCATAAGTACTCCTGCATTGGGAAATCGTCAACTTCGCACGGCCTTTAAAAGCAGAGCCCTCGACGTTGACGGCACTATGCGCCCGCAAAGCGGTGCCGCCCCGTTGGGGCTACGACTGCGTCGTAGTCTTCCGCGCTCCATCCGTGAAGCTTGGTTCGACCCCTCGTCGCTCGACTTCAGTCTCCCACCTAGCAGCCTAATAGTCCTCAGCCTAACCACCTAATGACTCACTTTTAACTGTCCCTTCGTCCGCAGATTGACTCTCTTCTAATGCGGGATTACTGATTAGCCTGTGCATATGACCTTAGATCAGATTGTGGAGGAGACCAGCCGGTTGCCTCGCCAGCAGATTGCTGAACTGGTTGACAAGCTAACAATGTCCCTTCATCAGGCCATTGAGCCGAGTGTTGAGACCGCTTGGAAAGAGACGGTTGCGGCGCGTGTCGCCGAGATCCGCTCTGGCAACGTCGAGGGTATTTCAGGGGCTGAAGTTTCGGAGCAGATTGACTCTCTTCTGAAGCGGTAGTAAGGGTGAGTCATGAATCCTGTGGTCAGCGATCTCCTTTCTAGGAACCGTGATGCTGTTACGGAGTTATGCCATGCCCAGAAGGTCAGCGGACTAGAAATCTTCGGCTCGGCTACCAGAGAAGACTTTGATCCGGAGAAGAGCGATCTTGATTTTCTTGTGGATTTTCAGGATCCGGATCGTCCGGGGATCGCTGATCGGTTCATGGGCCTCGCCGAGGGCTTGGAGCGAATCTTCCGTCGCAAGGTGGACCTAGTGACTGGACGTTCCTTGAAAAACCCGTTCTTCATCACCGCGATCAACCGCTCAAGACAGGTCGTTTATGCAGGATGAGGCCCTGAAGCTCTTGACCGATATCCGCGAGGCGCTCGAGGAAATTAAATCTTTCACCGCCGGTATTGATCTAACCGAGTACGAGTCCGATCCCCTCAGGAGAGCGGCCGTTGAGAGGAAGTTCGAGATCATCGGAGAGGCCTGCAATAGGCTTTCCTTTCGCGACGAGAGCACCTTTGAGAAGATCACCAATGCACCCCAGATTATCGGGTTTCGCAACAGAATCATTCACGGCTATGATGCCATAGATCATGCAATCGTCTGGGATGTTGTAGAAAACAAACTGCCCCTACTGAAAGCGGAAGTGGATCGCTTGCTGGGCTAACAGCCTAACAGCCTAAAAAGCTTCAGTCTTTGCTGGCCTAGGACACTTAGTGACCCAGGGGATGTGCTACGGTTTCCCTTATGCATCCACACCACAGCATCCTGATAAAGCTTCTCCTGCTGATTCTTGTTGGCATTGGCATCTGTCTGGTTGAATTAATTCTGATCTTTCAAGAGATGAAAGAGGATGAGGATGACGAGTTTGGTGACTGGTAACTGCCAACCTCGGCCAGGTCCTCGACGTTGACGGCACTTTGCGCCCGCAAAGCGGTGCCGCCCCGTTGGGGCTGCCTTCGGCAGTCTTCCGCGCTGGTTCCAACCAGCTTGGTTCGACCCCTTGACGCTCGACATCTCGACTTCAGAAATGAATCCGAATCGACTCGTCACTTGTAGGGCAAACCGTTAATCATCTCATACCTCTTATGGCTTGCCTCAAGAAATCTTCCTCTTCGTCCTCCAAGGACTCCTCGGGCAATCTCGGATTCGAGCCCAAACTCATCCCCTTTCTTGTTTTTTGATGGAGTCTGAAATAGGCAAGAAACTTTCAATAAGTCTTGATATCGACAGAGCATCGTCGATTGTTTGATTTATATGATCCATTCACTGGTAATTCAGAACTTTGCTTCCTTCCAAGAGCAGGCGCTTGTGGAGTTCACTGTGGGGCCTAAAGCAGGAGATCGAGATATCTTCTTGGCATCGGCTCAGCCGGATGTCCGTGTCAATGCAGTCACGGGTGTTTATGGGGCTAATGCCTCGGGGAAAACCAACCTTCTCAAGGCTATCGCCTTCCTCCGTTTCTTCATTCTCGATTCCGCCTCCTTCCAGCCGGACAAGGAGATTGATATAGAGCCCTTCCTCTTCGTGCCGAACGAGCAGTGGCAGACGATCCCAATCATCTTCTCCCTTGAGTTTGAATTGGAGGGAGAGCTCTATCGGTACGACCTGGAGCTTACCAGGAAGCGCGTCCTTTTCGAGTCCCTGCATAAAAAGGAGGCCCGTTACCGCTACCTCTTCGAACGGCGATGGGATGAAGCCACTGCGAAATATGATTTCAAGTCGCGAGACATTGGTCCCTCTGGGCGGATCGCTCAGCGTGAGAACGCTTCATTCCTCTCATCGGCTGTGCTTCAAGAGCATCCATTTGCCCTTAGACTTTCCAATTATTTCAAGGCTCTCTACACGAACGTTTACCTGCATGGTCGTCTGCCGAATCATGAACCCGAGTTCGGCAATGTGCTGGGAGCAGCCGAGTTCTTCCAACAGCACGAAGATCTCCTCAAATCTGCTGAGCAATATCTAACCACAGCAGATCTCGGGATTGAGAAGATCCAGATTGTTGAGAACAAGTTTCTGAACGCCGACGGGAAAGAGCAGAGCATTCACATTCCCGTCGCGGAGCATCACGTCTCAGGAGTCGCCTATACCCGTCCCTTTTTCCAGGAATCTCGCGGCACCCAGGCCTACTTCGTCCTCCTGCGCTACATCCTACCAGTGCTCCAGTCAGGAGGTGTTGCCGTGATCGACGAGTTCGAGACAGGGCTTCACCCGCACATAGTTCGAGACATCGTCCAGCTCTTCTACTCCCACGAGCATAACCTCAAAGGAGCCCAGCTCATCGCCAACTTCCACTCCGCCTACCTGCTTCAGGAGACCTTGGAGAAGTATCAGATCCTCCTCACCGAGAAGAATCCTGAGACTCTCTCCTCTGAAGCATGGCGACTCGATGAGATCAAAGGGGCTGCGCGCAATGATTCCAATCACTACGCCAAGTATCACGCCGGGGCCTACGGCGGCATTCCTAAGCTCTAAGACGCATCACTATTCACTATGTCCAGGTCCAACCCCCTCAAACGCAAGCCGCGCAGCACGTGGCACACCACACTCATCGTGGTGGAGGGGGAGACTGACGCGGCATTCCTAAAACACCTGAAGATCCACTTCGGGAGAGACAGCGGATCCCGCATCACCGTGAAATCCCCTCCGGGAAACAGCGATGCCGTGCTGAAGTCAGCCATCGATAGCTTCGAAGCCTTCGATCGGCGCGTAGCCCTCTACGATAACGACCGGCCGCCCCAGGAGAAGCACCTCAAGGCTGCTCATCGGAAGAAGATACAAATCCTCACCTGCACTCCCTGCATTGAGGGACTCCTCTTAGAGATCCTTGGAGAGAACCCCTCGAGTATCTCGGCAGATTGCAAAAGCCGTCTAAAGATGCGGATCGGCCAATCCCTCACGCATCTGCAAACCTACCAGCGCCATTTTTCGAAGGAGCTTCTTATCGAGCGTGCCTCTGAGATCGAACTTCTTGCGCAAATACTCAGACTCTTCCATGTCACCCTCTGATTGATTTTTCATGACTTCCAAAAAGCAAAAACTCGAGCTGACGTGGATTGGGAAGGAGAACCGGGCGAAGCTGGAGCCTCGGATTCTACTTGAGGAGCCGGAGCGCTCGTATCACGCGCCTCAGCGGGTCACGGATGCTGACCGCAAAAGTCCGCCCCTTGTCCGAGTTGCAGGCGGCCTGAAGATCGCTGGTTCCAACCAGCTTGGTTCATCTTTTAACTGCGACTCCCTATCTCCCATCTTCCATATCCGCGCCGTTGGCGCTTAAAACCCTTCAGTCTTCCTGAGCCCTCGACGTTGACGGTACTTTGCGCCCGCAAAGCGGTGCAGCCCCGCTGGGGCTGCCTTCGGCAGTCTTCCGCGCTGGTTCCAACCAGCTTGGTTCGACCCCTCGACCGTCGACATCTCGTCCCTCGCCTTAAGCCTTTTCTAGCCTAGGACACTTAGTGACCCAGGAGACGTGCTAGGATTTTTGAATGAACAACCCTGACTCCGATATTCCAAAAAACGAGAAGAAGAAGATGACTTTTGAGGAATGGAGCGCCCGTTTGCAAAAGGCGCTCAATCTTCCAGATTCGGCAATGACGATCCGAATGAATCCTCCACAGCAGACGGGTGAAACGAAAACTCGGTTTATCTTCCTTCCACGCACGGAAGATAAAAAAGAATAAACCTAACCCATATCCCAACTCCCATCTTCCATATCCGCGCCGTTGGCGCTTAAAACCCTTCAGTCTTCCAACAGCCCTCGACGTTGACGGTACTTTGCGCCCGCAAAGCGGTGCCGCCCCGTTGGGGCTACGACTGCGTCGCAGTCTACCGCGCTCCATCCGTGATGCTTGGTTCGACATCTCGACGCTCGACTTCGGAAATTAAGCCCCTTCTTGCTCGTCACTTGTAGGGCAATCAGTTAATTCTTAATCCCATTTGATGACTCTCCCTTCCCTCAGCGATCTTGTACCCGTTCCCCTGCGTGATGTGTGGGCAGACGAAGCGGCATTCTTTACCCCATGGCTGGCAAAATCAGAAAATCTCAAACGATTAGGGGATGCCTTAGGGCTTGAGTTAGAGCTAGAAGATGAGGAAGTAGCTGTTGGCCCATTTTCAGCTGATATTCTGTGTAAAGACACCGCAGATGGGAGTTGGGTCGTCATAGAGAATCAGATTGAGAAAACAGACCACCGCCACCTTGGGCAAATCCTGACTTATGCGGCGGGTCTTGGAGCGAAAACTCTTGTATGGGTTGCCGCTAAATTCACCGACGAGCATCGGGCAGCGTTGGATTGGCTGAATGAGCACACTAATGAGGAGATTTCCTTTTTTGCTCTGGAGATAGAGGTTTGGCGTATTGGAAATTCATCTCCTGCTCCGAAATTCAATATTGTTTCAAAGCCGAACGATTGGGCGAAAACTGTCAAAATGCAGGCTTCCGCCTCCTCCGAAAATAGAATCACAGAGCACAAGCAACTTCAGTTTGAGTTCTGGACCGAGTTCAAGAAATACGTCGAAGACCATTCAAAGATTAAATTACAGAAGCCTCGGTATCAGCATTGGACGATCTCGACAATCGGCAGATCCGGCTTCCACCTTTCAGCAATCACCTCAGCTTGGAACACCATTACAGGCAGCTTTGGGATCCCTGAAGTACGAGTAGAACTGACGCTTAACTCTAGGAGTGCAAAAGATCAGTTCTCTGCTCTAGAAGCTAGCAAAGACGAGATCCAAAGCAAAATTACACTTCCGCTTACTTGGCATAAGACTGAGGCTAATTCCTGCAAGATCTTCGTGAGAAGAGACGGAAATTTTACTGATGGAACAAAGTGGAAGGAACTTTTCGAATGGTTACTCAAATATCTCGAAGAGTTTAATGCAGTGTTCCGTCCCATCATTCAAAACATTTAGTTGAGCCCTTAGAGAACGATGCCGACGCTGAACTGGATTGGGAAAGAGGCCGTGGTGAATCATCACCAGGAGGTTCCTTTTCATTTACTGAAGGATGTGCCTGATCTCAGTTGTGGTGATCCGGGAAGCGGGAATCTGATCGTGGAGGGGGATAATCTGACCGCGCTGAAGGCGCTGCTCCCCTACTACGCCGGGCAGGTGAAGTGCATCTACATCGACCCTCCCTACAACACGGGCATGGATGAACGGAACGAAGAGGGAAAACGTACCGGTTGGATTTACAGTGACAACGTGAATAGTCCGGAAATTCGCGAATGGCTTAATCGTGTAGTAGGAGCCGAAGCGGATGATCTCTGTCGGCATGAAAAATGGCTTAGCATGATGTATCCACGCCTTTCCTTATTGAAACAGTTCCTAAAGGAGGATGGCGTTATTTTCGCGAATATCGATGAAGTGGAATATGGAAATCTTCGTCACTTATTGGATGAAATTTTCGGGATACAGAACCGAGTCGGAACAATTATTTGGCACAATGCTACAGATAACAATCCCACCAATATTGCCGTAGAGCATGAGTATATTCTCTGCTACGCACGGAATAAAAGTTCTCTCGCTCCGGTGTGGAAATCTGAAAATCTTGGAGTCAAGGAGAAGCTTCTTCAAATAGGCGCTGAATTTATTGCCAAATATACTGATCAGGAGGAGCTTCAAGCCGAATACTCAAAGTGGTTTAGGGCAAATAAAGATCAACTATGGCCCTTCGATCGTTATAAACTAATCGATAGTGAGGGGATATATACGGGCAGTCAAAGCGTTCATAACCCAGGCAAAGAAGGTTACCGTTATGACGTTTTGCACCCATTGACTGGGAAGCCCTGCACTCAGCCCATGATGGGGTATCGCTTTCCTGAAGAAACAATGAAACGCATCCTTGAGGAGGGACGAATTATTTTCGGTGAAGATGAAAATAAAATTATAGAGCTTAAGGTCTATGTACGCGACTACCGATCTAAGCTTGCTAGTCTGTTTGAGTTAGATGGCCGAGTTGGGACCAATGAAATCAAAGATATTTTTCCTGAAAGCAAGAGGCCCTTTGATTTCCCAAAGCCAACAGCCTTAGTCGAGGAGCTGCTCAGTTATACTACGTCGAGAGATGACCTTATTCTGGATTCATTTGGTGGATCCGGAACTACGGGTCACGCTGTTTTAAAACTGAACAGAGCTGATGGGCAGCGCCGTCGTTTTATTCTCGTCGAAATGAAGTCGAGCATCGCGCAAGAAGTGACTTCGGAACGAGTTCGTCGCGTTGCTCAGGGCTACTCCAATCCCAAGGGTGAAGACATTCCAGGGCTAGGGGGAGGGTTTCGCTTCTGCCAACTCGGGGAGCCCCTCTTTGATGAGTCAGGGAAAATCCGTGAAAGCGTCCGCTTCGCTGATCTCGCCCGGCATGTCTATTTCTCAGAAACTGGTGAGCCTCTGCCTCGGGAGAGGGTTCCGAACTCTCCCTTCCTTGGTGAATGTCGTGGTGTCGGGATCTATCTGCTCTTCAATGGGATCCTTGGCGATAAGAGCGCCAGCGGTGGAAATATGCTGACCCGCTCGGTGCTGGCGAAGTTGCCTAAATTCGACGGGCAGAAGGTCATCTACTGCACCGGCTGCCTGCTCGGACGAGAGCGTCTATCCGCCGAGCAGATCGTAGTGCGTCAAACTCCCTACGAAATCAAAACTGCATGATCGCCCTCAAGGAATATCAGTCCCGAGTTCTTGATTCGCTGGAGTTGTTCTTCCGCGAGACGGCTCGTGATGGTCGTCCCGAGAAAGCCTTCCAAAAAGTACTGGAGCGGAATGCCCAGCAACTGCTCCCCTATTTTCCGGTTCATGCCGAGGGGCTGGCCTCGGAGATGCCTTATGTCTGTCTGCGCGTCCCGACGGGTGGGGGCAAGACGCTGCTAGCCTGCTATGCGGCAGGACTGGCACTGAAGAGTCTGCTCCATGCGGAGCGAGGCGTAATCCTCTGGCTGGTGCCAAGCAATACGATTCTGAATCAGACGGCCGATGCGCTCCGGGATCCGCGGCATGATTATCGCAGGGCACTCGATCTGGCCTGTGGAGCTGTCGAGGTGGTGA
>JAPJNA010000014.1 GCA_026461395.1 Chthoniobacterales bacterium | reverse complement strand
GATCAGGATTGCGGCATTGATGGCCAGGGCGATCGTGAGCGCGATATTGGAGTCGATGGTGGCGAACCGGAGGGCCTCCTTTTTTCCCACTTGATCAAGCGGGTATCGACGTGTCTGAACGATCGAGGAGTGAAGGTAGAGATTATGAGGCATCACCGTGGCTCCGAGGATTCCTACTGCGATGAAGAGTTTTCCCGGGTCGGTCACCACGGAAGGGGAGGGGATGAATCCTCTGAGAACAGCCGGTAAGTCTGGTCTTGAAAAGAAGAGTTCCAGACCGAAGCAGGCGGCGATCGTGCCGATGAGGACAATGACGAGCGCCTCGATGTAGCGGAATCCCTTCTGCTGAAGCAGCAGAAGCAGAAGGACGTCGAGCGTGGTGATGAGGACGCCCCAGAGTAGCGGAATATGAAAGAGGAGATTGAGCGCGATGGCCGAGCCTATCACCTCTGCAAGATCACAGGCGGCGATACCAACTTCGGCCGCGATCCAGAGAGGGATAGCGGCTTTCTTTCCATAGTGGAGCCTGCAACTCTGCGCCAGATCGTGACCGGTCACGATTCCGAGTTTCAGCGAGAGTCGCTGTAGGAACATTGCCATGATGCTGGAAAGCAGGATGACCGAGAGGAGCGCATAGTTATACTTGGAGCCCCCAGCCAGATCTGTGGCCCAGTTGCCGGGATCCATGTAGCCCACCGCAACCAGATATCCCGGCCCTGCAAAGGCGAGCAGTTTCCTCCAAAAGCCGCGTTGCTGCGGAATATCCAGGGAACGATGGACTTCCGGAAGGCTTGGGTGATGCGGTTGATTCATAAATTAGCCTTGGCTAATTTATTTATATGAGACTATAGATTGCCTGCAATCGAATTCTCCCCGAGAAACATCATAAACCGGCATTCCGATGATCAAATCAGGAAACAAGTCATCATCGGCAGCTGAGGACTATCTCGAGCGTATCCAGGAGCTGATTGAGGCCAAGGGATACGCCAGGATGGTGGATATAGCGGCCAGTCTGGGAATCTCCCAAGCCAGCGTCACCAACATGGTCAAGCGCCTCGATACCGAAGGGTTCGTCCTCTATGAGAAATACCGGGGATTGGTTCTCACACCTGAAGGGGAGCGTATCGCCAAGGAGATCGCACGTCGGCATCGTATCCTGACGGATTTTTTGAGCCAGTTGGGTGTTTCTAGTGAGGAAGTGGAGCGCGATGTGGAGGGGATGGAGCATCACTTGAGTCTCGACTCGCTGGAAGCTATCGAACGTCTTTGTCAGCAACTCACTTGCCACCCCGATTTACTTGCAAAAATCAAACATGGATCGAATAAAGGAATACTATAAACTGGACAGATGATGTCCGTTTTATAGTGTTTTTAGACATGCTCTTTCTGGTGCAATGGGCTACAACTTGAAAACTTTCTTATGTCCACTTTCAAGCAACTAGCTTCCCTTTTAGGGATCTCTGATCGGCAGCTTAGACGTTATGCCGAAGAGGGGAAAATCGTCGGAGTTTACACAACCAAAGGGGGTCATTGGCGTCTGCGTGGAAAGATAACTGAGGCTCGTGTACAGCGCGCCAGAAAGGTACTCCGCTTGACTCCCTCCATCGCCACGAATCGGCGTAAGAATCACTTTAAGCGCGCCAATGTCGTGATCAAGGATGTCCAGAAACAATGGAAGCAGACCTTTGAGCCGCCCAAGAAGAAAACACCGAAAGTCAGGGCACCAAAGCCGCCCACTCCCCCAATTCCGGGACAGGCTGTTCAGGTTGATCTTTTCGAAGAGTGGTAGTGATCAGGAAGGCACGTTTTTTCCGAATTTGTAACGCTGCTGGGCTTGGATTTCTATAGTAAGAGCGACACCCTCATTGGCTGATGAAAAAAATCCCGACATCCTGTCTCAGCGCTCTTCTTCTGGTAGCTGTTTTGCTGTCTGTTCCACGGTATCTCAAAGCCTCGAGCCATCCGTTGACCCCGCGAATCTCCGCGGTGGCCACGCTTTCCTGCCGAGGAGTCAAACCGAGTGCCCGTGTGGAGTTGGTTGTGACTGTTCGGAATGCTCTTCATCCGGTGATCGCCTCGGTCGAGAGGCCCTCCTCTTTTCGCATGCGGACGCTCCGCAAGCCAAGCCTACTCAAGACCGAGGATGGGGATGTTTGGCTTTTTCGTTACCTGATCATTCCCACCGAAACCGGGGACTTCGAGATTCCGCCGATCACCGTGACTGATGCATCGGCTTACACTAGGACGGCTCCGCTGATACTCCGTGTTTCGCTCAAGGGCGAACCCCCCGTGCTGACCTCTGGTGAGCTTGCCCGTGCAGTCAATCTTACCTCCTCTCTGAGCGATGAGGTAATGAAGAATGCTCCACAGAAAGCACCGAAGCCCGACCCTGCTCCTCAAGCTACTGATTTGCGGCCATTGCCCAAACGGATTATTTCGACTTGCTGGAAGGAGCTCCAAGACTTGTGGAACTATCCCGGCGGAAACTAGAGCAATTCTAGAGAGGAGTGCTGCGTGCAGTGCTTTCGAGCCGGACTTGTCTTCCGTACACAGGTTGGTTAGCGTTCTGATGAAAGGTTTAACTTCCATGATCTTCCTGCTTCTTCTCCCAAAACTCCTCATCGCTGGAGGATCTTCCTTTCTCGGAACTCTGGAACTTCCTCCTTCCATCGATATGATCAACCATACCCTGGCGGGTGAGAAGATCCCTGCTCGCGAGGTAGTCTGCCGTGATCGCTGGGGAACGCCGATGCTCCCTGATGGCAAGGGAAGTTATAGCATCATTGCTCCGATCAAGAAGGATCTGATTGCCCAGAGCCTTTGGATTCCGCCGGTTTCTGGCTCTCGGCCGACACCAACTCCTCTACCAACGGTTTCCCTGCCGGTGCTGGGTGCCCCGGCCCAAAACATTCCTGGTGCTAAGGCTGATTCTGTCGGGACTCCTTCGGTTCCTACCGGCATCCCTCGATAGTCCTTGGTTTGGTCCAAGGTGTTAGAGCTGTTTTGCTTCATCTCTAGACATTCTTTGCGGTGGCATGAGGCATTGTGCTGTGTCGCATCTCTTGGGCTGTAGCGTAGAGACTACAGCCGCTTCGGTTACTCCTTGCCCACTACCCCATGGCATCCGCAAATCCTTTTTCTACATCTGAATCAAAAACGCTCTAAGTCAACCCGGTTACCCCTTCGTGGGGTCGTGGGGTTTATCAAGAATCAGGTGTACTTCAGGACTTCTTCGATCGTCGTGATGCCATCAAAGATGCACCGGAGACCGTCCGCTCGAAGTGTCGACATGCCGAGTTCCATGGCCTTCTGCCTGATGACGACGCCCGGAGCCTTTTCGTTGATCATCGCACGGATAGGATCGGTGACCTTGAGTAGTTCATAGAGACCTTTTCTGCCCTTATACCCTGTCTGGTTGCATTCGGAGCATCCTTTGCCGAAGTAGAAGGTCTTATCGCCGATGTCATAGGGAGAGAGGCCGAGTTGTGAGAGAAGCGCCTCGTCGGGTTCATAGGCTGTTTTACAGCGGTTACAGATGCGGCGTACGAGACGCTGGGCCAGTACACCCTCAAGTGATGCGGAAAGCATGAATGGTTCGACTCCCATGTCGATGAGACGGGAGACAACGCCGGTCGAATCATTGGCATGCAGGGTGGTGAATACCAAGTGTCCGGTAAGCGATGCCTGGATGGCGATCTGGGCTGTTTCCAGATCACGGGTTTCCCCGATCATGATGCGGTCGGGATCTTGACGGAGGAAGGCTCTGAGTACCCTGGCGAAGGAGAGTCCCGCTGCCTCGTTGATCGGCACCTGAAGAATTCCGTCGATCTCGTACTCCACAGGATCCTCCGCGGTGAGGAGCTTCGAGTCGATAGTGTTGATCTTGTTCAAGCAGGCGTAAAGAGTTGTGGTCTTTCCTGATCCTGTGGGCCCGCAGACGATGAAGATGCCGTTGGGCTTCTCAATGACCTCGATGATGTACTCGTAGATATCTTGCGGCATCTGGAGGGTCTCCAGATCGAGTTTCACTGCGCTCCTGTCGAGTACACGGAGCACAACGCTTTCGCCGAACTGCGTCGGGAGGCATGAAACACGGAGGTCAACCGTCTTGTCGCCGATCTGACGCTGGATACGACCATCCTGGGGAACGCGCCGTTCAGCGATGTTGAGGTTGGCCATCACCTTGAGACGCGAAGTGACGGGGATCGCCAGATGGCGTGGTGGTGGCTCCATCTCGTAGAGGGCTCCGTCAACACGGTAGCGGATTTTGAACTCTTTCTCGAAGGGCTCGAAATGTATGTCACTGGCTTGCGCCTGAACGGCACGATCAAGGATCAGGTCGACATAGCGGATGATCGGAGTGGCGTTAGCCTCGGCCGCCGCTGTAGCTGCATTGAATTCATCCTCTCCGGTTTCAATCTCCGTAACGTCCGTGGCAGTGAGTTGTTGGAGGACATCCTCCATGGAGGTCTCCTCCGAACCGTAATGCGTCGCAATGAGGTTCCTGACCTGATTGCAGGGGGCGACGACTTGGGCTATATCCCGGTTCAGTGTGAAGCGAAGATCCTCAAGGGCCTGGGAGTCTAAGGGATTGCCCAGTGCGACGGTCAACACATTGCCAGAGGCTGTCACCGGCATCACCTCGTGAAGCCGGGCCATGCCGGATGGCAGGAGATGAAGCAGAGCGGGGAGGGGTTCGAAACCGGTGAGGTCAACGGCATCTACCCCCAACTCCGCAGCGATGGTCTGGGCAAAGGACTCCTCGGTGACGAAGTTCTGTTCGACCAGGATCTCCTCGATGGGGCGACCCGAATTCGTCGTCTCCACCAAGAGTTCCTCTCCGGTGATCTCGTTGAGGACTCCGGCACGCTTAAAAATGTCGATAACCTGATGCGGATTCATGGGAGACTAATGGCTTTCACCCATGGTGCTGGAAATGACCTCTTCTGGAGTGGTGAGACCGGCAAGAACCTTGCGGATACCATCCTCTCGCAGGGTTCTCATCCCCATTTCCCTAGTTCTGTGTCGGAGTTGAAGGGTGGTAGCGTTACGGTTGATCATCTGGCGAATTTCGTCGTCGGCCACGAAGATCTCAAAGATTCCCATGCGTCCGCGGAAGCCCTTGCCGCGGCATTTTTCGCATCCCACTGCACGCATGAGCGTTGCCTTGGAGAGCTGTGAGGCATCGAGGTTCAATACCCTTGCCTCGTACTCGCTCATTTCCCCGGGCACCTTGCAATTCGCACAGAGCTTTCTGACAAGGCGCTGGGCTATGATACCGCGCACAGCGCTCGAAACGAGGAAAGGCTGCACGCCGATGTCCACGAGACGGGCAACCGCTGCCGGGGCGTCGTTGGTGTGAAGGGTGGAGAGCACAAGATGTCCAGTCAGTGAGGCGTTGATTGCTATCTCGGCGGTCTCCTTGTCTCGAATCTCACCTAGCATCACAATATTGGGTGCTTGGCGCAGCATGGATCGTAGCGCCGCCGCAAAGGTCATCCCAACCTCTGCGTTAACCTGTACTTGGTTAATGCCGGTCATCTGGTACTCGACCGGTTCCTCGACCGTGATGATCTTGCGGTCAGGTCGGTTCATATAGTTGAGGCAACCGTAGAGGGTAGTAGTTTTTCCCGACCCCGTCGGACCCGTAACCAGGATAATGCCGTCCGGCATCTGTACCAACCGCTCAAAGGTTGCCTGGTCATCGCTCATGAAACCGAGCTCGGGCAGCCCAAGCATCAGCGAGGACTTGTCGAGGATACGCATGACAATACTTTCCCCATGGACGGTGGGAACGCTGCTGACACGCAGATCGATCGTCTTTTCACCCATCTTTATCTGGATACGTCCATCTTGGGGAATGCGCTTTTCGGCGATGTTCATGGAGGCAGTCATGATCTTCAAGCGGCTGATGATCGCTCCCTGAAGCTTTTTTGGAGGGCTCTGCATTTCCTGAAGATTCCCATCGATACGATAGCGGATTCTTAGTCGCTTCTCCATAGGCTCAATGTGAATATCGCTTGCCCTATGGTTCTGGGCTTCGATCAGTAGACTGGAGACCAAGCGGATGATCGGGGCATCGTCGTCGCCTGTGTAGTCTTCCTCCTCTTCGGTGACAACCGCTTTGCCGAGTTCCTCGAGACCTTGGGGATAGAGGCGGTCGAGCTTATCATGGATTTGTGTCGGGACGGCGCAGACGAATTCCACGGGTCTCTTGAGAAGGAATCCAATGCTGTCGAATGCCTCGAAATCCATCGGATCGGCGATCGCGAGCACGAGCGACCCATCATGTTCGGAAACGGGTACCGTCTTGTAACGCCGTGCAGTTTCCGGCGACAGGAGATTGATCAATTCAGGGCTGGGGGTCACTAGGGAGAGGTCGACAAAATCCATGCCATTCTGGGAGGCAAGCGTCCGAGCCACATCCTCTGCACTTACCGTGCCCTCCTTGATGAGTGTCTCCACCATATGGAGTCCTCCCGTCCTACCTGAGAGATCATCCGCCTGCTCCTGGGACATGAGACCCACATCCTTCAGGATCTCGATTACATATTCGTCGTTGGCGGGCATTGTCGGGGGATGATTGCGTGAGGAGGCATATCATCTCTCCCTTTTTTTCTTTGTCAACGCGCTCTCCGCGCATTGGGCCGTTGATTTTCCATGGATGCTGCCCTAAGTTAGTTCTGATAAGTCTTATGTCACGTTACCGCACCATTCTGATTTTTGGCGCTCCCGGAAGCGGCAAGGGAACCCAAGGCAAGATCTTGGGTAAGATTCCAGGCTTCTACCACTTCGCTTGCGGCGATGTCTTCCGGTCGCTCGATCCCACTAGTGAACTAGGCGCCCAGTTCCTTGAGTACTCCAGCAAGGGAGAGCTTGTTCCCGACGAGATGACCGTCAGGCTCTGGCATGAGTCGATCCGCATGACTGTGGAATCCGGAAAGTTCAAACCCGAGCGCGATCACCTCATCCTGGACGGAATTCCGCGTAATGTCGCCCAAGCCGTGCTCATGGAGACTCATATCGAGGTCCGCAGGGTCTTTCATCTTTCCTGTCCTGATCGGGATAAGCTGGTTGCCCGTCTCAAGAAGCGTGCGCTGCGCGATAACCGACTTGACGACGCCAACGAGGAGGTCATCCGCAACCGTCTTGGCACCTATGATTCCGAATCCAAGCCGATGCTGAGCCACTACTCGTCGGTGAAGCGTCATGATATTGATGCCTCGATGACGCCGCTGGAAGTGCTCCACAAGGTTTTGGAAGGACTTCTGGAGGAAACATCTGCCGAGAGTTCCACTCTGACTCCACGATAGGGAGTTAGATCACAGCTTCATGAGCCAGTTCGAGAATCTTCGGGCGTCCTCGCTCTATTGCAATAAATGCGCCAAGGCGGTGCCGGTGAGGGAGATGCTCTTGCTGGTTCTACCTGACAAGGAGATCTACGACTATCTCTGCACCGGGTGCTCGGCATCACTTGGAAGCCGTGAGGTGAGTGCGGAAGATCTTAGAATGTCTAAGGTCTCCAAGGCAGCGATTAAAGGCCGCCGCAATTCAGGGATCCCGTCGTCCTTCGGCTACTAAAGGTCTGATTGGCCCCATACGAATGCGCGTCATTTTCGCCGGCACTGGGGATATCGGGATTCCGACCCTGAACTATCTGATGGCTCACCACACCTTAGCAGGCGTCCTGACTCAGCCAGACCGCCCGGCCGGACGACACCGCGATCTCAAGGCTCCAGCGATCAAGGAGGAGATACTCAAACTGGCTCCCGAAATTCCGATGCTCCAACCGGAATCCCCACGACTTCCCGAGGCCATTTCCTGGGTTCGGCAACTTGTCCCGGAAGTCATGGTCACGATGGCTTACGGGCGGATCCTACCCAAGGAGCTTCTCGAGGCGCCTTCCCTTGCCTGCCTGAATATCCATGCCTCGGTGCTTCCGCGCCATCGTGGAGCCTCCCCAATCCAGGCAGCCATTGCCTCGGGAGACCGGACAAGCGGCGTCACCATCATGCATATGGCCGAGGGACTCGACACTGGCGATGTCATTCTTGAAAAAAGCATTCCTCTCGCGCGACGCGAGACTGCCGGTTCGCTTTCGGAAAAACTTGCCAATTTGGCCCCGCTTGCCCTGTCCGAGGCTCTGGAACGGCTCTCCCGTGGAAATGCTCCGCGTTTCCAGCAGGATCATGTGATGGCTACCGTCACCGGTAAAATCGGAAGGGAAGAGTCATTGCTCGACTGGAGTCAACCCGCAGTCGTGCTGGAACAAAAAATCCGCTCCCTTCAACCGAGGCCTGCTGCCGTAGCGACTCTTCCTGCGTCGAATGGAGAGGCGATTTCTCTCAAGATTCATTCGGCAATCCTTGCCCGGAAGGCCTCGGGAAAGCCGGGCAGCATTCTCCGGGTCGATGAACGAGGAGTGCTGGTTGCCTGCGGTGATGGGGGGCTTCTGCTTCGAATGATCCAGCCCGAGGGAAAGGCACGGATGCATTCAGCTGCCTTTGCGCGCGGTCGAGCGCTAAAAACTGGCCCGTAAGGGCATGGTTGTGAGGATTTGATGGTGCCGATTTGACTTTGCCTCGGGCCTCTCCTGCGGTTTGATTTGTCCTCATGTCCGATACCTTGTCGTCTTCGCCGAAATACAGCCGCATCGTCCTTAAGATAAGTGGTGAGGCACTTAAGGAGAAGGGGAGTTCTGATAGCGTCTCGCCTCAAATCGTGCAGAAAGTGGCGGCCTCCATTGCAGAGGTTCGCAAGATGGGAGTGGAGGTGGCAGTTGTGGTTGGAGGAGGCAACATCTGGCGCGGTCTCGCCGCAAGCCACCGGGGGATGAATCGTGCCACGGCGGACTATATGGGGATGCTTGCCACGGTGATCAACGGGATGGCGCTGATGAGTGCCCTGGAGGATCTGGGTCATTCCACGCGCGTCCAGACCGCCATCCAGATGAACAACGTTGCGGAGCCCTTCATTGTTCGCCGGGCTATCCGCCATCTGGAGAACGGCCACATCGTTATTTTCGTCGCGGGTACCGGTAATCCTTTCTTCTCGACCGATACGACCGCCGCGCTCCGTGCCAATGAGATCGGTGCCGATATCATCCTCAAGGCAACCAAGGTCGACGGGATCTACGACTCTGATCCCGTGAAGAACCCTGAGGCGAAGCGTTTCGATACCCTGACTTACTCGGAGGCCTTGAGTCGCCGCCTGGAGGTGATGGACTCGACGGCTTTTTCCCTCTGCATGGACAATGCCATGCCGATCATCGTTTTTGACATGTCCGATCCCGCGAATATCCTGCGTGCTGTACGCGGCGAAGCTATCGGAACCCTCGTGTCGGATACCACGCCAGCCCTCTAGGGAAATTTCCCTAATTCACCCTTCACCACACCACAGACTATGAGCGCAGAGGAAGTCCTTTTTGAAGCCGAAGCCGGCATGGAGAAAGCCGGAGAATTCATGATGCATGAGTTCAATGCGATCCGCACCGGAAAGGCCTCACCGGCCCTTGTTGAGAACATCGATGTCACAGCCTACGGCAGCAGCATGAAGCTGAAGCAACTTGCCCTCATTACTTCTCCCGAGCCCAGGTTACTCGTGATCCAGCCCTTCGACGCCGGAACCGTCCAGGATATCGAGCGGGCCCTCCAGGAAAGCAAGATCGGCATTAATCCCGCAGTCGACGGCAAGCTCATCCGCCTGCGCATTCCCGAGCTTTCCGAGGAGCGTCGTAAGGATCTTGTGAAGACCATTAACAAGATCGCTGAAGAGACCCGTGTCCGTGTGCGCGCTTGCCGTCGTGAGGCGATGGAGGGTGCAAAAAAACTTCAGAAGGAAGGAGACATCACCGAGGATGATCTTGAGCGCTCCGAGAAGGAGATCCAGAAGCTCACCGACAAGCAGGTTGAGTCGATTGACAAGCACGTCTCCCACAAGGAAGCCGAGCTCATGACTGTCTAAGTCGTCACGGGTTTTTACGTTACCAGCTACCGATCCTTCATGAAGAGTGCCGCACGTTTCAGGAGTATCGTTCTCCTCCTGATCACATCGCTGATCCTGGGAGCAAATGGGATGAAGCTGCTCGCGAAGGATTCTCTGGTGGTCAACGCCGCACCGGGTTTTACCGGAGGTGCCTCGGCCGGCCGCAAGATCACACTTGCCTCGCTCAAGGGTAAACCTGTCGTCTTGCTCATCGCATCCTCGCCCAAGGACCGAGCTTTCCGTTCCCAGATGAAGGAACTCAAGGGCCGCTACGAGCGCCTTGCTTCCCAAGGGATGCTTTTCTTTGCCGCTTTTACCTCGGAGGGAGGGCGCATCCCTTCCAATATCCCGTTCATTCTTGTGGATGACCCCGCGGCGGTGGCATCCGTTTATGATGTGACCAAAGGATTTGCCGTTATTGTTATTGGTCGTGACGGGAACCTTGATTGTCTCAGCACCAAGACGCTGCCGGGCCAGCGCATCCTTGATCTCTCAATAAACAATGCCGAGGTCCAGATGCAACTTCGGCGCTGATTGAATTTTCTATAACTCCACAATCAATATCATCCATGAAGACACTTCAGCTCAGTTTCATTGCCGCCTTGGCCCTCGTCGCCACTCTGCTACTGATTCCTCAAGCCAAGGCCGAGACGGCTTCGGAACTCAGATATCAGTCGGAGAAAGCACTCCACAGACTTTATAGGAATAACCCCGGTGCCCGGGCGATCAGCGAGAAA
Source organism: Chthoniobacterales bacterium (assembly GCA_026461395.1). Lineage (GTDB taxonomy): Bacteria > Verrucomicrobiota > Verrucomicrobiia > Chthoniobacterales > UBA6821 > UBA6821. The sequence goes on along the minus strand of JAPJNA010000014.1, from coordinate 45,653 downwards.
TCTATTGCGGTCTTGATTTTTCCCACTGTTTACAAGGCAGGATTCATCGGTGGGGCGCAGACTGGCAACGGAGTTCTTTTCAAGGATGGTCATGTCGCCGGATACTTCAACACATCGGCCGTCTCCTATGGGCTGCAGGCGGGAATCCAGAAGTTTTCCTACGCCCTCTTCTTCATGGATGAACGCTCCCTTCATTATCTTAACAAGAGTGGAGGATTCGAACTCGGTGGCGCTCCATCACTTGTCGTTGCCGATGAGGGATTCACTTCTTCTATGTCCACCACCACCATGCAGAAGGGAATTTTCGCCTTCTTCTTCGGCCAGAAGGGGTTGATGGCAGGTCTAGGAGTTCAAGGTACTAAGATTACCCAGTTTACCCCTAGCGAGTAGTTTGGCTTAATAAATCCTCTCTTCTGCCATTACTCATGAGCGATCATGAGAGAGTTGGAATCTGGGGCGCGTCAGTTGGAGACTAATTAGAGAGGATCGGAAGCCACACTCCACCCGTTGCCGTAGCCACTTAATGGTCCCCAAGCGTTCCAGTCGTTGTCATCCATGTTGACTTGGGCATCCAAGAGCTTCTCATCGATTTTCTGCTGACTTACCTTAAGTTTACGATAGGCCTCATATTGGGATGCATTCCCCGCCAAAAGAGCTTTGCGAGCCGTATCAGCGAAGACATAAACAGTTCCATTCTTTCCAACCAAGGGAACCACTTTTCCGGATTTCAGGGAATTGAGCTTTGCTAACTGAGCTGGAGTCGTCGCTGGAATCGTCTTGAATCCTGCAGCGGCCAAGAGGGTTCTTTTTTCGCTGAGATTCGAGCAGGCCACCAGTCCGGCCATACAGAGAAGTAGAATTGCTGAGTGCTTCACAAACGTGGGGTCTAAGATGGGAATTTGTAACGATTAATAGAAGCCTGGTCCCCAGAACGGTCCATCCATCCCACCCCAGCAACCCCACTGCGATGCATCGGCATTGAGAGCGGCGGTCGCCTCCTTGTCCTGCTGCATTTTATACTGGAGAGCATACTGCTGATAAGCGGTGTACTGCTTTTGGTTTCCGATCAAGAGGGTGTTGCGAGAGGCATCCGCAAACAGGAAAGCCGTCTTTCCGTTCTTGGTGACAGGGATGACCTTCAGCTGGGGGAGGGTCTTGAGTTGGGCGATCTGTTTGGGAGTGGTCGGAACGACCGTGCGGAATCCGGCAGCAGTCAGCAGTGTCTCCTTGTTCTGCCCTGACGAGCAGCCAGACAAGAAAAGAGCCGCGAACAAGAGAGATAAGAGGGGAGGGGTGAAGAACTTCATGAGTTGTGATGTATCGTTAGTATCCGCGGGAGGCGAGAAAGAAAACAAAGCCCGAGAAGGCGACACAGTAATAGCCGAACCATGCCCAGTGACCTTTCTCTAACCAGGAGGAGAGAAGCCGGAGAGCGAGCAGGCCCGCCACAAAGGCACCGATCATGCCGATGAGACCTGGGCCGATCAGATGGAGAAGGTGGTGTGGGGAGGCTGCCTCGGCATGGGACTTGAGCAGTCTCATGAGCTCCTTGGCCACTGCGGGTGGGGTGATGATCACCGCCAGGGCGAAGCTGAATTCCTCGACACGTTGGCGGTTGATGCCCTGAAGCATACCCACGGAGATCGTGGTGCCTGATCGTGAGAGTCCACGGAACGGCAGGCAGAAGCCCTGCGAGATGCCGATCCAGGCCGAGGAGAGAATCCCCAGTGAGCGGGTGCCCTGACTTCCGCGCAGATGTCCCGCTACCAGGATCAGCACTCCTGCAGTAAAGATAGCTCCGCCGACCAGGGGAAGGTGCCCGAAGAGATCTTCCATCTCATCCTTGGTAGTGCCGTGCATGAAGACCTTCTCGATGAGGACTTTCAGAGCCAAACCGACGACCAGGGTCGCAACAGTAGCCACAAAAACATTCACTGCTGTCTCCCGGAGACTTGTGGCACTCGCAAAGAAGGTCCTCTTCCATGCATTCCAGAAATAAGCGATGACCGCGACCATAGTTCCGGTGTGAAGCATCACAAGAAGGAAGGTCATCGCTGGGCTGGAAGGATCCAAGCCCATAAGCTTTTCAGCCACAATCACGTGGGCTGAGCTCGAGACAGGAAGGAGTTCGGCTGCTCCCTGAACGAGGCCGAGAAAGAGAATCTGAAGAAGGTTGGGTTCCATAGTGCGTGTGTCGGTATTGGGTAATTAAGAGATAAGGGAAGCCGTTGGCAATCGTGCGAAGCAGTACGAGAGGCTATTTATTCTTCTCGGAGAGGGTTGTGAAGACCATGACCCAGAACGATTGGGCCACGATAAAGAACGGGACCCCGAGTGCCGCAGGCAGCGAGTAAATAATGGTGACAAGCGGAATCCAGACCATCCAGTTCGCCATCAGGACAGGGAAAATCCTCAAAGCATAGAAAGGCACTGGGTGATGGCCTCTGAATCCGCGAAGCGTGAAGCCGTGGTCTCTCCAGAGGAAGACACAGACAGCCTGCGGCATTGCAAGAAGAGGGCAGTAGAGAAAGGCATCAACGAGGACTTTTTTTATGATCACCAAGGCCGTGTCCGAGGGGCCGAAAAGGGCATATTGGAGTCGATAAAAAAGATCGACCTGCATGCCGATGAGTCCCCAGAAAGGAACTGCGAAAAGAAGACGTTGTCCGAGAGTGCTAGAGTTTGTTCCGAGTTTTCTGCGAAGAAGGAGTTGCAGAAATTCGGGTAGAACCGCCGAGGCCGCTGAGGTGCCGATAAAGGAAAAAAGTAGTCCCCAGTGGGAGCGCAGAAGCGTCAGTTTTTCGAATGTGGCTCTGGCGTCCGGACTCAGAAAGTAGGTTGCGGCCATGAAGGCCATGAGGAGTTGAAGGAACAGTCCGGGGATCAGATTAGCACGGAGCGCAGTCAGGGATTCTTTCCATGCGGCACGGATCACGTTGTTTTGATGATGCTTCATGTCTCGGGAACTGTCCGCTAGGCCTTAGCTATAAAGAAGAAGAGCTTCCTTTGCAGGAAGCTCTTCTTGAAAGGTGGCACAAAAATCGTGCCGAAAGTACTGGGCGAATTAACGCTTGGAGAACTGGAAGCGCTTGCGGGCACCCGGGCGGCCTGGCTTCTTACGCTCGCGTCTGCGGGAGTCGCGGGTCAGGAGGCCGTCTGTTTTGAGTAGAGGACGGTTGGCTTCGTTGAATTCGTTAAGAGCGCGGGCAATGGCAAGACTGAGTGCACCGGCCTGACCCTGAAGACCACCACCGGAGGTCTTGGCTTCGACATCATAGGATTTGATGGCATTCACGACCTCAAGAGGCTTGAGGACAGTGTTCTGCATCGAGATGGTGGTGAAGTAATCCTCGAAGTTCTTGCCGTTGACGCTGATCTTTCCGGAACCCGGAGCGATATTAATGCGAGCGACAGCCGTCTTGCGGCGTCCTGTGGTACCTGTGGTAGGTGTTTTAGCGGTGGCCATGAGATGTATTGAGATCTTTTTTTGGAAAAATGAAGTTACTTGGCAGGCTGAGGATTCTGAGCCGTATGAGGATGCTCGGAACCCTTGTAAACCTTCAGCTTGCGGTAGACCGTGCTTCCAAGACGATTGTGGGGGATCATTCCCTTGACCGCACGCTCGATGAGGAGTTCGGGGCGACGCTCGCGACGCTGGCGGAAGGTCTCGGACTTATGACCTCCGACGAATCCGGAGAAGCTCATGTAGCTCTTCTGGGTCTCCTTCTTGCCGCCGATCTGGATTTCAGCCGCGTTGATCACCACGACAAAATCGCCGGTGTCCACATGGGGCGTCCAGATCGCCTTATGCTTGCCGCGGAGCAGATTGGCGGCTTGTACGGCAACATGGCCGAGATATTGGTTCTTGGCATCGATCACCCACCACTGGCGTTTAACCTCGGGGGCTTTAGCGGAAAAAGTCTTCATACGGATTTCGGGAAAGGAGGTAAAGAGTAGGGAGTGACGAGGTAGGTGTCAAAGAGGAAAAGTGTTTTTTTGCTAGAGTGCCCTTTACGCTCGCTTTTCAGTTTTGTCGGGCAACCTTCTGCACTCATGCCATCCATCAGCTTTCTCGGTACAGGTTCCGGCTTTCCTCAGGCCGACCGATTCTTTGCCAGTTCTCTTCTACTTCTGGAGGGAAAACATCTGCTCATCGATGCTGGTGAGCCGTGCGTCCATTCTCTGCGCGATCGTGGAACCTTGATTCGGGACCTCGATGCCGTCCTGATCACTCACGGCCATGTCGATCACATCGGAGGGCTGCCCGCCCTGCTTCAGGGGGCGATGCTCCTGGAACGAACGAAGCCTCTCGAGATCGCTCTCCCTGAGGAGATGATTGCCCCGATCCATGCCTGGATCAATGCCCTCTACCTCACGGAGGAGGGGTTGGGATTCCCGGTCGTCTGGATTGCCTGGCAGAATCGGGAGTCGCAGATGCTCGCCGATGGGAGTATCTCCGTGACGCCGTTTTCCAATCGTCATCTCGAGCGGTGCTACCGTTCTCTTCCTGGTGCGGTTGCCGCGCTTCCGTGTAACTCCTATTCATTGGAAATCATTGCTGCTGATTTCCGAGCCATCTTCAGTGGTGATCTTTCCTCTGCTGACGACCTTGTCGAGTTGGTGTCAACGCCTGCGAATGTCCTCGTCTGCGAACTCTCCCATGTCAGCAAGAACGAACTTGTAGGGGTTCTCCGCGAGGCCAACCTGAATGCGCTCTGCCTGATTCATCTTTCGGAGGATGTGGCAAATGATCGGGAGGAACTTCATGGAAAGATGGAGGAACTCTTGCCTCTCATCTCCGATATTTTTACTCCCGAGGATGGTGAGATACTCGATTTTTAGCATCCTAGGATGCCTAGGCCTTAATAATTGCCTGGTGGTCGGGGAACTTCCATCTGGAGTACGGGTACGGGGATCCTGAGCTGTATCTGATCGTCGATCAGGACCTCGACATGGTAGGTCCCGTATTTCTGGAACTGGACTCCACCGAAGAAATGCACATTCGTGGCATGCGCGCTCAAATCGGAAAGGCTGAAGGGAACCTCCGCCTGCGCAATCGCCTGATCCTCTTCTGGATCATAGATGAGGCACTTCTGGATGAAGTCACCACTACCGCCACACCAGCGGGTCCAGAGGCAGAGCTTGAAGAACGCGATCGGTAGCGTGGGCGTCGGGATAGCCCCAATCACGCCGATGAGTGTCTGTTGGCCGCTAATTTCGGCCCGGACATCCTCGCAGAGGATTGCGGCCTGAAGGTCTGGAATAATCGAATCTGCGGTCATAAGACGTGCCATGCTGTTACAGGCTGAGGACGATGGCAAGGAGAGCATCAGCGTACGATGAGGTTGTTCGGATTCGAGCAGGCGAGCTTTTGAGGCATTGCCGAGCGCATCCGATTGAGAGAATATTCATCCAATCCTTTCTTCATGATCTATCTCGATCACAACGCAACCACACCGCTCTCTTCCGAAGCCAGGAATGCCATGCTGCCCCTTCTGGGGGATCTGCTGGGTAATCCCTCCGGCATCCATGCCTCTGCTAGAGTCGCCCGAGCTGCCGTCGATGAGGCGCGTGACCGGATCGCCGCACTACTCGGGGCCAAATCCCATGAGATCATCTTCACCTCCGGCGGTACGGAGAGCTGCAATCTGGCGATCCTGGGACTGGCACGGCAACACCGCTCCTCAAGTAAAAATCACCTTGTTACCGTCTCCACCGAGCATCATGCAGTGCTCCATGCCATGCGCTCCTTGGCTGAGAGGGAGGGATTCGAACTGACCGAGATTCCTGTCGATGCTCAAGGAGTGATCGATCCGGAGGTTTTTGCTGCTGCCCTGCGGCCCGAGACATTGCTTGCTTCGGTGATGATCGCCAACAACGAGACGGGTGTCATCCAGCCGATTGCCGAACTCTCAGCTCTCTGCCGGGAGAGGGGTATCCTTTTCCATAGCGATGCCGTCCAAGCTTTTGGCAAGATTCCCTGCAGGCCCGTTGATCTTGGTGTCGACGCTCTCTCAGCGACAGCACACAAGTTCCATGGTCCCCATGGTGCTGGATTCCTCTGGCTCCGGTCGGGTGTCTCCATTGAGGCGATCCAGCACGGGGGCTTTCATGAGAATGAGCGTCGTCCTGGCACCGAGAATGTCCCGGCCATCGCCGGCATGGCCGCCGCGGCTGAAGTCGCAGTGAGAGAGGCTTCGGGTAAGGAGAAACAAGTCCGTGAGTCAGATCTTCGGGATCGTCTTTGGCAAGGCATTCGAACCATCGACCCCTCGGCAGTACGGAATGCCGCCTCGGCTCCCTCACTTGCCAACACGCTCAATGTCAGCTTCCCAGGTTGCGATGGAGAGACCCTACTGATGGGTCTTGACCTCGAAGGGGTTGCCGCCTCCAGCGGGTCCGCCTGCATGGTGGGATCGATCCAGGCTTCGCACGTACTGCTCGCCATGGGGGCATCTGAAGATCTAGCCCGCGCGACCGTGCGCTTCTCACTGGGACAGGAGACGACGACGGAAGCGATCGATGGAACTCTTGCCGCACTGAGCCGTGTTCTGAAACGTCAGGCCCGATCCCCAATTGTGTAGTGAAATGAAGATATGAGCTCACTTGTGGGTCAGTTGAAAGGTCAGCTAACGGGTCAGCTAAAACTTCTTTTCGGACAGTCTCTTGACGCAGCAGTAAAGCCTCCTTCTTCGGGGAATTCCCGGAAACGCGATCCGTTACTTGAGGAGCAGGCTAGGGCACTCCTTCATCCTATCGCGCCTAAGCTCTCGCCCTTGGTCATCGTCGGCTGGAATTCACGGATGAGGACCACTGCCGGTGTCGCCATCGTTTCACGCTGGGAGGTCTGGCTGAACCCAGCCTTGAAGGAAATCTCCGAGGCCGAGGTGGAGAAGACCTTGCTCCATGAACTAGCTCACCTTCTGGCCCAACACCGCCATGGGCGCCGCCGTCTTGCGCCTCACGGCTTGGAGTGGCGAGAGGCCTGCAGCGATCTTGGGATTCCCGATGAGAAGCGCACCCATCAGCTTCCCTTTGTGAGTCGGCGAATGAGGCGGCGCTACCTGTTAAGTTGTCCGGGTTGCGGAGTTAGCCACTCGCGTGTTCGCAGGCCAAGGAAGCGGATCGCCTGCCTTGCCTGTTGCCGTACTCACAATAACGGTTCCTACGACGAGCGATTCCGCTTTCAGCTCTTGGAGAGAGAAATCGGAGAGTGAAGAAGGGAAGCGTCGGTATAGGTTATCCTTTTTCTTTTTCCCGCTTTCTGATGAAAAGGAGATTCACTCCCCAGTAGAAGTTTTAACCCCTCCATAGAATGTCCCAGAACATCGAGTCCCATCTTGTTGAGAACCGCGTTTTCAAGCCTTCCGCCGAGTTTTCTAAAAAAGCCCGTATTAAGAGCATGGCCGAGTACAGGAAGCTTCATGCCGAGTCGGTGAAGAGCCCTGACAAATTCTGGGCCCGCGAAGCCAAGGAACTCCACTGGCTCAAGAAATGGACCAAGGTCCTCGACTGGAAGCTTCCCTATGCCAAATGGTTTGTCGGAGCTAAACTCAATGCTTCCGTAAACTGTCTCGACCGCCACCTTGATACCCCCCGCGCCAACAAGGCGGCCATCATCTGGGAAGGGGAGCCCGGTGACAAAAAGGTCATCACCTACCGCCAGCTTCACCGCGAGGTTTGCAAGTTTGCCAATGTGCTCAAGCGCAACGGAGTCAAGAAGGGGGACCGCGTCCTTATCTACATGCCCCTGATCCCCGAGGCCTCCATCGCGATGCTGGCATGTGCCAGAATCGGAGCTGTTCATTGCGTCGTCTTCGGCGGATTCAGCTCCGAGAGCATCAAGGACCGTTTGGCCGACTCCGGCGCGAAGCTCATCGTCACCGCAGACGGCGGCTACCGCCGTGGCCAGTTTGTCACCCTTAAGCAGAATGTCGACCATGCCCTGGAAGGGGACACCTCGGTGAAGAAGGTCATTGTCTTCCGACGCGCCAATAGTGACATCCACATCGAGGAGGGACGCGATGTCTGGTGGCACCGCGAGATGGAGTATGTCACCGCCCATTGCCCCGCTGAGCATCTCGACAGCGAGCACCCGCTCTTCATACTCTACACCAGCGGCTCTACGGGAAAGCCGAAGGGGATCCTCCACACGACCGGCGGCTATCTTGTCGGCACCTACGCCACCACCAAGTACGTCTTCGACCTTCGTGAGGATGATGTCTATTGGTGCACCGCCGACATAGGCTGGATCACTGGTCACAGCTACCTTGTCTATGGGCCTATGACCAACGGAGCTACCTGCTTTATGTACGAGGGTGCTCCGAACTGGCCCGAGTCCGATCGCTTCTGGAAGCTTATCGCCGACTACAGCGTCACTATCTTCTACACCGCCCCGACTGCTATCCGTGCCTTCATGAAGTGGGGTGACGAGCATCCCGCCAAGCACGATCTTTCCTCACTGCGATTGCTCGGCACCGTCGGCGAGCCAATCAATCCCGAGGCCTGGATGTGGTTCAATAAGCACATCGGCCACGAGAAGTGCCCGATCGTCGACACCTGGTGGCAGACCGAGACCGGAGCCCACATGATCGCACCGCTGCCCGGTGCCACGCATTGCAAGCCTGGCACAGCCACTCTTCCCTTCTTTGGGATCGATGCGGCCATCGTCGACGATGATGGCAAAGAAGTTCCACACGGTCAGGGAGGCAAGCTGGTCATCCGAAAGCCATGGCCCTCCATGCTGCGAGGGATCTGGGGTGACAAGACCCGCTATCGCCAGCAGTACTGGAGCGAGGTGAAGGGAGCCTACTTTACGGGAGACGGCGCCCGCCGTGACAAGCAGGGTAACTTCTGGATCGTTGGCCGCATCGACGACGTGTTGAATGTCGCCGGCCATCGCCTCGGCACTGCCGAGCTCGAGAGTGCCCTTGTCAGCCACCATGCCGTTGCCGAGGCCGCCGTGGTCGGTCGTCCCGATGAGATCAAAGGCCAAGGGATCGTTGCCTTCGTGACCCTGCGTGAGGATCACAAACCCAGCGATGCACTTAAGAACGAACTCCGCAACCATGTCGGCAAGCTCATCGGCCCGATCGCCAAGCCTGACGAGGTCCGCTTCGCCGAAATGCTGCCGAAGACCCGCTCCGGCAAGATCATGCGCCGCCTGCTCAAGCAGGTGGCCGGTGGTCAGTCGCTGACCGGTGATACCTCCACGCTGGAAGACCTGTCCGTCCTTACGAAGTTGAGTAATGGTGAGGAGTGAGTTCCGGCGCTTTCAGTGTAGCCTTGTTGCTTCCTTGCCTTCCTTACAATGCTCGGGTAGTTTTATATCTTTCCCACGCCGGCGTGGCGGAATTGGCAGACGCGCCGGACTCAAAATCCGGTTCCTTTAAAGAGTGTCGGTTCGAACCCGACCGCCGGTAGATTCCCTCTTTTTTCCATGAGGCATTGCTTTTGAGGCTTTTCTCTTTTCCATATTTCTAGTTCAAATTTACCAATGCGTATTCTCATTACCGGCGGAGCCGGATTCCTTGGATCTCACCTCAGCGACCGCCTTATCGAGCAGGGGCACGAAGTCATCTGCCTCGATAATTTCTTCACTGGTCGTAAGTCGAATATCCAGCATCTTATTGGCAATCCCAGCTTCGAGCTCGTGCGCCACGATGTCATTGACCCTTTCAAATTCGAGGTCGACAGGATTTACAATCTCGCCTGCCCGGCATCCCCCCCGCATTACCAGTACAACCCCATCAAGACGATGAAGACCTCCGTGGTTGGGGCCATCAACTGTCTGGGACTGGCCAAGCGGGTGAAAGCCCGTGTCTTCCAGGCCTCTACCTCGGAGGTCTATGGAGATCCAAATGTCCATCCCCAGCCCGAGTCCTATTGGGGCCATGTGAATCCGATCGGATTGCGCTCTTGCTATGATGAGGGGAAGCGCGCGGCCGAGACTCTCTTCTTCGACTATCACCGCGAGAATGGCGTCGATATCCGCGTTATCCGCATCTTCAACACCTACGGCCCACGCATGCTTCCCGACGACGGTCGCGTCGTCTCCAACTTTATCGTTCAGGCCCTTCAAGGGAAAGACCTCACGGTGTACGGTGAGGGCTCCCAGACTCGATCCTTCTGCTATGTCGATGACCTTGTCGACGGATTCATGCGATTCATGGAGCAGGATAAAATTGTTGGCCCGATGAACCTTGGTAATCCCGGAGAATTTACGATGCTCCAGCTGGCCGAACTCGTGCTCAAAAAGGTGGGTGGGAAGTCCAAGATTACTCATCTCCCTCTACCATCAGATGACCCGAAGCAGCGCAAGCCCGACATCTCTCTCGCCAAGGATGTCCTAGGCTGGGAGCCGAAAGTCCCGCTCGAGCAGGGCATCGAAAAGACGATTTCGTATTTCAAGACTGCCCTTGCCCAGTAAGAGTCGCATTTCGATTCTATAACCGGTTCAGTAATTTCAAGTCCCAGGTCTCACGTTTCATCTTTCCTCTTTATGTCCAACTCATCCCTTTCCATCTGCTGTCTTGGTGCCGGTTATGTTGGTGGTCCCACCATGGCCATGATTGCAGCGAAGTGCCCCGATATCCGAGTTACCGTCACTGATCCGAATGAAAAGCGCATTGCCGCCTGGAATTCCGATGCCCTCCCAGTCTACGAGCCAGGCCTTCAGCAGGTAGTAGAGTCGGCCCGTGGAAAAAATCTCTTCTTCTCCATCGATGTCCGCATGGCGATCCGTGAGGCCGACATTATTTTCGTCAGTGTTGGTACGCCGACCAAGACCTATGGAGTCGGTGCCGGCCGTGCCGCTGATCTGAAATTCATCGAATCCGCTGCCCGCATGATCGCCGAGGAGTCCGTGGGGCCCAAGATCATCGTCGAGAAGAGTACGATACCGGTGAAGACAGCCGAAGCCATGCTCACGATTCTCAGGTCAAATTCCAAGAACGGCACCTTCCAAGTCCTCTCCAATCCAGAGTTTCTTGCGGAAGGAACGGCCGTTGAGGATCTAGAGAATCCCGACCGAGTGCTTATTGGTGGTGAGCAGACCCCCGAGGGATTGGCCGCTATCGAGAAGGTGTCTGCCATCTACGCCCGCTGGATCCCACGGGAGAAGATCCTGGCTACTAATCTCTGGTCCTCAGAGCTTTCCAAACTGGTTGCCAATGCCTTCCTCGCCCAGCGCATCTCCTCTATTAATTCCATCTCTGCACTCTGCGAGGCTACAGGAGCAGACGTCGATGAGGTTGCTCGCGCTATCGGCAAGGATTCCCGTATCGGCCCTAAGTTCCTCAAGGCTTCGGTCGGCTACGGCGGCTCCTGCTTTCAGAAGGACATCCTCAACCTTGCCTACCTCTGCGAGCACTACGATCTCCCTGAGGCAGCCGCCTATTGGGAGAGTGTCGTGAAGATCAACGACTGGCAGAAGTCCCGCTTCACTGGGCGCATCGTCAGTGACCTTTTTAATACCGTCAGCGGCAAGCACATCGGCATCCTTGGCTTTGCCTTCAAGAAGGATACCAACGACACTCGTGAGACTGCTGCCATAGCCATCTGCCGTGACCTTCTTGCGGAAGGCGCAATGGTCCATGTTTACGATCCCCAGGTCAGCGAGGAGCAGATTCGAGCCGATGTTCTCGGCACGGGAACTAATCCCAACCTCATCGTCGTTAAGACCGCCCTGGAGGCCTGTGAGGGAGCGCATGCGATAGCTGTTCTCACCGAGTGGGACGAGTTCAAGGATCTCGACTTCCAGAAGATTTATAGTGGCATGCTTAAGCCTGCCTTCGTTTTTGACGGGCGAAGTATCCTACCTCACGCCAAGCTCAAGGAGATAGGCTTCCGTGTCTTTGCGATTGGGAAGACGGTTTAAGAACGGCATTACGGTGCATCTTAGAGCTCAATCATTTTGTTGAGCTTGAGTCTCTTCCTTCTATCACTCCTCCTCGCTTGACTAGTCTGCCACTGATCCCTGGAAGGGAATTTATGTGGCGGTGATGAGGACTGATGATGATTCCGATGGGGGGGGCAGCAAAGCACGTCACATCGCCGGCTCAGAAAAAGAATCCCGTACCATATTCCCACGTTGCAGGCACTGGGGTCGATTACTCCAGAAAGCGGGTGAAGCTCGTGCTCGGTTCTCGTTCCGTGCGGAGTCTGTTTTCGATTTTTGAAGAATCCTCGTAACCCATTGCCATGCCGCAGACGAGCATCTGCTGTTCGGGAATCTCTAGATGCCGCGCAATGATGCGGTGGTATTTGCAGAAGGCCGCCTGAGGGCAGGTATCGAGTCCTCGGGCGTGCGCGGCCAACATGACGTTCTGTAGAAACATGCCGTAGTCGAGCCAGCTGCCCTGTCCCATGATCCGATCGATGGTAAAGAAGAGTCCGATCGGTGCATCAAAGAAGGAGTAATTGCGCGCAAACTGTTGATCCATGCGTTCACGCTCTCCCTTCGCAATGCCCAGTAGTCCATAGAGATCGTAGCCTACCTTGCGCCTCCGATCGATATAGGGTGCCACCCACTTCTCAGGATAGTAAGAGTATTCCTGTGTATGCTCCGCCGCGTTGATCGGATCAAGTGCGGTCTCGATGAGTTCCTTGGTGAGGGATTCCTTCTTCCCCCCGCTCACCACGATCACTTGCCAAGGCTGCGTATTCGTCCCGGAGGGGGCGCGGGCAGCAACATCCAAAATCTCCAGGATGGTTTCTTTGGACACGGGTGTCGGCAGAAATCCCCGAGCCGAGCGCCTACCGCGGATCACCTCATCAACGATTCTGGTGATTTCCGCCTGCTTCATGTCCTGACCCACGCCGTTGCCGTTTTAGCCTTTAGCCTTCATCCTTTTTATCTCTCCTCCTCACGGCTCCGGATATGCCTCGATGAACTTGGCGTACCACAAGGCGGAGGGGGTGGGGATGCGGTTGTGGGTCTTCTTGTCGTAGGAGAAGAGGCCGAACTGCGCGTGGTTCCAACCTTCGGTCCACTCGTAGTTGTCGACGAGTGTCCATGGGAAATAACCCCTGACATCCACTCCCTCGTTGATCGCGCGGCGCATCTGCGCGATATGTTCGCGGAAGTAACGGATCGATTTCTGGCCGCTCTGGGTGCCGATGCCATTCTCGGAGATGACGATCGGCTTGTGGTAGCGCCCGTCGATATCCTTGAGGATGTGATAGAGACCCGTGGGGACGATCTCCCATCCGAGCTGGGTGTATCCGGAGTTATGCTCCCCGCTGGGTCGGAAGATGAAGCGAATCGCGCTGGCCTGCTGGGAGTAGTAGTAGTTCACCCCGATCAGGTCGCAGGTGTCGGCCACCATGTCGAGTTGGTCGAAGTTCTGGTGCTGCATCAGGTTGTAGACGGAGCGCGTGGGGTCGAGGAAGCGGGCCTTATTCCAGTGGGGCAGGGAATAGATGCCCATGATCAGGGCGTCGGGTCGCTCTTCCCTGACGATCCCAGCGGCGTCGCGGAACATGTCGGCGGAGACGCGCATCGCCTTTTTGTAGGAGCCGGGACGCATCAGGAGTCCGGGGGGCCAGTGAGCGGCCAGCCATCCGAGTTGGAGGGCCCCATTGGGCTCGTTCTGCGGGATATAGATCCGGACATCCCCCTTGGTGGCCTTCACGACGCGCCGGACGTGGGCCTGCCAGGCGGTGCGGACGTCGGGGTTGAGGAAGTTGGCCTTGGTCTTGTCCTTGGGACAGAGCCAGTCTGGGAAGGTGAAGTGCCAGAGCGTAATGAGCGGCTCGATCCCGGCCTCACGGCACTTGCGCGCTATCCCGGCATACTGACGGAGGGCCGCCTGGTTGATGACCCCCTTACGCGGCTCGATCCGTGCCCATTCGACGCCGAAGCGGAAATGATTCACTCCCAGTTTTCGGAGGGCGGCCAGATCCTTGTCGAATTCGCTCCAGGAAAAGACTCCCTCGTCACCGCGGGGAGGTGCCCCTCCCTCATCGGCAAAGCAGTCCCAATCCGTCCTGTAATACCACTTGGAACCGGGGGCGCATCCCCGGTCCTCATTCTGAAACGATGCGGTGGAGGTGCCCCACCAGAATGGCTCCTTCGGCAGTTTTTTCAGAACGATCGCCTTGGCCGGAGGCCGGTAGTGAGGAACGGGTGAGATGCATCCGCTGAAGGCAAGGGTGAGCAGAAGTAGCAGGAAAAACGGTATCTTTATCCGTAAGGTTGCTTGATGCATGGGACAAGCCCTAGTAGCAAGGGATCGAACGATCAATGATGAAGCGCATTTTTTCCCTCTCTGCCACGGCATTGCTGCTGACGATGGTGCAGCCGCTAAGGGCCATCGATCCGTCCAACGGCCGTCTGGCACCCGACACCCTCATGCTGAACGACGGCAGCGAGCTCCACGGCCTGATCCTCAAGAACGACGCCAAGGGGGTGATTCTCCAACAGCGCATGGGCGAGGTGACGATCCCCAAGTCAAGGATCCGCCGGATCATGGACGAGGGAGATGCCTTGGTCTACTTCGCCGACATCGCCGATCCGGGCAAGCTTCCCCCATGGCGGATGATCGTTCAGGACCTTCGCACCGATGACAATATCCGATCCTTCAGGCAGGTGCCCGCCACGACCATCGACAATGGTCGTCTGCGCAACATTCCCTACCTCTCCTTCAGGGTGAACAAGCGCACCGAGCTGAATGTGTACGGCAATCCCGAGGATCCGGTGTGCGTGGAGTTCGGTGTCTACGGCAAGGGGCTCGCGCTGAAGCGCTTCAAGAATGTCGCTAGGGACTATCTGGCCGGCATCCTGACTTCCCGGGAGGAGATTTCCGCACTGTATGGGATCAGTGACCGCGGCGGTGTCAGGAAAGTCGGAAAGTTCACCTTCGAGGTGGCCCCTCAGGATGCACCCGATTCCTACGGGGGATGGTGGATCTCGATCTATGATGCAAAACGCCTCGACCTTGCCCGTGTCTCCGATGACGAGTATCGCAGGAACACGCTCCCCTTCCATGTGGTCAATGACTCCCGAGGTGAGCTGAGGGAGGATCGCCAAAAGAATTTCGAAAAATTCCTCTCCGGCACCACGCAGTCGTGGTCGGAAATGGTTCCTGATCTGAGGGGATTTTACCGCGACTCGATGGGTGACCTGAAGTTGCTCACCGCGAAGGCGACGGACAAGCTCAAGCAGTCCACCTCCGCCACCACGCCACGCCCATGACTATGACCAAGTTCATCGTTCCCGTGGCCGTCGCGGCCATCCTGACGATCCTTCCCGGTTGCGTCCTCCATCCGCTCGGCCCGCTCGACAAGGCCCCAGAGAACCGCGCGGAAAAGCTCAAGGGTTACGCCCCCTTTGCCTGGGGCATCTCCACCAGCAGTCTCCAGTACGAGAACAAGGCGGAGAAGCCCGGTGAGAAGAACTACTATGTGCGCGACTGGGACCTACTTATTCAGCAGAAGAAAGCCCCCGTTGTGGGGAATGCTCTCTACACTTGGAGTGACTTCGACAAGGATCTCGCCGCCCTGAAGAAGATCGGCGTCACTCATTACCGCTTCAGCATCGAGTGGGCCCGTGTCGAACCGCAGCCCGGCCACTACAACGAGGAGGCTGTGCAGGGGTATGTTCGCATGTGCCGGAAGCTGAAGGAGGCTGGACTCGAGCCGGTCGTGACCCTCTGGCATTTCACCTTCCCCTCATGGCTGACCGACACGAAGGACAGCTCGAAGACCAACTGGCTTCATCCGTTGGCCCGGGAACGCTGGAACCTCTACGTGAAAAAGGTGGTCGTGGCGACGGCCCCTTACGCCACCTACTATGCACCGGAGAACGAGCCGAACGGGCAGGTTCTTACCGCCTACATCATAGGTCTCTGGCCTCCCTGCCACATCTTCGATTTCAAGGGCTACGAAGCCGCTACGATAGCCAGTGCGGAGATGTTCCGCGATGCGGCGGCACGAATCAAGAAAGTGAAGCCCTCGGCCAAGGTTCTGAGCGTTGAGGCGCTCCCTTGGTGGACACCCGCCCCACTCGATCCTGGCGGTCTGCTCTACAATACGGTCATGCACTCCAATTTTGACCACCTCGACCGGATCTACGATGTCTGTGATATCATCGGATTTAACTATTACTACAGTCAGATGGCCGGTCCCCTGAGTCTTCTTTCCGAGGGGATGAAGCACGGCCCCAACTTCACGATGATGGGATGGCGCATTGATCCAAATAGCCTCGGAAAACAGATCCGTTATGTTGGCAAACGCTATGACAAGCCGATGATGATCACGGAGAACGGCATCGCTACAAAAAACGAGGAGAAGCGTCTTTCTTACCTGCGCGATCACATCGCCCAGATCAGACAGACCATGGATGAAGGATATGACGTGAAGGGGTACTTTGTCTGGTCGCTTGCCGACAACTATGAGTGGCACTACGGCTACCTTCCGAAATTCGGGCTCTCCACCATGGATCCGAAGACCAAAGAGAGGGTTCTCAAGCCCTCGGCCTACTATTACAGGGATGTGATCCGGAGATCCAATCGCGATCAGAAGGTGACTCCGGAGCCTGTAGGAAAACCTAATGGGTCGAAGTGCTGGACTGGGTCGACTAGGTCGACTGGGGCAAAAACGGGTCAGTAGCTTTTTACTCAGTTTTCAAGTTTCCGCTTTCACCCTTCTCTTTCTATGAAGGTCGCTGTCTTCAATACCAAGCGCTACGAGCGCCCGGTCCTGGAGAAATCTGCCGATGGTTTCCCCATTGAGTTCACTTTCCTTGAGCCGCGACTCGACGTCCAAACCGCTCTACTAGCCGCTGGTCATGAGGCCGTCCTGATTTTTGTGAATGATGTGGCGAACAGGAGCGTCCTTGAACAACTTGCGGCAGGAGGAACGCGCTTCTTGGCAACCCGCAGCGCGGGATTTAACCAAATCGACCGTCAGGCGGCTTGCGAATTAGGGATCACACTCGCCTATGTGCCTGCCTATTCACCCAATGCCGTTGCGGAATTCACCATCGGACTGATTCTGACTCTGGGTCGCCACATTCATGAGGGGCATAACCGTGTGAGGCGTGCAGATTTCAACCTGGAGGGACTTTGCGGTTTCGAACTGCGCGATATGACGGTCGGAGTCTGCGGTACCGGTCGTATCGGTACCGAGGTGGTGAAACTCCTGAGCGGCTTCGGCTGCAAGATCCTCGCCTATGACGAAGAACCGAATGAGCAGGTCATGCTGCTAGCCTCCTATGTCGACACCCGGGAGGAGCTCTTTCGTTACTCGGATATTCTGACGCTGCATGTGCCGTTGATGCCCTCTACCTACCACCTCATCGATAATGAGGCACTGAAGCTGATGAAGGATGGCGTTTTCTTGATCAATACAAGCCGAGGCGCCCTTATCGATACTCCCGCCGTGGTAGAGGGGCTCAAGAGCCGTAAGGTTGGTTTCCTAGCTATCGATGTCTACGAGGAAGAGGCCTGCCTATTCTTTGAGGACCACTCCTCCGATATTATTAGGGACGACACTTTTGCCCGCCTGCTGACCTTCCCCAATGTCATCGTGACCGGCCATCAGGCCTTTCTGACCATGCATGCCCTACGCAATATCGCGGAGACAACCATGCAAAGCCTGGATGAGTTTGCCAAAGGGTTCCCCTGCACGCACGCGGTGCCGGCACCATGAGCAGGTGGCTGATCGCGCTGATTTCCTCAGCATTTTTTCTGGTGACGACAGGTTGCTCCGGACATCGCGAGCGTCCTGATCTCATTTTCATCAATGGGGCTGAACCCGAGACACTCGACCCGGCTTTGATCACTGGACAACCCGAGGGGCGAATCGTGAATACGCTCTTCGAGGGACTGCTTCGCTTCGACCGCAAGGGAGTCGCCGGGCCCGGAGTAGCCTCTTCTTGGGAGATTTCCCCCGATCATTGTGTCTACACCTTTCACTTGCGCCCCGATGCCAGATGGAGTGACGGGAGGGCAGTGACGGCACACGACTTTGTCGACTCATGGCGCAGGACTCTCGATCCCACGACGGCATCCGCCTACAGCTACCAGCTCTTTTCGGTTAAGGGAGCCGAGGATTATGCCAATATTCCAGCGGGCAAGACCCCCGACTTCAAGTCGGTAGGCGTAAAGGCCCTGAATGAAGCGACGCTTCGTGTGGAGCTAAAACAACCTGTCCCCTATTTCCTAGATCTCTGCGCCTTTCCGACGCTCTATCCTGTGCGGACGGATCTGATTGCCAAGTACGGAGATGACTGGGTGAAGCCTGGGAAGCTTGTTGGGAATGGGTCCTTCCTTCTGGAGTATTGGAGGATCAACGACGTGATCCATCTGACAAGGAATCCTCTCTACTGGGATGCTAAAAACGTCAGACTCCGGACCGTCGAGGTGCTGCCGATCAGTCAGGCGAATGTTGCCTATAACTTTTATGCGGCTGGACAGGCAGATCTTATCATGGACAAGGGGCTGGCTCCACCTTCCTTACTGGATGCGCTCAAGACTCGTTCTGATTTCCATGCCGCCCCTTTCCTCGGTACCTTTTTCCTCAGGTTCAATTGCGCCAAGGGACCCTTCACCGATGTGCGCGTGCGCAAGGCCTTCGACATGGCCATCGATCGCAAACGCATCACTACCAAGATCACGAGGGCGGGGGAGACTGATGCGCTGAGCTTTGTGCCTCCCGGTATTAACGGATACACGGCTCCAGAGGGACTTCCCGAAAATCAGGAAGAAGCCCGTCGTTTACTCGCCGAGGCGGGGTATCCCGACGGCAAGGGGTTTCCACTGACGACCTATCTCTACAGCGAGGGGGAGTTGAACGAGGGCGTGGCGATCGAGCTTCAGTCGATGTGGAAAGAGCGCCTAGGAGTCACTGTGCAGCTCGCCAGACAGGAGTGGAAGGTCTATCTGAACTCGCTTGGTTCGCTGGATTTTGGGATCGCCCGCTCCAGTTGGGTGGGGGATTACCCGGATCCAAACACCTTCCTGGATCTCTTCCTTTCCGAGAGCGGTAACAACCGCACGGGATGGAAGAATGCTGACTATGACCGTATGATCCATGATGCTGCTGCCGAGATGGATCCTGGCAAGAGATTCGGCATCATGCGCCGTGCGGAGGAATTGCTAGTAAGGGATCAGGTGCCGATCTCCCCACTTTTCTTCTATGTCGGGATACAGCTATACGATGGCAATCGACTGGGGGGGATCGAACCCAATGTGTTAGATGAACATCCGATTCGTGAGATCTTCCGCAAAGATCACCCTACAAAATGAAAAAACAACGATTCACGATCAAAGACTGCACGGCTCTTATTACTGGAGCTACGGCGGGACTTGGAGCCGAGTTTGCGCGTCAGCTTGCCTCTGTCGCCTCGCGCCTGATCCTTGTGGGGCGCCGCGAAGAACGCCTTTCCTCGCTTTCCGATGCACTGAAGATTTTGCATCCCAATTTGAGAATCGATTGCTTCAAGGCAGATCTTTCCCAATCCACGGAGCGTGAGCGTCTGACTGCATGGATCATCCGTGAGGAAGTTCCGCTTAATCTTCTGATCAATAATGCCGGCCTTGGTGAACTTGGCCCCTTTGACAGCGCCGACTGGGAGCGTCTTGCCCCTCTGTTGGAAGTGAATGTCACCGCGCTGACCCATCTGACCCACCTTCTTCTGCCGATGCTCCGATCGCAGAGTCCCTCGGGCATCCTTAATGTCAGCTCCGTGGCAGGATTCTATCCGCTACCTGAGATGGCCGTCTATGCAGCCACCAAGGCCTATGTGACAAGCTTCAGTGAGGCTCTCCGTATGGAGCTTGCCCCTGAAGGGATAACTGTCACGGCACTCTGTCCTGGGCCTGTACCCACGGAATTCTTTGAGGTCGCATCCCGTGACGGTCAGACCATTCGAGCGATGGATCGCACCCATCCTGCACTGGCGACTCCTGTGGAACTGGTTGTCCGTGCTGCTTTGCGGGGGATTGAGCGGAATAAACCCGGAGTCATTCCGAACCGACTGCTGGCATTGCTGGTCCGTGGAAGCCGTCTCCTGCCGTTTCCCTTGATCCGTGAATCCATCCGCTTGGGTGCTGGCCCTCAAAGACCTAAATAATATCCTTCTTTGCTCGATGTTGACGATACGGAGTATATCGACGAAAGTTACCTTGTGAAAAATTTCACAAGATGGTCCTCCAAAGAAATTGACCCGCGATCCAATGCCGCCTTTGCGGAGGCTATCGAGCTGATTGGTCCCGATCTTTACTCTGTTGAGGAAAGGATCCACGAGCAATCTAAGGCCGTGGATGCTGGCATCGAGCACTATTTTGAGTATGCCATTGGTGGTAGTGGCAAACGTTTGAGACCTGCGCTGGCACTTCTCTCAGGAGGGGCCACCGGACGGATTGTCTCTGATCATGTCGATTTGGCTGTGATCGTGGAATTGATTCACATCGCGAGCCTTGTCCATGACGACATCATGGATGGAGCCGATCGTCGCCGTGACCGACCGACGCTCAATGCCAAGTGGGGGAACTCCTTGACGGTTTTGGTTGGCGATGTGCTGTTCGCTCATGCTCTCCGGCTTTCCACCAAGTTTTCGAACTCCGATATTTCCCGACGAATCGCCGATGCGGCCGCCGATGTCTGCACGGGAGAGATTCTCCAGACTCAGCGTCGCTTCGACCTGAATATACCGCTTTCCGAGTACTACCGGATGGTCCAGATGAAGACTGGTGCACTGTTTGCTGTCTCCTGCGAGCTTGGAGCTTTTCTCAGCGGGGCTTCTCCTGCAGTGATCAGTGCCCTTAAGAATTACGGTAACAAGATCGGGATCGCCTATCAGGTACTCGATGACTGCATCGACCTGGTCGGAGACGAGGAGATGATCGGTAAGACGCTTGGAACAGACATTGCCTGCGGCAAGTTTACTCTACCCGTCCTGCTGCTACTTCAGAACTCCTCTCCCAAGGATCGGGATGAGCTTCAGTCCATGCTTCTTTCCGAAGAAGGGATTTCCCCTTCACGGCTTGTCGAACTGGTGACCTCCCGTGGCGCCTTGCCTGCCGCTGTTCAGGCCGCGCGTAGTTTGGTGGACGAGGCTGATGCCGAGCTGGAAAAGGTGCAGAAAAACCGCCATGCGGCCGCGCTCCATTCCATGACCGAGTATCTGCGAGGAGTTCTCGATTCCCTTTGCTAAGAAATTGAAGCCGGCAGCGTGAGTCTCCCTTGCGAATTGCAGGGAGTGGCATAGTTTCTTTAATGATTTCTTCATGCTTCGGGGACATTCCCCGTGCCGAGAGGCCGCGAGAACGGCTTTTCAGTCATGGTGCCGCAGTCCTTACCGATGCCGAATTGCTCGCCCTGTTCCTGAGGACTGGGAAGGTCGGCCTGGATGTCCTTTCCCTAGCCAGATCATTGCTGGCCGAATGGGGCAGTCTGAGGCGAATGGCCGGATGTTCGATCGAGGAGCTTTCTTCGTTACCCGGCATGGGACCCGCCAAGGCTGCCGAACTGAAGGCCGCCTTTGAGATGGGACGGAGGATGGCCCGTCCCGAGCTGGAGAGACAGCGAGTCGACCGTGCCGGAGTGATCTATGAAATGCTGGCTGGGGAGTTGCAGACTCTTCCCTACGAGTCGCTACGGATCCTTTTGCTTGATACGCGTCATGGTCTGCTTGAGGAAAAGGAGGTCTCCCGTGGAAGCCTCAACGAAAGTATTGCCCATCCGCGGGAGATCTTCCGTCCGGCAATTGCCAAGGGTGCCTACGCGATCGCAGTCGTCCACAATCATCCCTCGGGGGATCCTCAGCCGAGTGAGGCAGACCGTCGCCTGACCCGCAGACTCACTGAAGCCGGCACTCTCTTGCAGATTCCACTGGTCGACCATGTGATCATCGGGGCAATGAGGGGTGAGCAATCACCGTATTTCAGCTTCCGTGAGGCTGGATTGATTTAGGAGATGGGTGATGGTAGATGGGGGGATCATGAAGGCTGATGGCTGTTAGGCTGAAGACTGTTAGGTGGAGGCAGGTGAAGCTGAGATATGGACGATTGAAGATGGAAGATAGAAAGAAGGTGGGAACCGGCGCGGTAGAATGCCGAAGGCATCCCGTCAGGGCGGCATCGCTTGCCAGGTGGCAAGTGCCGTCAAGGGTTGAAGGGGGAGCAAGTAGATAGGGGTATAGGCTGATCATTGGCATCGACCCTCGACTTCCCAGCGTCGGTTTCTCCAGTGCCGTTTCGTCCTTCATAAATCATCCTTCATCATTCATAATTTGCCTAATGCCGCTGATCCATCCATCTGCCTTTGTCGATCCTGCATCCCGTCTTGCCGCCGATGTGCAGGTTGGCCCAGGGGTTATTATTGAGTCGGGGGCAGTGATCGGTGAAGGGTGTCGGATCCAAGCTCATGCTGTGATCACGGGACATGTCAAGATGGGTGCACGGAATACCGTAGGGTATGGAGCCATCCTGGGTGCTGATCCGCAGGATTATGATTTCAAGCCCGGTACCAAGAGTGAGGTGCTCATCGGTGATGACAATATCATCCGTGAATACGTGACGATCCATCGCGGTACCAAGGAGGGGAGCGTGACACAGGTTGGTGACAATAATTTCCTCATGGTAGGCGTCCATCTCGGTCACAATGCCTCGATCGGCAACCGGGTCATCATTGCTAATAACTGCCTGTTGGCCGGCTATGTCGAGGTTCAGGATGGAGCTGTACTCGGAGGGGGCTCGGTCTTTCACCAATTCCTGCGTGTGGGAAGGCTCTGCATGGTGAGGGGAGGGGAACGCTTTCCTAAGGACATTCCTCCCTTTGTTTCGGCCTATGGAACCAGCATGGTGGCGGGCATCAATGCCGTCGGACTGAAGAGGGCCGGATTCAGCTCTGAGACCAGGCTGGAGATCAAGAGGGCCTTCCGTCTCATCTACCACTCCGGCCTTAATATCACTCAAGCCCTTGAAGAATCGAAGAAGACATCGTGGGGACCCGAGGCCCAAGAGTTTCTCGATTTCATTGCTTCTGCAAAGAAACGTGGAGTCTGCGCAGTAAAACCCGTTCGTGGCGGTTCCTCCTCATCAGATAGGGAGGAGTAAAAACTAGAGAACTGCTAGAGCCTTCAGTGCGGCCGTGTGGACATCCCTCACGGCCACGCCATGGAGGGCTGCCGCTTCTGCGCAGGAGGAGAACTCCGGAGATTGCTGAATTACCTCGCCTCGGAGGGTGCCGATCTTGACCTGGATTTTTCCATAACGGGTATCGACCTCCTCGAAGTGTCGCTCGAGTTTAAGGCGCTCGAGGCGTTGACGCCTGATCCCGAATGCCGTGGTTTCCCTGAGTATTCTTTCTGAGAGTTCACCAACCTTCTCTTCATGACAAAGGACTTCCAAGATCCATCCCGAACGTCCTTTTTTCATAACAGTAGGTGTGAGGGTGGCGTCTAGCGCACCAGCGGTAAGCAGTGCATCAAGAGCGCTGGATGCATGTTCCGGACTCAGATCGTCCAGGTTGCAACGGAGTTCCACCACTTCATCGGTATGGGAGTGATCCGACTGCAAGGATTCTCCCAAGATCAGACGGAGGGCATTGGGACGATTTGGTGTTCTCCGAGAGCCAAGTCCATATCCGATAGAGGTTACCATCATCTCGGGCATGGGGCCGAATTTTCCTGAAAACTCGGCCAAGATTGCTGCCCCTGTCGGAGTGATATGTTCCCAAGGTTCCTCGACCTGACGGAAGGGAATACCTTTGAGAATCGCGAGTGTGGCCGGAGCCGGCAGGGGAAATGTCCCATGGGCGCAATGAATGTGTCCAGAGCCCTCGATCAGCGGTCCACAGGTGATCGCATCGATCTTCAGATGGTCGAATCCCGCGCAGGCACAGACGATGTCCGCAATCGAATCCTCCGCTCCGACCTCGTGGAATCCTACGTTTTCGGGAGGGACTCCATGCACCCCGCCTTCGGCGATAGCTATCCTTCTGAAGACGGCAAGGGCACGGGTCTTCACATTGGCATCGAGAGAACTCTTTTCCAGAAGAGAGACGATCTCGGCATGATTGCGTCCATGGGTGTGATGGTTATGGCTCTCCTGGTGTTGCTGGGCATCGTGAGTATGAGAATGATGATGACCGTGTTGGTCGTGCTCGTGATCATCCTCGTGATGATGGTGAGTGGTATTGGTCGCCTCACCGCCCCCTTTTCCCTCATCCACCTCATCACCTTCATGGCCACTAACTAGGAAGCGCCACCCAGAGATGCCATTCCTGTCCCCACGTTCGAAGCGGCATGAGGGAAGTTCGATGGCCAGTGCCCTCAGTGCCTCTTGAAAAACTTCCTCGGGAACCCCGATATCTCTCAGTGCGGCAACGGACATGTCACCGCTGATTCCGGTAAAGGCATCGATATGAAGGAGTTTCATGATGGTTGGAGTCTGGCAGGGGGAAGGATAATTCCGTTCATCCATTCACATCTACTGGTCTAGGATACGGCAATGAAAAAAACTGAAGCATCATGTCGCCAAGTCAGGACATGTTTGTTTTAATTAATTCCTCAATTTCTCAGTCAATGCCACAACCTCAAGACTCCACCGGATCCATCACTGCACAGAATTCCTCTCTCTATAACGTGGAGGGATGGTCCGAGGGATACGTGAGAATAAATGATGTAGGTCATGTCACCATGCGGCCTCAGAGAAAGGAGGGCGAGGAGATCGACCTGATGGAGTTGGTCGGCGAGGCGAGGGACCGCGGACTCCGCTTCCCTCTCTTGGTCAGGTTCCATGATCTGCTTCGCGACCGCGTTCGCAGGCTGAACGAGTCATTCGCTAGGGCCATCTCAGAGTGTGGATACAAGAACCAGTACCGTGGGGTTTTCCCCATCAAGGTCAATCAGCTCTGCGAGGTCGTCGAGGAGATCGTCGACGCTGGACTGCCCTACCATTTCGGTATCGAGGCTGGAAGCAAGCCCGAGTTGATTGCTGCTCTGGCCGTCCACTCTGATCCCGAGAGCCTTGTGGTCGGAAACGGCTATAAGGACGACGAGTTCATCCGGGCCGCGCTCATCGGTATCAAACTCGGGAAGAAAGTCATACTTGTCGTGGAGAAGTTGGAGGAGTTTCACCAGATCCTGGCCGTTGCCAAGCAGGTCGGAGTGACTCCCATGATCGGCGCCCGAGTCAGGCTTCTCTCCAAGGGAGCTGGCAAATGGGCCACCAGCGGCGGAGAGAATGCCAAGTTCGGTCTCTCCACAGCCGATCTTGTATCAATGAGCGACACGCTTCACGCCGAGGGCATTCCCAACGCTCTGATGCTCCTTCATTACCATGTCGGCTCCCAGGTTCCCGATATTCAGACGATCAGCCGCGCCACTCGTGAGGCCGCCCGCTTCTATGCCAAGCTCAAGAAGATGGGCCACGCTCTCGGCTATCTCGACGTGGGTGGCGGACTCGGAGTCGACTACGACGGATCCCGTACGAGCTTCGATAGTTCCAGGAACTATTCACTCCACGAGTACACCCGCGACATCGTCTACAATATCATGGAGGTCTGTGACTCGGAGCAGGTCGAGCATCCCGTAATCGTGAGTGAAAGCGGTCGCTTCATTGTAGCGCCCCACTCAGTGCTGATTATCGAGGCGTTCGGCTCCATCGAGAAGCAGACTCATGGGGCCCAAGTCTTGGCCTCACCCGAGGATCCCAAGTTGGTTTCCGACATGCTCGAGATCCTGACTGGTCTGAATGAAAAGCGTCGTTTGGAAAATCTCCACGATGCCCAACAGATAAGGGATCAGGCGCAGTCGATGTTCGATCTCGGCCTGCTCGAGCTTCGCTCCAAGGCAAAGATTGACACCCTGTATTGGCATATTGCCGCCGCAATTGTTAAACTCCATGCCGGGATGAAGCAGGTGCCCGAGGAAGTGAGGGAGCTCGAAGTGGCCCTGGCCGCCCAGCTTCTCTGCAACTTCTCCGTCTTTCAGTCCCTTCTAGACCACTGGGCCTTGGGACAGCTTTTCCCAGTCATGCCGATCCACCGTCTCGACGAGATTCCGGAGCGTAGTGGCACGCTCGTCGACATCACTTGTGATTCCGACGGCAAGATGGCCAAGTTTATCGATTTTCAGGATGTGAAGGAGACCCTGCCTGTGCATGCCGTCCGGCCCGGCGAACCCTATTACCTGGGGATTTTCCTTTCCGGAGCCTATCAAGACATTATGGGGGATCTGCATAACCTCTTCGGTAGGGTGAACGAGATGCATGTCTTTCTCGACGAGGATGAGGAGGCCGGTTACTACATCGAGGAGGTGCTTCCCGGCAATACCATCGATCAGGTACTGACCCTTACGCAGTGGGACACCAAAGAGTTGGCCCGCAAGATCAAGTCCCAGGCCGATGCCGCACTCAAGGGCGATCGTCTTAAGCCCAACGAGGCGATGCGACTCGCTGACGAGTACGAGAAGATGTTCCAGTCCTATACCTACTTGGATTTTAACGCCCGTCGTCCCAATGGCTCCATGAGCTCAGTAACAAAAACCTCCAATTAATCACGATGAGCGATCCTGCCCTTCTCAAGCATACCCCTCTCGAATCTGCCCACGTGGCCTGCGGCGCCCGCATGGTCGAGTTTGGAGGTTGGTACATGCCGGTCCAGTACTCCGGCATCATGGAGGAGCACCGAGCTGTCAGGTCTGCCTCCGGTATGTTCGATATCTCCCATATGGGGGAGGTCATTGTTTCAGGGCCCGGCGCCTTGGCTTGGTTGGAGAGTCTTCTAACCAACCGCGTCGGAAAGCTTGCCGTTACCCGGGGTCAATACACCCTCATGCTGGATGAGAGGGGGGGGGTCATTGATGACCTGATAATCTATAGGACGGGAGAGTTGTCTTATTTTTTGGTGATCAATGGTGCCTGCCGCGATCTCGATCTCGAGTGGATGCATGGTCACCTTCCTTCTGATGGTTCCGTTGTGCTGCAGGATCAAGGGAACGACTATGCGGCCATCGCTCTGCAGGGCCCCGACGCAGAAAAGGCTCTGAGAGCACTCTACCCTGCCTGCGACATCCCGAAGCGAAACGGCATCGCTCCGCTTATCCCCTCTCATGTTGCTTCCGATGGGATCGTTCCCTCGCTTGTCGCCCGTACCGGATATACCGGCGAAGATGGGTTCGAGCTCTTTGTCCCTGTAGCGCATGGTATCGCGCTCTGGGAGAGCCTTCTTGCCGCCGGAGTGAAGCCTTGTGGCCTTGGATCTCGGGACACCCTCCGACTTGAGATGGGTTATCCGCTGAATGGCTCAGATCTCTCCCGTGATCGCACTCCGCTAGAGGCAGGTCTGGATCGCTTTGTTGGCCTTGATGATCCCGAGAAGGTTGATTTTTACGGGCGTAAGGCTCTAGAGCAGCAGCGTTCAGAGGGACTGCCCTCTCGCTTGACACCCCTCAAGCTTTCCGTGCAGGGCCCGCCGCTCCGTTCCCATTACCCTGTTCTGGCCGATGGAGTTGCTGTTGGAGAAACCTGCAGCGGCGCCCTCTCCCCGAGTCTGGGTGAAGGAATTGCCATGGCCTATCTTCCTGAGGTCTGTAGAATCCCCGGAACTCAATTAGAAATTGAGGTGCGAGGTCGCCGTTACGCCGCTAGCATTGCAACGCTCCCTTTCTACAAAAAGCCCTCTCTTTGAATCCTCCCTGTAATATCGAAACCGCCAACACACTCGACAACGCATGAATGTCCCAGCAGACCTCCGCTACGCCAAGACCCACGAATGGATCCGTCAGGAGAATGATATTATCATCGTCGGAATAACCGACCACGCCCAAGCGGAGCTTACTGATATCGTCTATGCCGAGCCACCGAAAGTCGGCGCCGAGGTGAGGGCCGGAGCCACCGCCGCCGTCGTCGAGTCGGTGAAGGCCGCCAGCGACATCTACTCACCACTCTCGGGAACTGTGACTGATGTGAACGATGCCCTCACATCCAATCCTGCCCTCCTGAATACCGATCCCTTCGGTCAGGGCTGGATTTTCAAGATGAAGGCCTCAAATCCTGCCGAGATCGACGCTCTGTTAGCCCCCGAAGCCTACACCGCTCAGATCGGCCAATGAGTACCATCGGGGCAGAGCAACTAGATGCCGTTCTTTCCCGCGGGCGATTCTCCCGCAGACATCTCGGTTCCCACCATCGTGAGATCGGGGCGATGCTGGAGACTCTCGGATACGCCTCTCTCGAGGAATTAATTACAAAGACTGTTCCCGCAGAGATCAGGAGCACAAAGCCGCTGGATCTTCCCCCGGCTGCCAGCGAAGAAGAGGCTCTTGCCGAGCTATGTGAAATTGCCTCCAGGAACGAAGTTCGCACCTCCTATATCGGGATGGGATATCACGGCACGAACCTGCCCTCTGTGATTCGACGTAATATTCTGGAGAATCCCGGCTGGTACACGGCCTACACGCCATACCAGGCCGAGATCTCGCAGGGGCGCATGGAGGCTCTGGTGAATTTCCAGACGATGGTCTGCGACCTGACCGGCATGGCGATCGCGAATGCCTCGATGCTGGATGAGGCCACAGCCGCCGCCGAGGCCATGGCGATGTGTCATGATCTCAAGGGTATTCAGGGCGGAGGATCTTTCTTTGTATCGGAGGGTTGCCATCCACAGACCATCTCCCTTCTCCGCACCCGCACGGAACCGCTGGGCATCGCATTGATCGTCGGCAGTGAAGATCAGATCCCTACATCGGATCTCTGTGGTGGAATCCTCCAGTATCCGGCCACGGATGGTGCGATCATCGACCCGACTTCAGTGATTGAGAAAATCCATGCCGCCGGCGGTCTCGCCGTGGTTGCCTCGGACCCACTGGCCCTAGTCCTTCTGAAGCCTCCTGGTGAGTTCGGTGCCGACATTGTCGTCGGATCCTCCCAGCGCTTCGGTGTCCCTATGGGATACGGAGGACCTCATGCCGCATTCCTAGCTGTTCGTGATGAGTTCAAGCGCCGCCTGCCGGGCCGCTTGGTTGGAGTCTCCCGAGATGCAGATGGCAATCCCGCTTATCGACTCACGCTCCAGACCCGCGAGCAGCATATCCGCCGCGAGAAGGCCACGAGCAACATCTGCACTGCCCAGGTTCTGCTTGCCGTCATCGCCTCCATGTATGCTGTCTACCATGGTCCGAAGGGACTGCGGGATATCGCCGAGAAGATCCATCTTCATGCCCTCAAGCTGGCCTCACTTCTTGCCAAAAATGGCTGGTCCGTCAGTCACGCCCCCTTCTTTGACACCGTCCGGGTGAACATGACCCCTGCTGAATCCTCTTCACTCCGTTCCCGTGCGGAGGAAGCCGGTATCAATCTCAGGTTCCTTGGCGACACGGCAGTTTCCGTTTCTCTCGATGAAACTTCCGATTCTGTTGATGAGTTGATCGAACTTTTTGGCAAGGGGCCCGGCAATGTGCTGAATGATCCACTCTCCTGGCAGACTCCTGATGCTCTACGACGCACCTCGGACTATCTGACTCATCCGGTCTTCAATACACACCACACTGAGACTGAGATGCTTCGCTATATGCGTCGCCTCGAGGCCAAGGATCTCTCTCTCACCACTTCGATGATCCCACTCGGATCATGTACCATGAAGCTGAACGCGACTTCTGAGATGCTCCCTGTCACCTGGGACACGATAGGAGGCCTTCACCCCTTCGTCCCCACAGAACAGGCCAAGGGTTATCAAGTCATCTTTGAGCAACTTGAGCAGTGGCTTGCCGAAATCACCGGCTTCCATGCCGTCTCTCTCCAGCCGAATGCAGGCTCCCAGGGAGAATATGCGGGATTGCTCGTGATCCGTGCCTATCACCGCTCACGGGGTGATCTGAATCGTACCGTCTGCCTCATTCCAGTTTCCGCTCATGGGACGAATCCCGCCAGCGCAGTCATGGCCGGTATGGAGATCGTGGGAGTCGCCTGCGATGCAGAGGGCAATGTCGATGTGGATGATCTCCGCTCCAAGATAGAGATTCATCGTGACCGTCTCTCAGCCCTCATGGTCACCTATCCTTCGACTCATGGCGTCTTCGAGTCCCGAATCAAGGAAATCTGCTCCATGATCCACGAGGCGGGAGGTCAGGTCTACATGGATGGAGCAAACATGAACGCCCAGGTCGGGCTCTGCAGCCCCGGTGACATCGGGGCGGATGTCTGTCACCTGAATCTCCACAAGACCTTCTGCATCCCTCATGGAGGAGGTGGTCCTGGAGTGGGTCCGATCGGTGTGGTTGAGCATCTCTCACCATTCCTGCCCGGACATTCCGTGATCCCGACCGGTGGATCCCAAGCCGTCTCCGAGGTCAGCGCCGCACCATGGGGCAGTGCCAGTATCTGTGTGATCAGCTGGATGTATCTGCGCATGATGGGTCCCGATGGACTGGCAGCAGCCAGCGCCATTGCCATCCTGAATGCAAACTACATGGCCAAGCGGATCGAGTCCTATTTCCCCGTTCTCTACAAGGGTGTCAATGGTACGGTCGCCCATGAGTGCATTCTGGATCTCCGCGAGTGGAAAACCCGTGCTGGTATCGAGGTCGAGGATGTGGCGAAGCGCCTCATCGACTATGGTTTCCATGCACCGACCATGAGCTGGCCCGTCGCGGGAACCCTCATGATTGAGCCGACTGAGAGTGAATCGAAAGAAGAACTCGACCGCTTCTGCGATGCGATGATAGCGATTCACGGAGAACTCACCGCAATCGAGCGGGGGGAACTTGACAAGGCCAATAATCCTCTGAAGCAGGCTCCCCACACAGCGCTCACTGTCACCTCAGATGAGTGGAACAGGCCCTACTCACGCACTCAGGCTGCTTATCCGGCTCCCTGGCTCAAGAAGCATAAGTTCTGGCCCTCGGTCTCTCGTGTTGACAATGTGTACGGCGATCGGAATATTTTCTGCAGTTGTTTGCCGGTTCAGGAGGACTAGTCCCACCTGAGATGCCATTCAGTATTTAATTTTTAGGGCAGTTAGCTCAGCGGTAGAGCGGCTCGCTTACACCGAGTTGGTCGGGGGTTCGATCCCCTCACTGCCCACCATTCTTCAATTGGAATATTCCGAGGTAATCCAGGCGAGCGCCTCGTCTCGAGAGTTGAGAGTCCCCTCAAGTTGAAGGGTTTGAATTGACTGGAGGGTTTCTGCAAATTTCTTCCCTGGTTTCCAACCAAGTCTTATTAGGTCGTCGCCGGTGAGAAGGGGTGAGGGGATAAGGGGGTGATTTGCGAACTCCTCACGCTTGGTAATCAGTAACGCATGGTTGTCGAGCATCCCGTGACTGCTTAGGCAGTCGACGCGATGGAGTTCTAACTCATCATCAAAGGTGGGGCGTGCCATCATCCTCTTGAGGGTGGCGACCCTCATGTTCGGCACATCCTTGAAGCTCATGTGGAGTCTGACTGCAGGAATCACGGCATCGATGATCTCGTTTGAGAAGCGTAGCCGCTTCATGATCCGAAGACTCATCTCGGCGCTGACGCCCTCATGGCCATTGAATCGGATGCGACCCGTCTCATCGACAAACCGTGTTTGGGGTTTACCCAAGTCATGGAAGAGCACCGAGAGCACAAGAGGCAGTGAGACAGTCGGTGGCAGAAGGGAAATCATTAGGCGTGTATGAACAAAGACATCCCCCTCGGGATGGAAGTCCGGCGGTTGATCGCAACCCTTCAGTGTATCCATCTCGGGCAGGATTATCCGGAGGAGGCCGCTCTCATCCAGTAGGTCGAATCCTCGAAGCCGATTCTTTGAGAGGAGTATCTTGCAGAACTCTTCTCGGATTCTTTCGGCGCTCACCGCATGGATTTCAGGGGTCCACTGCAGAAGGGCGCTCCATGTCTGGGGATCGATAACAAAACCCAAGGTTGTTGCAAAACGGACGGCCCGTAGCACACGTAGCTTGTCCTCGGCAAAGCGCTCGGAGGGATTTCCGATCGCCCGGATCAGCTGCTTCTTCAGATCCTCGCGGCCTCCCACGAAGTCCAAGGTTTCCTTAGCGATCGGATCGTAGAAGAGACCGTTGATGGTGAAATCACGACGACAAGCGTCTCCCTTGGCATCCGTGTAATGGACACTCTCGGGATGCCTGCCATCATGGTAGGCGCCGTCTCCACGGAAGGTGGCTACCTGGATCTCGGCCCCTGCCTCCAACACGACGATCACGCCGAACTGTGCACCTACGGGGACAGTCCTAGGAAAGAGTGCCTCCACTTGCTCGGGTCGGGCGCTCGTGGCCACATCGTAGTCATGAGGATCTAATCCGAGGAGGCGATCCCGAACACAGCCCCCAGCATAGAGTGCTTCAAATCCCTTGGCACGAAGCTTCTCCACGATGGATCGTGCGGCGGCTTCACTCATGACAGTATCGTGACGTTTTCGAGATGGATGGGGCAAGACGGGAAGAAACTCACAGGGATGAAGGGGATAAAAGGGATATGACTAAAAGAGAGAAGATTTTTGGCATCTTTAAAGAATTCCCTTCATCTCCTTTATCCCTGTAAATCTATTTAGCTGAGATGGAGCGTCTGAGGGCATCGCCTATTGAATAAAGTGCGAGCAGTGTTGTCAGCAGGGCCAATGAGGGGAAGAGAATCATCCACCAGGCTCCCTTGAGGGGGTTGATGGATGAGGCACCCTCGGCGAGCAGGGAGCCCCAGCTTGATTGTGGAGCCTGGACTCCGAGACCTAGGAAACTCAGGAAGGCCTCGTCGATAATGACAGAGGGTATGGCTAGGGTGAGATAGACAAGGATGATGCCGGCAAGATTGGGAAGGAGGTGCCTCCAGAGAATCGTCCAATAGCCCTCTCCGAGCACGCGCGCAGCGGCCACATAAGAGCGCTCTCTCAGAGTCAGGGTCTGGCCTCGTACGATCCGAGCCATCGTGAGCCATTCGATGATTCCAAGGCTCAGGATCAGGATCACCAGGCGTGACGAGCCGACTAGCCAGTCCCATCCTTGGCTGCTCGCGGCCAACTGAAGACGCTCATTGAACGCATTGATGAAAATCAGGATGAAAATCAGGCGTGGAACCGAATAGAGGATATCGACAAAGCGCATCATGGAGTTATCAACGCCCCGGCTTGAAGACCCTGCGATAAGGCCGTACGAGGTTCCGATGATCAGACTGATGCCAGCGCCACAGATGCCAACAAGTAGCGAGATTCGTCCCCCCTCGAGTATCCGCAGGAGAAGGTCACGGCCATTTAGGTCTGTTCCACAGATGTGGGTAGTACTGGGTGCTGCATAGGTCTCCGTCCCTGGAAGTGCGAAGGAGTGAGGAAAGAGAAGGGGGCCGACAAGAACGGCCAGGATCATTCCGCAGAGAACTATCGCCGGAAGCCTTGCCGATCTCGGGAGTGAGAGAATCATGTTTCTTGGATCCTGCGGTCCAGTAGGCGGTAGGAGAGGTCTACTAGAAGATTGAAGATCACCAGCAGTACGCAGTAGACGATAACCACGCCTCCAAGCAAAAATCCATCGCGGTTCAGAATGGAGTTCACAAAGAAGCCCCCCGCACCAGGAATGTGAAAGATCGTCTCTACGACGATCGAACCAGTAAGCAGGTTGGCTGCCAGGGGGCCGAGGTAGGAGATCATGGGCAGGATTGCCACACGCAGGGCATGACGATAGACCACGGCACGTTCGGAGAGTCCCTTCGCCCGGGCGGTGCGAACGAAATCCTCGGCTAATGTCTCTCTCAGACTATCGTGCAGCAATCGGGCGATCACGGCGGCATAGGGAATTGCGAGGGTCACCGCCGGAAGGATCAACTGAAGAGGTGAACCCCAACCACCTACAGGCAGCCAAGCGAGCTTGATCGCGAAGATAAGGATCAAGAGGGGGCCCAGTACGAAGGAGGGCAGGGAAATCGCCAGCAGGGTCATTGCAAGCGCACCGCCTTCAGCTGGTGTTCCCGGACGCGCGGCGGCGAAGGCTCCGAGCCAGACACCGGTCGTGACGGCAATCAGTAGGGCTGTGGCACCGAGAGTCAGCGTGACCGGAAGCGTCTGGGCCATGATTTCATTGACCGAGCGGTTTCGATACTTGGTGGAGAGGCGCAGATCGCCATGGATCAGATCTTTCA
Organism: Chthoniobacterales bacterium; assembly: GCA_026461395.1. Taxonomy (GTDB): domain Bacteria; phylum Verrucomicrobiota; class Verrucomicrobiia; order Chthoniobacterales; family UBA6821; genus UBA6821. The sequence goes on along the minus strand of JAPJNA010000014.1, from coordinate 11,577 downwards.
GATAGCCTGTGTATTGACCCAGAATCGGACCATCCAGCTTGTATTTCGCCAGAAGCTGCTTCTCTATCCCTGGCGGCAGTTTCCGTTCCGAATCAAAGGGTCCTCCCGGTGAGAGACGGATCAGGAAAAATGTAATCGTCACCACGCAGAACAGCACCACGGGTAGTGAGGCGAGTCGGCGGATCATGGTGATGAAAGGATGAAGTTTGAAACCTTAAACCTGAAGAATAAAAGGCGCTTGGAGACGCGTCTTTGCTTGTCGCACTTAAGGATTTTCGTGCAGAAGGATGTACTCGCCCTTCCCTAGGGCACATTTCATATTCATTCACCACGATGACCATTCAGGAGCCTGACTTTTTCGATGTTCAAACACCTAGCGGTCCGATGCGCGTGCATCGGTTCATTCCTCAAGAGGGAAGCTGGCCTGTGGTCATTCTCTACTCCGAGATCTACCAGATGACTGGTCCGATCGCCCGGCTTGCGGCGCGTCTCGCCTGCGAGGGGTTTGAGGTGCTTGTTCCTGAGGTCTACCATGAGTTCGAGGAACCGGGGAAGGTTCTCTGTTATGACAAAGAGGGAACTGATCGGGGAAATTTTCTAAAGTTTGAGAAACCAGTTTTAGGTTTTGATTCCGATGCCACGGCCTTGATCGATTCTGTTTTCAATCGTCCTGAGTATCGGTGGAAAGGCGTGGGGACGATCGGATTTTGCCTTGGAGGCCACCTGTCTTTCCGTGCCGCATTTGATAGGCGTGTGCATGCCTCGGCGTGCTGGTTCCCGACAGATATCCACTCCGCCACTCTCGGGAAGGGCCAGTGCGACGATACCCTGGATCGGAGCGGAGAGATCACAGCGGAGTTACTCATGATCTTTGGCCGTCAGGATCCTCATGTTCCTGCCGAGGGTCGCCGGAAGATATATGATCATTTGTCCGAGACGGGAAGAAACTTCACCTGGCACGAGTTCAATACGGCCCATGCTTTTGCGCGTGATGAGGGAATCCGTTATGACGCGGCAGTGACTCGGATTGGATGGGAGATGACTCTTGAACTCTTCAAGCGCCGCTTGGTTTAGGCTTGGGATTAAGGTGCTGCGGGATTTTCTACTTCGCTCGCAGTTTAAGATAACCAGCTTCGCGTGGAGGCCTACCCCACCATACTCATTGGGTTAACCCTCATGAGAATTAGTTTTAAATTCTGCGCTTAGTAAACCAGCTTTCGGTGGATCCAGATGCTCTGAAGCAGTCCCATACAAGTGATCGTGATGAGCAGGAACGAGCCACCGTAGCTAACCATCGGCAGAGGGAGCCCAGTGATCGGAGTTACAGCTACAGTCATGCCGACGTTCATAAAAATATGGGTGAAGAGAAGCATCGCAATTCCGACCGAGAGTAGTCTTCCCAATAAATCTTGGGCTTGAGATGCCACATAGAGAGCACTCAGCAGCAAAATCCCGAAAGTCGAGATGAGGAGGATTGCCCCCATAAATCCATGCTGTTCACCGAAAACCGAGTAGATGAAGTCGGTGTGAACAATCGTGCTCGGGAGATAACCTAGCTCATTGAGCGTATTATGAGCCTTGAATCCCTTACCCCAGAACCCGGCGCTACCGATCGCATTGAGCGATTGGTTAATAGTCCAACCTGCACCCTGGGGATCAAGTGAGGGATCGAGAAAGATCATGATCCGATCTTTCTGATACGGCTTGAGGCCGAAGTTCACGACAAGGGGAATCAAGGCCACACCCATAAGAAGGAGTGTGACCAGATAGCGAACCTGGATACCGGCAACAAACAGCATGGCGAAGAGCACGGGCAACCAGACAAGAGTGCCACCCAGATAGGGTTGGACCAGGATTAGTACGCAGGGAACGAGTGTGATCATTAGGCAAATAAGAATACGAATCGCCGGATGCGTGCCATCGCTTTCGCTCAGAAAGAGGGCGAAGAGAAGAACGCCGCTGAAAATCGCCAATTGAGAAGGCTGGAAGTTTCCGAATCCAAGATTCAACCAACTCCTAGCCCCGAAAACCTTTACTCCGATAAAAAAGACAAGGATCAGGAGGATGACGCTAAGGATGTAGAGGGGAATCGCCCCTAGTCTGACCCATTGATAATCATTGAAGGCGATGATGAAAAAGAATGGTACGCAGATCAGCATCCACTTGATCTGGCTGATCCAAAAAGGCGTATCCCTCATCCATGTGGCGCTGTAGATCGCATAGATGCCAAATGAGCACAGGGCCAGCATCACGATCAGAAGTGGCTTATTGAGGGCGCGAAACTTCCGCGCGAGCATGAGGGTGTTCATGGAGTTATTCTTAGATTCGCGGGACAGCGGCAAGTAGTGTGCGGGTGTAGGGATCCTTAGGGTCTTCCAGCACCTCTCTTGAGGGTCCCGATTCAACGATTTTTCCGTGGTGCAGGACGAGAACTGAGTCACTGATGTGTTCCACAACCGCAAGATCGTGCGCGATAAAGAGCATGGCCAATCCTAGTTCCTCCTGGATGTCCTGCAGGAGATTCACGATCTGGGCCTGGATGCTGACATCCAGCGCACTGACTGGTTCGTCGCAGATCAGGAACTGCGGTTCTACCGCAAGGGCACGGGCAATCCCGATCCTCTGACGCTGACCACCGCTGAATTCATGGGGATATCGTGCTCCCATCTCGGGGGTGAGACCCACGCGTCGCAGCAGTGCGGCAACCCGATCGGCACGCTCTCCCACAGTCAGTTCCCTGAAATGAATCTCCAAGGCCTCCCCGATGATCCGGGCCACGGTCATCCGGGGATTCAGGGATCCGAAAGGATCTTGGAAAATATACTGAATCCTACGACGCAGCGGACGGAACTCCCGTTCAGTCATGGTCAGAATATCCTCTCCTTTCCAGAGTGCCTCCCCCGAGGTCGCTGCAATGAGTTTCACCAAGGCCCTACCGATTGTGGTTTTGCCACTTCCACTCTCTCCAAGAAGGCCTACTGTCTTGCCCGGTGGTACTGTAAAGCTCACGCCATCGACCGCCTTGAAGACAGAGGTCTGGCGCTGCAAGATTCCTGATCGGATCGGAAAATGAACCTTGAGGTCGCGTACCTCCAATAATGGAGTGAGGCTTTCGCCCTGAAGTTTTTGCTGTGGATTCACGAGCGGCACCCTTTCTCCAAGAATGCCAAGAAATCGGCGGTGTTCTCAACACCAAGCTGTTCTTGCATGGCCATCGGATTTCCGCAGACACGAGAAATGGCCCCTAGGATTCTGAGATATTCATTATTTAGGGCGCCGGGGATGGCTGCGACAAAGATGAGATGGATTCTTTCCTCACGTCCCGGTATGACAATCCCAGTAGTGCTCCGGCCAGCAGCTAATACCAACTCGGAGACGTTTTCGGTCCTGCAATGGTAAAGAAGCATCGCGCTTGTAGAGTCCAGGAGGTTTTCCTTAAGAGAATTGGCTAGGAGAGCTGATCGCAGTTCTTCCCAATCCCGAACCCGGACATCGCTTCTAAGCGTTGATAGGATTTCCTCCAAAGCATCGTGATGATCGGTGGCCTTGAGCTGAAGCTTGATGTCCTTACTCAGCAGCGAATCGCAAAGGGTATTCATGAAAGGGGTCAGACTTTGCTAAATATTGCTCCCGCTCCACTTGAGTTTCTGACGGAGGATTTCCGGGAAGGTGCTGTCCTGCATCATGGCAAGTGGAAGTGTTAGCGGTGAGAGCTGTAGGATCACCTGTTCTGAGGGTTTGAGTGCATTGGGGGGGCGTCCGTCTATGGTCACAAAGACTTCCTGGTTACCCGAAGAGCGGATAACCACCCTGCTCTTGTCCGAGATCACTAGGGAGCGATTGCTTAGGACATGGGGGCAGATCGGCGTGATGACAAGCGCTCCGCTCTCGGGCATCAAGATCGGTCCTCCTGCTGCCAGTGAGTAAGCGGTGGATCCTGTCGGCGTCGCAACGATCAATCCGTCGGCATGATACTCGGTGAGTTGTGCGCCGTCTACTGAGGCCTGCAATTTCACGAGTTGAGAGCGCACTCCACGACTGATGGTGACGTCGTTCAACGCGCGCTCCAGCGGAATAATGCCTTCCGGTCCCTCGATGGTGACATCCAGAAGGCTTCGCGGGCTGAGTTTGTAGTTCCCCGACAGGACGCAGTCGATGGCCTTGAGGTATTCGGCAGAACCGAGGCAGGTCAAAAAGCCCAAGGATCCGATATTGATTCCGAAGATCGGGCGAATGTGCCCCCCTGAGCGGTGAAGCGCGCGAAGGATGCTTCCATCACCTCCCATGACAAGAAGAAGGTCGCATCGTTCAGAAAGAAGGGCTTCATCCAGGTCGGATATCTTTCCGATAAGTGAGGCGGTGGCCTTTTCCAAGAGATAAGGAGCATTTCGCCGATCGAGCTCTGCTACGACGGACTGTACGAGGCTGGCAGAGCCATCCTTACCAACATGGGCGATCAGTCCAATAATCATGGGTTTGGTTAGGGGTTGGGTGAGGGCGTCAGTTCGTTGGTTGCGTTGGGAAGCAAAGCTGTGGAATCTCCCCGGCGGAGTAGGGCTAGAAACTCAATATTGCCCGAGGTGCCGGGTAGAGGCGACTCAATGACGTGGTCGAAGCGGTGGCCAGCGGTGATCACCCAGCTTTTAATAGATTCCACGGCTCTCAAACGTGCTGTTGTGTCGCGCACGATGCCCCCTTTGCCGATATCGGAACGGGCGAGCTCGAACTGTGGCTTGATAAGAACGATCATGAGACCCTCTGGGTTTAGCAACTGAAACGCCGCAGGAAGGATCTTCGTCAATGAAATAAAGCTGAGATCTCCAACGATTAGGTCGAAGCATCGGTCGAAATCCGTGGCTGTCAGGTACCGTGCATTGATTCCCTCGCGGACCTCAACTCGTGGATCTTGCCTCAACGACCATGCCAACTGACCTCTACCGACATCGACCGCTGTGACATGGGCGGCCCAATGTTGGAGAAGGCAGTCTGTGAATCCTCCTGTCGAGGAACCAAGGTCAAGGCAGGACAATCCCATCGGATCAATCCCGAATCCCGCCAGTGCCCCCTCGAGTTTATGCCCTCCGCGCCCGACATAGCGATCGCGCCCCGTGATCAAGATCTCCCGTTCGGGACTCACCTTCGTTCCCGGCTTGTCGGCGATCTGTCCCCCCACAGTTATCTGACCTGCCAGGATGGCCCGTTGAGCTTTCTCCCGGGAATCAAAATGACCAGCATCAAACAGAAGCTGGTCGAGGCGGACGCGAGTAGGGGATGCGCTCTTCACGGGTTTGATAATGGTGACTTCATCCCTAGAAGCTCTGCGGGCGAATTCAGTATGTGTTCAGGATTCAGTGCAGCCAGTGCGCTCTCCGAATTATATCCCCAAGTCACTGCGGCCATACGGATACCACTTTCTTTGGCTGCTTCGATGTCCCGAGTCTCGTCGCCTACGTACAGAATTTCCCCCGGGGTGATCCCTTCGGCGCGGACGAGTCTCTTCATCTCCCGTGCCTTGCCAAATAACTTGGAGGAGGTTCGTACGAAATAAAAGTAGGGCAAATCGTGACGTTTTAAGAAGTCGTTGACGTTTGCCTCAGAATTGGAGGTCAGAATGCCGATCCGATGACCCCGACCATGAAGCTGCTTGAGCACTTCCGGCATCCCCTCGATAGGATTCACCTGGTCCATTCTTTCGTGAAGGAGTGTCAATCCTCTGCGGGCGATTGAGGGGACCTTCCACGTACTGATGCCCAGGTGACGGATAAATTCCCGAGTCCCCATGTTTCTGGCGTTTTCAAGATGCTCTTCTGGCAGCTGCCTGAATCCGAACTCCTTGGACATGTCGTTGAGAATGCCGTGTGCAATCTTTCTGGTATCGGCAATGGTGCCATCGAAATCAAAGAGCAGCACCTTTGCAATGTGGTGTTCAACGACTGAGGGCGAAATGTTGATGGCCGATTGCGATTCCTTCTCATGGGTGATGGGGGAGTCGGTCATCAGTCGTGAGGATCGTGTTCTGAAATCTGTTCTTTAGGAAATCAGGGAGGCAAGTTCTGGGGGGAGTTCCATCTCTCCCTTGAATTTGTGCTCCTCAGGCTCCAAGCCAAAATGGGAGCTAACTAGTTCGCTGATGCGGCTCATCTCGTCGTGATTCAGGGGAGGGGAATCCGAAGTCGCTGCAAATTCGGAAATTTGTTCGGCGTTATAGATGTTTGGGAGCACGGAGAGGGTGCGCGGGTCCTTCAGTAGCCATTGAATGGCCGCCTGCCCCATCGTTCGATCGGGAAGTTCCAGGAAACGGAGTTGATCGATCTTTTTGACACCATTGATGAGCCAGCTCTTCGGACGGTGGTTCCGATGATCATTGGGAGGGAAGACTGTGTCGGCTGTGTATTTACCCTCCAGCATGCCTGAGGAGTGGGGGACACGGATCAGAAACTTGGTCGGGGCATTCGTGGCCTCGGCGATCTTATGGAGATCCGATCCGGGGTGTTGTTCTAGGAGATTGTAGATGTGCTGGACGACATCGGGTTTACGGCGGGCGATTGCAGAGGCTCCCTCCCCGATCCAACCGATTGCAGGGCCCAAAGCGATCCCTCCATGACGGAATTTTCCTTCAGAGCGGAGATCTTCCATTACCTCCCACAGGGCGTCATCATTGACCTGGGACTCGCGGATATTGTGGAGTTGAAGAATATCGATGTGATCGGTGCCAAGACGCTTCAGAGCCGAATCCACGGCGCCTCTGATTGCTGCGGGGCTGAAGTCTTGGGGAATTTCTTTTTGACCGCGTCTCCCGTCGCCATGATTCATGAAATCGTAGCCGACCTTGGTGGCGATCACAATCCGTGAGCGCTCCCCAGCGGGGAAGGCCTTTGCAATAAGCTCTTCGCTCCGTCCGTTGCCGTAGGTGTCTGCGGCGTCGAACAAGTTGATACCCAGATCAGCCGCCTGCCGCATGAGTACCACCGCTTCATCATCGGTATAGCTTCCCCACCATCCCGTGGAGACGGTCCAGAGGCCGAAGCCTATTTCACTGATTTTGAGATCTGAGTCCCTGTTGAGCGTGCGATACTTCATGGTGACCTCATTGTAACATCCCGAAGAATGATAAACCAAGCTTCGTGACTTGGAACAACGTTGCTATAAGACAGAAATGGACTGGTATTATTTTTGGATTGCCACAACAGGCTATCAAGACGAAACCCAAAACCTGACTTAGGAACCTTTTCACCCATTATGAGCACTCCCGAAGAATTTCATTCCAGCATCGATACATCTGTATCCGGCCTGAAGAGCCTGATCGAAAGCCAGCTTAAGTTCAGCCTGGCACGCGACCCTAAGACGGCAACAAAACGGGACTGGTGGCTTGCCACCTCGAAGGCTGTCGAATGCGTCGTCATCGAACGCCTGATGGCGACCCAGACGAAACACCGCGCCGAAAACACCAGGCGTCTCTACTACCTCTCACTGGAGTTCCTCATGGGGCGACTTTACATCAACAGCTTTTACAGCGCCGGTATTTACCAGAATATGGAGCTCGCTATTAAAGAACTGGGGCTCGATATCAATGCACTCCGCCAAGAAGAGTACGACATGGGGCTCGGTAATGGTGGGTTGGGGCGTCTAGCTGCCTGCTTCTTGGATTCACTAGCCACCCTTGATCTGCCTGCCATCGGATACGGCATCAACTACCAGTACGGGCTTTTTAAACAGGAGTTCCGTAACGGTTATCAGGTAGAGCTTCCCGACGACTGGATGAAGTACGGCACTCCTTGGGAGATTGTCCGTCCTGAGCACACCACCGAGGTAGAGCTGTATGGTCAGGTCGAGAATGTCTTCGATGACCTGGGCAACTATGTTCCGAAATGGACCGGCACCAAGAAACTGATGGGCATTCCTTACGATATTCCGATTCCTGGATACGGAACGAACACGGTCAATTTCCTTCGCCTTTGGTCCTCGAAGGCACATGAGGACTTCGACTTTGAGGCCTTTAATCGCGGCGGATACGACGAGGCGGTGAGAGACAAAAACTACAGCGAAACGGTATCCAAGGTACTTTATCCGAACGATAAGACGGAGAGCGGCAAGGAACTGCGCCTGATCCAGCAGTACTTCTTCGTTGCTTGCTCTCTGAAGGATATTATCCGCCGATTCAGCAGGAGCAACACGGATTGGAACGATTTTCCTGAGAAAGTGGCCATCCAGCTCAACGACACACATCCGGCCATCGCCGTGGTAGAACTCCAGCGCCTCCTCCATGACATTTACGGCCTCCCTTGGAAACAGTCTTGGGATATTGTCACCCGCACCTTCGCTTATACGAACCACACGCTTCTCCCCGAAGCTCTTGAGAAATGGAGTGTTGGCCTGTTCGCAAAAGTCCTGCCGAGGCACCTGCAGATCATATTCGAGATCAACAAGTTCTTCCTTCTGGAGGTCGAGGCGAAGTGGCCCGGAGATCTCGACATGGTCCGTAAGCTTTCGCTGATCGAGGAGGGACATCCCCAGATGGTCCGTATGGCCAATCTCTCAGTTGTTGGAAGCCACTCGGTGAACGGGGTTGCCGCTCTGCACACCCAGTTGCTAAAGCGTGATCTCTTTCCTGAGTTCGACGCGCTCTATCCCGGCAAATTTAATAACAAGACCAACGGCATTACCCCGCGTCGCTGGCTGCTGGCCTGCAATCCCCGTCTGAGCTCCCTGATCACTTCGAAAATCGGTCGCGACTGGGAACGTGATCTCACTCAAATCCGCGCCATCGAGGCTTATGCCAAGGATCCTGAGTTTCAGAAGCAGTTCATGGAGGTCAAGCACGCCAACAAGGTCGACCTTGCCCACATCATCAAGCGGGATTGCGGTATCGAAGTTGATCCAGCGGCCCTCTTTGATGTGCAGATCAAGAGGCTCCATGAGTACAAGCGCCAGCACCTGAATTTACTGCACATCCTAGCCCTCTACCGGCGCCTTTTACAGAATCCCAAGCTGGACATCGCCCCCCGTGTCTTCATCTTCGGAGCCAAGGCGGCTCCTGGTTATGATCTAGCCAAGAATATCATCAAGGCTATCAATTCCGTCGGGGCCAAGATCAATGCTGATCCCCGGATCAACAACAAGTTGAAGGTCGTCTTTCTCCCTAATTACCGCGTTTCGCTCGCGCAGCGCATCGTGCCAGCCGCTGATCTTTCGGAGCAGATTTCAACAGCCGGCAAAGAGGCTTCCGGAACAGGAAATATGAAGCTGGCACTGAATGGAGCGCTCACGATTGGTACGCTGGACGGTGCCAATGTCGAGATCCAGGAAGAGGTCGGAAAAGAGAATATCTTCATCTGCGGCATGACCGTGGAGGAGGTGGAGGCCCTCTGCAAGAAAGGCTACAACCCGCAGGATTTCCTGGCAGCTGACGAGGAACTCAAGGCTGTGGTGGATTGGGTGGGATCGAACTATTTCACCCCTGACGAACCGCCCGGAGTCTTTAGCATGCTCCATGACAATCTGGTCTACAGTGATCCTTTCCTCTGTCTGCCGGACTTCCGTTCCTACAGTGATGCCCAAGAGCGCGTGGATGCTGCCTTCCGAGATAAGTCCCGTTGGGCCGAAATGGCGATTCTTAACACGGCTCGCATGGGTAAGTTCTCCAGCGATCGTACGATTTCGGAGTATGCCCGCGAGATATGGCATCTTGAACCGTTGAAAGTGTAGGGATTCTTTCAGACTACGCCTCTCCTCAATCCTTATGGTGATCATTGTCGGTGCCGGCCTTGCAGGTCTGGCTTGTGCAATCCGCCTGCAGGAAGCCGGAGTGGAATGGCTGCTGTTGGAGTCGGACGATCATCCTGGAGGACGGGTTGCCACAGAGATCACTCCGGAGGGCTATCGTCTCGACCGGGGCTTCCAGGTATTGCTCGATTCCTATCCCACGGCGAGCAGCCTTCTGGACCTTAAGGCGCTGCAACCTCGTTATTTTCAGAGCGGTGCCCTGATGGTTGGCGAGGAAGGTTGGGAGCGGATACTCAATCCGCTTCATCATCCTGACTGGTTGCTCTCAGCTCCCCTGATTCGATCGTTTTCTCTCCGTGAAAAGATCTCGCTTGGCCTGCTCGCCTCCCTTCAGTGCCTTCGCTCCGATGACTCGCTGCTTGGTCAAGAATCAGGAATTTCTGCATTACAGGAAATCTCTCGATTCGGTCTGGAGGGCGATGTTCTGGAGAAGTTCCTCAGGCCCTTCTTTGCCGGAGTCTTTCTGGATAACGATCTTGGAACCGATGCCTCCATCCTCCGCTACGACCTGAAGAAATTCGCTCTAGGGAGAGCCCTGTTACCAGCCAATGGCATGGGGGAGATCCCCCGACAACTCGCTTCACGCCTAGCCTCGTCCAGGCAACGCTATGGCGCTCGCGTTCAAGCGCTCCTGCGCAAAGATAGGGCTGGCGATTGCGTTTTCGGGGTAGAGCTTGCCAGCGGAGAAAAAATTGAGGCTGATCACGTGATTCTGGCCACTGATGAGTCAACATCCTGTCTATTGCTGAGCCTGAAGGAACAACGCGCTTGGAGTCAGGTATCCACCTTTTACTTCACGGGCAACGATCCGCTCTACGAGGGAGGGTTGCTGGTATTGCCTGAGGGAAAGAACGCTCTAGTAAGGCACTTCACGGATCTTACAAATACGGCGCCCGAATATGCCCCCAAGGGAAAAAGACTTCTTTCCGCGACCGTTCTCAATCCTCCAGTCGGCGATCTTTCTGGACTAGTTCAGAAAGAGATAAACCGATACTTGCCTGATTTTAGAGAATGGAAGTTTCTTCAAGAAATAAGAATTGTTCGGGCACTTCCTTCCCAGATTCCGGGATTTCATCGATTCCAACCCGAGCGTCGCCCCACTCCCAATCTCTGGCTGGCTGGGGATCAGGTTGCCCATGCCAGCATCGACTCGGCGCTTGCGAGCGGACTTCGTACCGCCGATGAAGTGATCTCTTGTCGGTGAACGTGGCATTCTCACGCAGACGCACAGGACTAGAGCATCTTCTAGTCAATCTGTCGCTTGAGGGGAGACTGCATGATTAATCTGGAACTCATGAACTCAGGAAGGGAAATGCAGAACAAAAGGGACTGCGGGATGGAAAGTAAGCCAAGGAGGGTGGCGATCTCTTGTAAGAGAGAAATCCGCACATGACCCTGGGGCACAGTGGAAAGAACGCAATATCCATGGAGCAGGACCCATCGGTTCTTTCAACGTCGGCACGACACCTCTCCAGTCTCATTCATTTCCTGAGTTCATGAGTTCCAGATTCATTTTCTCTTCCTCACCCTTTTTCAGAGCGTCAGAATAAATCAACAATGCTCTAAGATGAAGAAGGGATGATGTTGGGGATTGGTATAAACCAGGATTTCTGTCCTCTCATGATCTTTCTATTCACTTCCTGAGCTCTTGAGTTCCATATTAATTAGTTTCCGGGTTTCTACAGTATTCTTCGCATTGACCTGACCCCCATAAACGGGACAGTTGAAAAATGAAGTTCTGCTGGGCAATAAGGAGAGCAGAACAACATGAAAAAAAGCAGATACAGCGAAGAG